>JBDGXD010000001.1:0-52102 GCA_039584755.1 Gemmatimonadota bacterium
CGAGAGACTGGCACCCTGGGCACTCATCCGGGCAGGGGTCAATGACTCGCTACGCGCCCGTCTGAACGGATGGTTGCGCGAGCTGTACGCAGTGGCACACTGGATTGCCCCGTTTCTGCCGGATGCGAGTGCGAAGATCAAGACGGCTCTCTCGGCCGGCCAGGTGAAAATGGCTGAGCCGCTGTTCCCGCGCAGGGCTTGAGGGGGCGGTAAGGGGTCTCACGATCGGTGTCAGGATACTGCTTGCACGCTGGGATCCGCCGGCTGTCGAACTCCAGAGCTGGATTCACCGGCAGTATATTGGATCGTCGGGACAGTCTAATAGTAAGACCGCACGTCAAGAGATGAGATTGTGAGGATGAATTGCTGATGAGTTCAAGCCTACGACTTCGGATGCCGCGAATGGCCATGGGTACCGCCTTGCTGGGGATCGTGTTCCTCGGCCCGCCGCCGCAGCAGGAGGAGCCGCTCGGCTGGCCGCGCGAGATAGACACCATGAATCACACGGTCGTGCTGTACCAGCCGCAAGTGGAGTCGTTCCAGGGTAACGACCTCAAAGGTCGGGCTGCCTTCTCGGTCACCAAAAAAGAGGAAACCGAGCCCGTGTTCGGCGTGGTCTGGATGACAGCCAGGGTGGAAACCGATCGCGATGCCCGCATGGTCGACGTACTCGATGTCACGGTCGACAATGTCCGTTTCCCCGACATTACTGAAGATCAGGAGCAGCTTCTCAGCAACCTCTTCGAATACGAACTCCCAAGTTGGAATCTGAGCCTCTCACTCGACCGGCTCCTGACTGCGCTCGAACTCGCCGAGCGTGAGCAGGCGTCTGCGGAAGCCCTGAACATGGATCCGCCGGTCATTCTGTTCTCCCAGACTCCGGCGATTCTGGTCACGATAGATGGCGAACCTCGGCTGAGTGATGTAGATGGTTCACAGCTGAAGCGGGTGATAAACACCGCGTTCACAATCGTCTCCGACCCCGGAACGGGCTCGTACTTCTTGTTCGCCGGCGAAGACTCCTGGTATCGGGCCGACAGCCTGGCGGGTAATTGGGAGTTGACGGAAAACGTCCCCGCCGAGGTGGCCAAGCTCGCGCCGCCTCCCGAAGAAGAGACCGAGGCTGCGGGGGAGCCCGAGGCTGAGGAAGACGAGGAGCCGGGACCCCCGCCCGGCATCGTCGTCGCCACGGAACCCACCGAACTCATCGTAACTGAAGGTGCGCCGGCGTATGCCCCGATCACCGACACCGACCTGCTCTACGTGACCAACTCCGAGAGCGACATTGTGTTGGAGGTCGCAACCCAGCGGCACTACGTCATCCTGTCGGGCAGGTGGTTTTCCAGTACGTCTCTCAGCGGACCCTGGGAGCACGTCCCGCCAGAAGAACTGCCAGAAACGTTCGCTAGCATTCTACCCGAATCAGAGATGGGGCACCTCCTGGTCTCCGTACCTGGAACCGAGGCCGCGAACGAGGCTGTGATGGACAATCAAATCCCTCAGACGTCGGCCATCAATCGAAACGAGGCGACACTCGATGTCGATTATGACGGAGAGCCGGAGTTCGAGCCGATCGAAGGGACCAGCCTGTACTATGCTGTCAACACCAGCTATCAGATCATCAAGTCGGGCGATGAGTACTACGCCTGTAATGAGGCCGTGTGGTTCGTAAGCGATACACCCAACGGACCTTGGCAAGTCGCCGACCACATACCTGCCGAGATCTCCCAGATTCCGCCGGAATCACCGGTATACAACGTGAAGTATGTGTACGTGTACGATTCGACGCCGGATGTGGTCTACGTGGGATACACGCCTGGGTACACCTACAGCTACGTGTACGGCGGGACAATCGTGTACGGTACCGGATGGTGGTACCGTCCCTGGTACGGTGTTTACTACTACCCCCGCCCGACCACGTGGGGCTGGCATGTTCGTTGGAATCCTTGGTATGGATGGGGATTCGGTTTCAGTTACGGTACCGGGCCGTTCACATTCCACGTCGGGTTCGGCGGGTGGTATCGCGGTGGCTGGTGGGGACCGGTGGGTTACCGGGGTTACCGACATGGTTATCACCGCGGATGGCACGCCGGATATCGTGCTGGGGCACGTGCCGGGTATCAGGCTGGGTATCGGTCTGGACGAGCGAGCTCGCGGTACAACAACATCTACAATCGGCCGCAAAACCGCACGCGCAACGTTGCCGGCGCACAGAATCGCGCGCGCACGCAGCCGAATCGTGCGGGCACGCGCCCCAACAACGTATACTCGGACCGCAGCGGGAACGTCTACCGCCAAAACCAAGGGAATTGGCAGCAACGCAGCCAGGGCAACTGGCAGAACAACCGCAGTGGCAATACACAGAACCTGAACCGTGACGCACAGACGCGGAATCGCGGCGCGACCCGAACACAGAACTTCCAACGAAGTGGTGGGGCGGCGCGGGGAGGAGGGCGCAGGAGATAGGTCTGCGGTGGCTGTTCGGCTACGTATGCAAGCTTGCTCTCGAGTACGGGAGGTCGGGTCGTGGAGACCTTCACAAGCCTGAAGGAACTGGTCGCCAACCCGAGCTTTCAGGACCGCCGGCGGCAGGTACTGATGCGTCTAGATTATGCTGCGATCGATCCACCCATAGTCGCTCTGGTGCAGCGTTTCAACGATCTGCCATACTGCTTCACGCTCCAGAGTTGTTGTGGGCACTTCCTGTCTGCTGGGCAGCGAGACCGCCACAATGTCCAGGTCTTACCGGCAGTGAGAAGCACGGCCACGGTCGAGTATCGCATAGCCTATCTTGCACTATGCATCGACCGGAACGATCATGGCATATCCTTGTTGACGGACTTGAGTGAAGTTGCCGCGATTGATCCGGACTACATCCAGTTCGGCTGTGCCGACTGGTTCTGGGAACGGCAAGTCAACTCGTACGCACTGCAGGTAGAGCCGAGTAGGCATCAAACCAAGGATGCAGTCTGCATTGCGTATGAGGAAGCGTTACACGTGCAGACAATTCGCGATACTTTCATCGCTGCGCTCGAGCGGTTGCTAGATGTCCGGTCGTGAGGTTGGTGATCCTCACAACCCGGTACAGCAGTGTCGTTACTACCGAGCGAACCCAGGAGATCGGCATTGAGGCCGTACTGACCAAGCCGTTCACTGCCAGGCAGCTTGCGGCTGCGTTGCAATCTGTTCTCGCACGACGATAGAGCGGATTTCCAAGCCACGAAACCTCAATCGTTTTGGTCAGCTCTCGTCCACACCTCCATCTAGCCACCAGTGTGTCGCGGCGCTACCTTCACGATTGGGACACGCTACGGATTAAAGTGCAAGAAAGTCGAGAAACAAGTGTAACGTTCTCTCGCAGAGAGAGACGCGAGATCCGGTATATGCTCCGCACCTGGAACAGCCCGCCGGTATGTCCGAAATGTGCCCGCAAACTGGTTGCCGTCGGTCCTATCGACCGGCCGGCACCGTTCGGTCCTTCCTTTCGTGTCTCGTGTGGGTCGTGTCGGCGAACGGCCTTGATCAACAACGCTCCTTGGACCGGCCATGCGTGAAGAGTCCAGCACTCCGGTTACGTTCTCTCGTGAGGAGATGGCCGAGATCAGGGAGATGCTCAACACATTGGACTCGACGCCAATATGCCCCAGGTGTCGGGAAGCTCTGATGGTCGAAGAGCTCGTCGATCGTGGCAACCCGCTGGCTGGTAGCCTGTACCTGAAGTGCCTGACCTGTCGCCGCTCGGCTTTTATCAGACAAACCCCCTAACAGCAGCTCATGAGTGAGCTGCCGACACCGCAAGGTTGAGGAGTTGTCAATGGATTCGATCGTGTCCCACCTGGTGATCGGGTTGTTGGGCGCCGGGATCGTATGGTTCGTCGACCGGCCGATCCGTCGTCAGTTTCGCCTCCTAATGGAAGCAATAGATGAGGGAAAGCAGGAGGGTAAGGACTGGCGCTTCGTGCGCGATCAGGCAGGCAGGCCCAACGGAATCCGCATCATGTACGGCGCCTCGGCACCATCGGATAAGCCGGGTTCGATCTAGGACTGCATCATCGAGGCTGAACTTCGCCTCATCCTACACCCAGAAACCAATCGAGGGAGACGTCGGAGATTTTCCACGGTACCTCATGGTCTCCGTCGAACTCCTGAAAGGTGACATCGTGGCCGGCATCCCGCAGGGCAGGCACGATGATCTCCCGGGTGATTCCCACCGGCAGCACGCTGTCGCTCATTCCATGAGACACATACACCGGTGGTTTTCCCACCAGTGGCTCGGAGGGGGTGAAGTAGCCGGGAGAATAAGCCACCAGATGACTGAACAAATCCCCGTTGGAGACACCGAGGGACAACGCATACGAGGCCCCGTCGGAGAACCCTCCCAGAGCTATTCGTGACGGGTCTATGCTGCAGCGGTCGAACGTGTGTTGCAACGCCCGGTTGAGGAACTCCAAGTCTGGCCCGAAACTGCCGCTTGTCGAGAGATCCCATGTAGAGAAACGTGAGTCAGGTGCCAGAAACACCATGCCCCTCGCTTCGGCGCGATCGGGATAGCTTGCCCAGTCGCTTGCCTCTCCTCCAGCACCATGGAGTCCTACGAACAGAGGTGCGGGATTGTCCCAGGAATGAGTCGGTGGCACGTAAAGCAGCCCGTCCCTATCACTCTCGAGTCCCAGTTCACTCAGCCCCAACGTGGGTTCTATGCTCGGTGCCCCCGGCCGGGCCGACAGCCGTGGATCGGAATCAGGCTCTGTGGGATTCTCGAAGATGTTGCAGCCGCTGAGCATTGGTGTAGCCAACGCACCCAAACCGGCCCTCAGAAAACTGCGGCGCGACAGTTCCAGCCGTGCACGATTGCTCGATCTGAATAGGGTAGCTGCGTCGTTGGATCGTCTCTCGTTGGGTTCTTCCGGTTTCACACTCTCTCCCACTTACGATTGTACCTGGGACGCGTTCAGAATCCAGGTGTAATACACCATGTGGTGCAGAGGTTTCCGGTCCTGATCAAAGACGGTGTAGGACGGTGCAATTATGACAGAATAAGTCGAACAGAAGGCCGGCTCTTGTAACCATATCCATGCGAGTAGTATCATCCTATCGTCCGCGACCGCCCTGGACCGTCTCTCACCGTCTTTGGAAGCCGAATGAAGGAAAGACTCATAAGCCTCTTCGAGAACCACTTCGGTCACCGACCCGACGTGATTCTCGAAATGGCAGCCGACGGCTCGACGCGGCAGTACTTCCGCTTGGCGCACGGGGAAGATGAGACAGCGGTCGGCGCTATTGGGCCGGATCGCGAGGAGAACCGCGCATTCTTGGACTTTGCCAAGGCGTTCCGTGAGGTAGGACTCCCGGTCCCATTGATATACGGCGAGGACCGTGAAGCCGGCGTGTGGCTGGAAGAGGACCTGGGTGATACCACGCTCTTCAATGCGCTCGCCGCGGCACGGGTAGAGTGTAGTGACGAAGACTTCCCCGCCGAGGCCGAGCAGTTGTTCCGCAAGGCGCTTGCGATACTGCCGCGCTTTCAGGTATTGGGTAATAAGGCGATCGATTACCGCGTGGCGTATCCGCGCCAGGCGTTCGACAAGCAGTCGATTCTCTGGGACTTGAATTACTTCAAGTATCACTTCCTCAAGCTCGGTCACGTCGCGTTCAACGAACAGCGACTGGAAGACGATTTCGGTCGCTTGACCGAACTGCTGCTCGAGGCCGATGCGGACTATTTCCTGTACCGCGACTTCCAATCCCGCAACATCATGATTCGCGCTGGTGAACCGTGGTTCATCGACTTCCAAGGAGGCCGAAAAGGCGCGCTGCAATACGATGTGGCCTCCTTGCTTTACGATGCCAAAGCGGACATTCCCCAGCCGCTGCGGGATGCTCTGCTGGAGCACTATTTGGACGCGCTGGATGAGTACGTACAAGTGGATCGTGTGCTGTTCCGCGATCGATACACGGGATTCGTGCTCGTGCGTCTTGTACAAGCTTTGGGTGCGTTCGGCTATCGCGGCTTCTTCGAGCGCAAGCGCCACTTCCTGGAGAGTGTATGGTACGCGGCAGAGAGCCTCGATGGCCTCTTGGCTGACGGTCTGCCGATCGAACTGCCCGAGTTGGAACTGGTGCTTCGTCGGATTGCCGACCGCTGGACCCGGTCGCAGGCGCTCAGTGAGACTCAGTGCAATCTCGAGGTGCTGGTACAGAGCTTCTCGTTCAAGGATGGGTATCCACCGGACATCAAAGGTCACGGTGGTGGGTATGTGTTCGACTGTCGCGGGCTTCCCAATCCGCACGAACAACCCGAGTTGAGAGAACTGACCGGTGAGACGGATGAGGTAGCGGACTTCTTGGAACCACAGGAGTTGGTGCAGGAGTACTGGGAGAATGTGCGGGGAATAGTAGAGGCACATGTCGAGGACTACGTGGACCGAGGGTTGACCAGTCTCACGATCTCGTTCGGCTGCACTGGTGGTCGGCACCGGTCGGTATTCATGGCCCGCAAGGTCGTGGACCATCTTGCCACGGTTTACCCGCACGTTGTGGCTCGACTCTCGCACGGAAAGCTGTGATGGAGGCGATGATCCTCTCCGCGGGGGCAGGGACCCGGTTGCGCCCGCTCACCAACCGCCAACCCAAGGCACTCGTTGAAGTGGCAGAAAGACCACTGCTTGCATGGGTGATGGATCGGGTGGTCGAGACGGGCGTCAATCGTATCGTCGTCAACACACACTACCACCACGATCAAATTGAAGCATTCCTTACCACCAACGTGCCGGCAGGGGTCGAGATCGCACTATCACCCGAACCTGAGGGACCGTACGATACCGGCGGCGGACTGTTTGCGGCTGCTCACCTGTTCAGGGAAAACCGGCCGTTACTGCTTCACAACGTAGACGTGTTGTCGCGGATTCCGTTGGACGGGTTGCTTGCAGCGCATTCCCACGCGAGTGAGCGTTCGGGTGAGCGGCTCGTGGCCACGCTCGCCGTACAGGCGCGGGATGCGAACCGCCAACTGCTGTTCGATGAGCTGGGGCTGATGGGTTGGGAGAACAAGGGCAGCGAACGCGCCGCTCAAGGCTCACATCGGGTGCGGGATCCGGTCGGAGAACTCACGCGTTGGTCGTTCACCGGCATTCACTTGGTTGACCCGAAGGTATTCAAGCTGAGCGATCGGACCGGGACGTTCTCGATCATCACGTTGTACTTGGAGCTGGCCGCGCAGGGATACGTGATTGCTCCCAGTGACGTAACTGAGCACACCTGGATCGATGTGGGGACAGCAGAGCGGCTAGCTGAGGCGAGCCGCTTGTTTGGCAGATAGCGCGGTGGGGCGGTGGCTCAGCCCTTGACGCCACCGGTTTGGCACGCCCTCTTGCAGCATCGACGCCACGCCGCCCGGGCGTGCGAGGCAGTCACACTCCCACGGAGGACGCGGTGCAGTCCGATTGCCGCTGGCTTCTACTCCTGCTGACCATCACGACGTTCGCGCTCAGTGGCTGCGAACCAGGTCTACGCACGGTCGACGATGGCTACGGTGAATACGTGTTCGTGCCGGCGGGTGAGTTCCTGATGGGTGACAACTTCGACGAAGGGAACTCGGACGAAATCCCGGTCCACTCGGTCTACTTGGATGCTTACTACATCGGTAAACAAAAGGTGACCAACGCCGCCTACCGCCGCTTCATCGACGCCAGTGGCTACAGGCAGGTGGGTCTTTGGCAGGACGGAGGATTCGGCGAGCACGGTGGCGCACCGGACCACTGGTTCGAACCCGAGCACCACGGTGGTGGCGTGGCAGGCAACGACGATTACCCCGTGGTGGGTGTGAGTTGGTACGAAGCGGCCGCCTATTGCAGCTGGCTGAGCGACACGACTGGTGCCCGCTATCGGTTGCCCACCGAGGCTGAGTGGGAAAAGGCGGCCCGCGGTACCGACCAGCGGCGCTACCCCTGGGGTAACGATATCGATGCCAGCTACGCTAGCTACGACAGTGGCGAACCGCGCGCCAGTTTGCGGCTGACGCCGGTTGGTTTCTTCGACGGCACCACCCGCGGAGGGCGTGCAACGCGCGACAACTCCTCGCCCTACGGTGCCTATGACATGGCGGGCAACACATCGGAGTGGTGTTGGGACTGGTACGATCGCGCGTACTATTTGCGCTCACCAACCACAAATCCCACCGGTCCTGACTCGGGCACGAGTCGTGTGTTACGTGGCGGCGGTTACGTCGACAGCGGCTACTACCAGCGTTCTGCCGGGCGGCACAAGCTGGGCGCGCACTTCAAGAGCTACAAGGCAAGCTTCCGCTGCGTGCGGGAACCCTGAAGCAAGAGGTAGTAACGTGACGGAAATCAGGATGACACCAGCAAGAGGTATCGCGGGAGCCGCGGTGTTGCTGTTGGGCTCCTTTGTGGGGGCGGGGATCAGCCAAACCGTGGCAGATTTCGGTGAAGGCTACGGTACCTACGTGCTCGTTCCGGCGGGGGAGTTTCTCATGGGCGACAACCACGCCGAGGGGGACCCCGACGAAGTGCCGGTGCACCACGTCTATCTCGACGACTATTACATCGCGAAGTACAAGGTCACCAACTACGAGTACGCTCGGTTCCTGGCCACCGGAGGTTATGGCGATTCGCTGTATTGGGAGGCAGGTGGCTTCGGCGACTATGGTACTGCACCGCGCTACTGGTGGACGGACAAGTACCACGGCGGCGGCGCTGCCGGCAACGAAACGTTCCCCGTGGTCGGCGTGAGTTGGCACGAGGCGGCAGCGTATTGCAGCTGGGTCTCGTACGAGACCGGCGAGCGTTACCGGTTACCCACCGAAGCAGAGTGGGAGAAGGCGGCACGCGGCACAGACCAACGCCGCTTTCCCTGGGGCGAGTCAGTTGACGGGAGTTATGCCAACTACGAGTATAGCGGCGACCCCTACGAGCCCGGTATCACGCCGGTCGGTTTCTACGACGGCTCAGTGCGAGAGAATTTCCCAACGAACGCCAACGTGTCACCCTATCGAGTTGCGGAACTGGCCGGTAACGTGTGGGAGTGGTGCCAGGACTGGTACGGCGGTGACTACTATGCGGTCTCACCAGAGCGAGATCCCAAGGGGCCGGATAGAGGCAGCAGCCGCGTGCTGCGCGCCGGTGGTTGGGTCGACAGTCATTATTATCACAGGGCTGCCAACCGCAACAGCAGCTTCCCCGAGAACCGCAATCCGATCCAAGGGTTCCGTTGTGTGCGCGAGCGGTGAAGCCGTGAAGAGTTAGGATGTCACGCGCGAAGTGCCGACAACGGCTACCTGACAACCGGATCACTGAGCCAGTAACCGCGCAAGACGGGGCAAGCGGGACGCGACTCACCCTGGAAGGACGAACGCGCGAGTCTTCTGAGATACATCTAGACGGCGCCGAGCTTGCGCTAGCAGTCCATTTGCCAGTATGTTGTTATCCCTCGATTCGGTGACACGTGTTAGGTGTCGCCGAATTTTGTTTGTGACACTCCGGACCTACGTGGCATGATCGAAGAAACGCGCAACAAGCTCCTAGCAGAGGTCGAGGCACTCAATCACGAGTTGCACGTCGTTTTGCCGGAAACCCTGAAGAAGGCAATCGAACTCGGCGACTTGCGCGAGAACTCCGACTACCAGGCCGCAATCGAACGGCAGGGAATCATTGGCGCACGGCTCGAACAGTTACGGTCTCGCCTGCACAAGCTATCGGAGATCGATCTCTCCAAGGTCCCGGCTGATCGGGTCGGTCTCGGATCCAGGGTGACTGTGTTGGACATGGACACAAAGGAAGAGGAAGTCTACGAGGTGGTGATCCCGGACGCCGTCGACGTGGAAGAGGGCCACATCTCGGTTTCCTCACCACTGGGGCAGGCGTTGTTGGAGAAGAAAGTCAAGAATGTGGCCAAGGTACAACTGCCGTTCGGCAGTCGCCGGCTCAAGATCGTAAAGCTCTCGACGCTGCACGATAAGGCAAAAAAGTAGACCGGAAATCGATGACGGCCAAACGTCGCCTCGAGAAGACTCCACTAACACAAGCGTTACTAGCGTAGCCACTCGCTAGATCCAACCCCACCATCACCCCGTGTGATGTCGGCCATCCCTGGGTGACAAAGCCACAACGCCACGCTGGCGCAATTCGTGCATGGTTTGAAAGGCCTCTGAAGTCGACTGGATAGAGCTGTTGCTGACAGTGTTTTCAGCCCGCTGCATTTCGAATCCGAGCACGAGGACAGTGTGCCATGATACAGCGCGCCGACGAGACTCAGAAACCACCGGTCATGATCTTGGGAGGAGAGCACGCTTCGGCTTTGGGTGTGGTGCGAAGCTTCGGCCGTAGAGGAATTCCCGTCTTTGTCGGTGGGCGGTCCGTGCGGCCGGTAGCAGGGTTCTCACGCTTCGCAACTCGTCAGTTTCGCTATTCGGATGCGGACGATGAAGCCCATGGGCAAATAATCGATAAGCTGCGCGAGTGGCGTCCCCAGGTGCTTTTGCCTATCATGGATCACGCGTGGTCGATGGTTTACATCCACTGTGACGACTATGCAGCACACACCACGGTTATTCCACGTCCTGATCCCGATCTGCGTGCGGTACTGGGGGACAAGGCCAGGTTGGTGCGAGCCGCGGTAGCGAACGACGTTCCCGTTCCAAGAACGTATCTGCCGCAATCGATGGATCAAGCGTTGGAACTGGAACCCGACCTGCCGTATCCAGTGTTGTTGAAGCCAGCCACAGGCACCGCCGGCAGCGGTATCCGGCTCGTGCAACAGCCTGGCGACCTGGCAGACGCAATGCAAGCATCTGAAGGTGTTCCATTGATCCAGGAGTTCGTTAAGGGAGAGGATCTCGAGCTGACCATACTGGCGGATCACGGTGAACCAGTCGCTGGCTCGGCCTACGTAACTCTCCGCAACCGCCCTCCATACGGGCCGCCGGTCGCGTGCCGCACGATTCGTGACGAGCATCTGATGAACATCGGTACGAGGTTCCTGCGGGACCTGAAGTATCATGGCGTGGCTCATCTGGACTTCCGCCGGGACGAGCGGGACGATCTGCCGAAGCTGCTGGACTTCAATGTCCGTTTGGCGGGAAGCAATGAGATCTCCACGAGGACTGGTGTGGACTTCGCTCTCATGCTCTACCAGATGGCTCTAGGACGACGCGTGGAACCGTGTTTCGAGTATGAGGTCGACACCGAGTTCCGTTGGCCGATGTATGGTGAGCTGCGTCATCTGGCTCGCAGTGTCAACAAGAGGGCAGTGCTTCGCGAACTGGTGCATTGGCGTGGTGTAGAAACGGATGTTGTATTGAATGATCCAATGCCCCACTTCATCGATACGCTCAACGTGTTCGCAGACGTGAGCAAAGCAGTGGCCGATCGAGTCATGTCACGCGATGGGGAGAACGTGTGATGTATCTGAAGGATTTGGCGGTGCTTCTCCTTGCAGTCGCCAACTCAGCCTGCGTTGCCAACGACGGCGATGGTGTGCCGACGGATACGAATCCACCTGCACCTCCTGCCTCCTTGAGCGCCTACTTTGCCTCACCTGAAACCATCTGTTCCAACCCGGCGGTGATCTTGTGTGAGGATTTCGAGACTGATGATCAGTCTAGCTGGAGTGACTACCGGAACGATGGCTTCGCCGTGTCGAGCAACGCAGCTGTCAACGGCACACGATCCATGGAGCAGGAGTACAGCCTGGGACAGGTGTCGGCGGGATGGTTGGGCTGGTTCTTCGGGGACCATCCCCACGGTGGGGCACGGGCCGGGGAGAGTTTCGAGCAGATCTACTTTCGCTGGTACCACAAGTTCCAAGATGGATGGCCGGCGCTGTACCCACCAAAAATGGCACGAGTACGCAGTCACTACGTCGACTGCGCCTGGTGCTTCGCCTGGGTTGAGCATTTCTGGGTGCGTCAGGTGGGAACGGGTCACTCAGACCCGGTGAGCCTCATTGCCGCACCTGATGGCACGACCTACTCTGATTCCGAGCGTTGGCTCGGGTCGGTCAGCATGGACTTGGAATTTGCCGACCACGAAGGTGAGTGGGTGGCGTTGGAGATGCGGGTACAGCTCAACACGCCGGGTCAGAGCGACGGTCGACTGACCTATTGGGCCGATGGCCGATTGGTGCTCGACCGTCAGAATCTGAATCTGCGGGGTGCCTATGGTGCAACGACGATCAATGTGGCGATGATCGACACCTATTGGAACGACGGATCCCCTGCTGCGGGCCTGCGCCGCTGGTACGACAACGTGGTCGTGTCGACGGAGCCAGTAGGTTGTGCCGCGCCCACTATTGAAAAATCGGCGCTTTCGGGGCAGGTGGCGTGGGAGATTGAAGTTGCGGTTGATGTACCGGCTCGCACGCCGGTATGGAGTTCCGGGAGGATTGCGGGGACGGACAATGAGATCACCCTATCGGACGAGACGGGCACGTTTGCTTCCGGGCACTCCTGTATAACACCCGGTGATGCGCTGGTGGTTCGTGCGCGCCACCAGAACGCGGGTGGCTGGTCTGAATGGACCGAGTGGTTGCTGCTGTGGCAACCATAATCCACATTCGCAGGCTCTCCGGGTGATGCACGAAAGCCCCGACTCCACCAGGCAGTCGGGGCTTGGTCGTACCGCCACGTTCAATCTGGTCTGTTACAGCTTGACCAACTCGACTCTGCGATTGTTGGCCTTGCCTTCCGCCGTGTCATTGTTGTCTATCGGCTGTGATTCGCCCCAACCCTTTGCCTCGATCCGGTCGGCCGAGATGCCGTACGTAGCGACGAGGTAGTCCTTCACGGAGTTGGCTCGGTTCTGTGACAGCGTTTGATTGTGATCGTCCGACCCGTCGCTATCGGTGTGTCCCTCGATTGACAGACGCAGATCGGGGTCATCCTGCAACAGCTGACCGATATCCTTCAGGGCCTTGAACGATTCGCCTTTGATATTGTAGGAGTCTGAGTCAAAGAGGATGCCGTACGTCACGATTTTGCCGTCCTCGTCCAGCTGTTCGCGCATGCTCTTGCCGCCCTCGGCAAAACGGAATCCTCTGAACAAAGTGGGATTCTCGAGGTCGTTGTATGGACGGTGCCGCAGGCGGAACCCAACCGGATTGAAGTTCTCGATCTTCGGTACGTTGGCCACTCGCTCTTCGTCCACATAGCACTTGATCGAGCGCTCGGTAGCCATGATGCGCAGTGTGTGGATACCCTTTGTCAGTGCCTTTGCCAGATTCTTGTCTGCCAACGACTTTCCCTCGATCTCGAGCCAGCTACTGTTACTGCTGTAGACACCGAAACTGCCGATATTAGCACCCTGATCGCTCACCCAATGGATGTAGAAGTAGTTGCCCGTGTAGTCGGGACCATTGTTGTAGAACTCCAACTCAACCGTATACTTTGGTGGCAGTTGGGTGTCAGGCGTCTTGGGACGGATGGAACCGTCATCTGTCGCCATGATCCAAAAATCACCGCCGAGGCGTACGACTTCGTAAACACCGGTATCCAGGTTCCAACGGTAGGGAAACTCGCCCTCTTCTTCGTCCTTCATGTCATCATAGAAGATGACCCTGTTACCAGGAACGAAATCGTACCTCGTGTAGAGGGTCATGTCTTCGGCCACTGCGGGCGCGGCTCCCTCAGCCGCGGCTTCGCCCCCTGCGACTGCAGCCGCACCAGCCAGCTGCTCTTCGCCGGTGTAGCGGTAATACTCGTCCGGCACCTCGTCGGTGATCATGTCCACTGTCTGTGCCAGAGCCAAGCGGATCGCGTCTTCCATCGGCTCACCCTCATATGTTCCCAATGCGCCCTCCAGCACCACGCCCTCGACCCAGCTGCCACCCGACACGTCTGGTTCCCAGTTGGCCGACTTGGTCTTGATCGACTTAGCCTTCAACACGCGCCCGGTGCTCCCGTCGATCAGCTTGACGTCGAGCTTGATCTCGGCGGTCTTCTCTTCGACACCGACCTCTCCCAGTGCCCGTTTCTTGAGACCACCCAAGCCTCCGCCACCCCCGGCTTCCGGCTTGAATTCCGTAACCGTACTGCTAACCAGCACGCCAGTGCTTCCCACCGCATCAGGATCTGACAACACTACGAACTTGTGAGTGTTGACCAGCGAGGTGGCCAGCATGTCACCAATGGCAGAGGCCATGGCGGACGTGCAGTCACCGGCTTTCGATGTGATCTCGGATACGGCGATGCGAGCCTTGTCACCTTGAGTACCTTCTGCCTCTTGGTCACTGCCAGAGGTAGCTGCACCCAGCAGAAAAACAGCAGCCGCAACGAGACCGGCGAGGTAGCTCGAGCCTCTGTACATGAGTGCTTCCTCCTTTGTAGGCCGTGGACGGTTGTCATGCACCGCTGGCTCGTTCCACCGTGCGTTGCAGCAAACCTGTCAGTACACGGTCTGAATCGCGCGCGACCGTGTGTGGCGGCTCGAGCCGAATTGGGTTTGTGGCAGGCACTCTGAGGGGCGACTCAGCTAAGCTTAAGCGCAGCCCCTCGCCCCGCAAGAGTCGCGGACCCGCAACACTCGACTCGGCCGGATAGATCGAGATCCACGCCCGACATCCGCGTTCAACCGCCCGTCTTCCGCGCAGCTCGGCGGCCGGCCCGTTGGACAGCCTTGGTACCTGATCGCATCTTCTATATCGCTAGCGCTGAAGCTCATTGCGACCGCAATACCGCGAGAGGGAACGTTGGCAGAGCGATTGACCTGGCGGAATGGTTACTCTGACGCGTTGTTGGGCCGTCCGAGACACCCCGAGTATCGGGTTGTCGGGGGCACGCGCGAGCCCAGGGTCGGCTTCCAGGAGTATCAAGCCGGGTATTCGCAAGGGGTCCTGGCAAGAGCCAAGGCCGCGGGTGACGCGGCCATGCCGGGCCGGGAACGCGGATCCACCACGGCACCGAACTGGCCGGTCATTGCCTACGTCGTTGGCTTGACGCTCGTGGTCGTGTTCCGTCTCAAATGGTTCCTGTGGTATCTGTGGGTCGGTGCATTGGTGTTTCTTCTAGTTCTGGCGATGGATTCGAACAAGGGTCCAGGCGCCGGGTTCCCCAAGACACTTCTATTGGCCGTCCTCTTGACACCTGCGGTGGGTGCCTTTCTCGCCTTGCAGTTTGCTGCAGCGGTACCGTTCACGGTTGCCTTGATCGGCGCGCTTGCTGTTTTGACAGTTGTGTCGCTACTCCAAATCCTCTACGGAGTGTTCAACTTCTTGTTGCGATGGGTTGGGATAACGCAAGCCAAGGCTAGCGGGCGGCGTTAGGGTGGCATGGTGGTTGCACTTCTCTGTGCCACCGGGTTCAGGTGATGGGTTGAGGCGCAACCGTCACCGATAGCAACGTGAGCCTCGTGTTGTGGGGGCAACATACCTCCCGTTATGAACCCGCGTTGAGGGGGCCTTCGGGCCTCCTCTTGCATAAATGCGGGCGAGAAACCGCGCCATGACGTAACTGGAATTCCGCTTATGGACAGTCGGTTCACCCAAACGGTCACACCATGGACTCTGCGACAGCGTTGAGCCTGGAAGAGGCAGATCTGAGGCGGCGGTACAACACCGCTCGCAAGGCGGGTAGTGTTGCCCGCGCCGATGCGCTCTGGACACAGGTGATGGCAGCACGCCGCAGAGCAGCTGAGAACACGTACGGATCGCTCTTTGTCACGGTGCGTTATCGACACTCACCTGAGCGGAAGGCAGTGTATCTCGCCGGGGACTTGCGCAACATGAAATGGATCCGGAACGCCCGTCGCAAGCACGCAGCTCCTCGCCTAGGGGTCGAGGCCGACTGCAACTTGATGTGCCAAGGTGATCTGCCCCCGTGTGGAGTGGCCGGTCCGTGTCCCCATCCTCGCGAGTTCTATGTGACGCAAGATGACAACGATACCTGGGTGTACAGGAGACTGGCCGAGATGGCTGGCCCGCGGCCGGGTTTGTCGGATAGCGGTAGCTGGCGGCTGGGGGACATCCTGCGCGATCGTGGTGCCACCAACTGGTAGTTGGTGTGTGCGGCGGGAAATCATCGTTCGAGATAACTGCACATCGTCTTCACGGCTCTAGCTACGCCATCTTCTGCCCGAATCTTTTTCCCCAGTGATTCAGCCCTGCGGTCCATGCTCTCGTTGCCGACTGTTTCTGCAATTACATCTGCCAGGTGTTGCGGGGTCAATCCCCTTTGTGAGATCGGTTTTGGTCCCACCCCGAGGCCGTGAACGCGCCGGCCCCAGAACGGCTGGTCGCTGAAGAATGGTGTGACAATCGTGGGCACACCCGCTCTCAAACCAGCCGCGGTGGTGCCTGCTCCGCCATGATGCACGACCGCCGCCATCTGGGGGAAGAGCCAATCATGTGGTACTGACTCGATAGGATAGATGCAATCGGGAAACTCACGATCGTGCACGCCGGCCCAGCCACCCACTAGAACCGCACGCTGACCCGCGAGCGTGGCGGCCTCACTGGCAAGGTGCGAAAGTCTCCGTGCTGAATCTCCGGTCATGCTTCCAAAGCCTATGTAGATCGGTCTTGTGCCGCTGGCGATGAACTCCACGAGATCGTGCGGCGGAGTCCAGTCATCGCTGCCGTTCAGAAACCAGTATCCGGTTACATGATGCGAGGTGGGCCAATCCGAAGCCCGTGGTACGACGTGTTCACTGAAGCCGTAGATGAAGGGCTCGCCCTTCTCGTACATAGTCCCGAACCTGCCGCCGAATGATATCGCGTCCAGCTCGAGGGACTCACGCCGCCATCGGTTTATTGGCTTTCGCGCCAACTGCCACAACAGTTGCTCTCCGAGAATATGTGTCCACAGGTTGTAGCGGCCACCCAAGGGTAAGCCGGGCATGAGAAAGCCCGGGAACTGGCGTGTCCGCGAGAACGGTTGCAACAGAGCGAAGATCCGAGGCACGCGCAGCTTCTCCGCTAGGTGATAGCCTGCAGTTCCCAGAATCGTGTAGATGATGGCCTCTGTGCCGTTGCAGGCCTCTACCGAGTTGGCCAAGGATCTCTCCATGGTCTGCTCGGCCAAGCGCTTGAGGCCGCGATAGAATGCCAAGGGACTCTTGCCTGACGTCATCCAAGCCTGTCCGGCGGCCCCCTGCATCAACTCGCGGGGATTGCCTTCGATCGGCGCGAACTCCAGGCCATGCTTTCGGATGAGAGCGGAATGGACTCGGTATGTGGCAATCCGGACCCGGTGGCCTCGTCCTTCAAGTCCCACACCCAACGCGACGAAGGGTTGGACATCGCCCCGAGATCCTATGGCTACAATCGTGATATGCACTGTTTCTCGTTATCGGAACCGTGAGTCTTACGAGGGGCGGTGCCGAGCCGAGCGAGGAATCAGCGGCGGCGGAATGCCCCCGGTGCAACACCCACGCCCAATTCGAGGGACCAGATTGGCGTGTGATTGACTTCGTACAGCCGCTGCGCCAATGTTGTGAATCCTCCGAAGACATTGAAGGATCTTCCGAGCTGCATACTGGCTCCACCAGCAATCCCAAAGGCGAAACTGGTAACTGTTCCCGCCTGATTCTCAATGGGTACGGTTGTCGCTCCGGCCGGCGAGTCTCCGGAGATCTCACTGCGTATACCCTGGACCGGAATCCGGAGGTATGGGAACACGCGATTCGCTACGTTCCACGTCGCGGTGAGATGTCCCCCAACGCCGGTGAGTTGGCGCCGAGTATCGTTGACGGAGCCGCCGACGATTCGTGTCTGCGAATACCACAACTGGCCGCCCGCCGTGTACCTGGCGCCCAACAGTGAGATGGGTAAGCGAGTCGAGACCGTCAGTTGGAATCCGCCGCCCGTGCCGCCAAACGCATCAGTATACATGCCGGCCAGATCGATGTTGATGGGGATGCCGCGGCCATCCTGGCCGTGTGCCGCAGTCGCGAGCAACAGGGTGGCTGCACTCATCAGGGCTAGACCGCCCGTTCGTACAAGGATGCGGTGAGGCTTCATGGCTTGACCCCAATTCAAGAGACCGTCGCTAGACCAAGTATACATATATGTACCTAGCTGGATACTGTAGGTTTCACTGGTAAGACAGTCCGATTGGGCCAAATGTTAAGAACCGAACCGTGGACTCGTCCGTTGGATTGGCTTGACCTTTCCGTGCTAGAGTTGAGTCTTACACCTCGAGAGTATACGCAACTCGAGTTACTGATGACTCTGGACCCTTGTGCGATTCGAAACCGGGGAGACATGCTCGTATGATGTCGCGATGCAAAGCTTCACGCCGTGAATTCCTGATCACATCTGGCAGTGCCATAGCCGCCACATCACTAGGTCCGCTGCTCCTCGGGAGTTGCCGCGGTGACGCAGAGAGCGGGATGGCGCGCACGTATCCCGATTCGAACCTCTACTTCATCGAGGTGTCTGGCAGTGCTCGCGATCGAGGAAGAATACATGGGGAGACCATGCGGCCCGTGATCGCAGAGAGTGTCGACGGGTTTGCCTCGACGCTGGCCGAGGTCGGAAACGTACAGAATCTCCTGCAAGCGTTTGCCGCGAACTCTAACTTCGACGTCGAGATGGATCGTCGCACTCCCCACTTCATGGAGGAGATCCGTGGTGTCGCCGAGGGTGCCAACCAGTCGTTTGAGGTGATGTACGCCTACAATTGCTTCGACGAGATGTTGAACGTGCTCATCAGATTGTCGACGAGTGATGAGGTGGAAGCCGAGGCCGTGGCAGGCCAGACCCAACTGTCGGGGTGCAGCGGCATGGGTGTTTGGGGGCAGGGGAGTCTTCCTACGCTGTTGGGGCAGACGGTGGACACGCCGTACTTCGATGGAGCCCAGACAATGCTGCACGTGAGACTGCCCGAGACCGATGTGGAATTGCTCTTGATCACCGCGGCCGGTAACGTGGCGGGCTTCACTGGTGTCAACAGCCACGGGATCGGTCAGACCGGGAACTCGATCGCGACTTTGGCCAACGCTGCCGTTGGAATGCCCACTTTGTTTCTGCAGCGAGCCTCGATCGAGGGTCGGACGATGCAAGAGGGCGTGGATTTCATCATGTCAGCGAGACACGCGAGTGGCGCCAACTACTTTGTCGGTGGTCCGGGAGGGTGCGTGGGCATTGAGGGTTCTGCCAACAAGGTGGTGCAGTACAATCCTACCAAGGGGCCAGGACCTGACGGGTGGCACATCTTCCACACAAACCATCCGCTTGCAAGCGACGATCTCAGCGAACTGGGGCGCGACAGCGACGCCAGCATTGAAGGAGCGACGTCCGAGCGACTGGGACAACTCACACGTCTGTACGAGGGAAGAACCGATCCAGTTACGGTGGACACCTACAAGGAGGTTTTCGCAACGCCACCGATCTGTTTCTCGCGCGGAGCGGGCCACCCAGTGACCACGACGATGTCCACCATCATAGAATGTAGTGCGGACGACCCGGTGCTCCATGCGGCGGGTGGTCCACCGGACGTGACACCCTACGCGGCATTCCGTTTCTAGCACTTCGTCCTGTTACAGCGGCTAACTGCGCTCGAGGCGGTGGCCCTACGCCTAGCCGTGCTCTATGGAGATGGTGTGCATCACGTGCCACTCGATCGGGTCATCGAGACGATGCGGCAGACGGGTAACGATATGCAAGACAATTATAGGGAGACATCTAAGGGCGGGCTTTCGGTGAACGTGATAGACTGTTGACTCGGGAGACACCGTGTTTGGCCACGAATCGAACTCAGGAACACCAATGACCAACCCTGTGCACGGGTCGGGATCGTTCGAGCGCAAGATTCCACCAGGTGATACACACCCCCGTCTGGTCTGTACCGAATGTGGTTTTATCCACTACGAGAATCCTAGGATCGTGGTGGGGTCAGTTTGTGTGTGGTCTGACCGGTTGCTGCTCTGCAGGCGCTCGATCGAGCCGCGCTCCGGGTATTGGACGATACCGGCCGGATTCATGGAACTCAACGAGACTGCCGTAGCAGGTGCCCGGCGCGAGGCCTGGGAGGAGGCACGCGCCCGAATAGAGATCGACAGCCTGCTTGGCGTCTACAACGTCCCCCGTATCAGCCAGGTGCAACTCATCTATCGAGCGCGTCTATTGACACCAGACGTCGAGGCCGGAGAGGAGACTACCGAGGTGGCGCTGTTTGAATGGGATGAGATCCCCTGGGATGAGCTGGCCTTTCCCAGTGTGCCATGGGCCTTGCGCCACTATCGCGAGGTCATCGGACAAGCAGTCTTTACGTCGTTCACGCACCCGCCCGATGATACCCAGCCCCCTTCCCATCCCTGACTGGGAGGGGAAGAAGGCACGGCCACGGATTCACGCCGAAACGGGCGGATGAACACTGATTGAAACTCGCAGCACCCTGCACGCTGCACGCTGCACTCTGCACTCTGAACTCTGCACCCTATCCTTCCGCTTCTCGATAGATCCGGCAACCAATCAACCCTGCAACAATCATCTCAATGAGACCGACCAGTCCCCACAGCGCCAGCATGGTCACCGGGTACAGCCCCACCATCTGATAGCCGATGAGCGAGAGCAAGTATCCCCCGATCCAAAGAGCCACTGCTACGATAACGGCTGTCTTCGGGCCAGGGCCGAAACGGGGACGGACGGCGGCGTAGAAGAAGACCAGTGTGAGACCGACAATCAAGCTAACCACCACACTGAGAATCCAGGTTGAGGCGGTCGTCTGCATTTGCATGTTGTGGGCCTCAAGCGCAGCCTCCATGTCTCCCATGTAGAAGATGGCTGCTACCCCCTCAAAGACCCAGACAACGATCCCAGCGACAATACCGCCCATCAACCAGCGAGAGATGTTGATCCCACTCATAGCTACCCTCCGTATTGGATGACCTTTTGGCTGATCATCTGAGGCGGGAGAAGATGCGTCGGCTGCGTCGGCCTTGCAAGGTCGAGCGGGTCTGGGCGACGCGCGATTGCAGAACGGCAATACGCAAGCTCGCATTGCCACTCTGCAATCTGCAATCGGCGATTGCCTAGCTCGCTCCTCCTGCGGCTTCGCGCAGTAGCTTCCGTGCGATTACCAGGCGCTGGATCTGGTTGGTGCCCTCATAGATCTGCGTGATCTTCGCGTCACGCATGTACTTCTCTATGGGATAATCTTTGCAGTACCCGTAACCTCCGAACAACTGCACACACTCTGTTGTCACCTTCATTGCGACGTCAGTCGCCATCAGCTTACACATCGCCGAGATCTTGGTTATTTGCTTGTGGCCGGAGTCGATGGTGCGAGCCGCGGCGTGCACCAGCTGACGAGCGGCCTCGATCTGCGTGGCCATGTCAGCGAACATCCACTGGACGCCCTGGAACGAGCTGACCGACTGGCCGAACTGCTGGCGTTGGTGAGTGTACTCGATGGCCAAATCGAGGGCACCTTGAGCGAGTCCCACGGCCTGCGCCGCCACACCGGGACGTGCTCGGTCGAGTGTGATCATCGCGTGCTTGAAGCCGTGACCCTCGTCGCCCCCAAGAAGGTTGTTTGCCGGTACGCGGCAGTTGTCCAGCAGGATCTCGACCACCGGAACGCAGCGGATTCCCATCTTGTCCTCGTGCTTGCCCACACGGTAGCCAGGTGTCCCTTCCTCGACGACGAACGCTGAGACACCGCGGGCACCGCGGTCAGGGTCGGTTACCGCGAATACGGTGTTGAACGAAGCAACTGATCCGCCGGTGTTCCATTTCTTCTCACCGTTCAGGACATACTCGTTTCCGTCCCGGGTAGCTTTGGTGGTCATCGACCCGGCGTCAGATCCGGCTTCCTTCTCCGACAACCCGAACGCTATGAGTTTGTCTCCCGCGGCGATCGGGGGGAGCCAGCGTTCTTTCTGTTCATCGGTTCCACCGACCATTATGGGGAACGATCCCAGCGCGTTGACTGCGAAGCCAACACCCATGCCTCCGCAGGCGCGGGAGAACTCCTCGACCACTATGCAGAGGTCCAACACGCCTCCGCTCAGGCCGCCGTACTCCCTTGGGATCCACACACCCGACAATCCGGCTTCCTTGATGCCCTTCTGGACCTCCCACGGATACTCTTGCTCCACATCGTACTTGGCCGCGACGGGCCGCATTACAGTCTCGGCCACCTCTCGGGAGCGGTTTCTCAGGTCGACCTGCTGTGGTGTATAGAGCTCTTCTATCATTAGTCTCACTCGTTGCCCGGTTGTCAGATTTCGTTCGATTTGAAGCATGTCCAGCGGACGAAAAGTACAACATGATCGGTTGACTTGCGCGCATCATGTGTTTGGGGCCCCGCAGTGAACCACGACGTGAGTGCGGATCTAGTACGGCATTTGATCGTCGCTCAGCCCAATGTGGTGCCCTAGCTCATGGATGAGGGTGTATCTGATCTCGGCAACGATTTCGTCGATCGAACGGAACGACCGGAGGATCGGCCCGCGGTAGATCTCGATCTGGTCCGGCAGACCGGTGTGCCCGCTGCCTCGCTCGGTCAGAGGTGTGCCGTGATACAGTCCTAGCAATTCGTCCCCAGCGGCCTCGAGACCCGGTGACTCGATATCTCTCGGATCGGGTTCGTCCACGATGACGATCGCAACGTTCTCGAGCGCCGGCAGGAACTCTTCCGGCAGATCTTCGATGACGCCGCGAACCACGTTATCGAAAGCTTGATCGTCCATGCTGATGGTAAGATGCCGCCGGCGATCTTGTCGCGGTAGACCGTCCCAGCTCCCTTCATCTCCTTCCCCTCCTTCCCCTCCAAACCACCAGATCTATTCTTGTTACATTCGCCGCATTCGAGTTGTGGTGTCCTGCTTCCGGTAGCCAAGCTACCTTTCACGTTGGCTTGTCCTTGGAGTTGATAGATGGCGGTAGTCGAACTGCAAATGAGCCGATTGGTGGGAGTCGTGAAAGTCGCGTCACTGGTCATTCTTTTGTCTGTCGTGGTGGCCGGTGGCCTACGGCCGCAGGCTGCCGTCGGTATTGGGCGCCATCAAGTAGCCCGGTCTGCGAGCGGTGTGGTAGTGGCCGCACATCCCTTGGACACGTGGGCGGGGGCGAGGGTCCTACAACTGGGAGGCAACGCTGCTGACGCTGCTGTCGCTGCAGGATTCGCCGTTTCGGTCGTTCGGCCGTCGATGAACAGCATTGGAGGCCGCAATCAGATACTGTTGCGCACGTCAGACGGCGAGGTCTTTGGCATCGATGGCACCACCCAGGTGCCGGAGGGTTACGATCCCGAGACCGCACCTCATGCGTCATATGGGTATGCAACGATCGGCGTTCCCGGTGCGCTGGCCGGTCTGCTGCGTCTGCACCGAGAACACGGGTCCCTGCCTCTGGATACGGTAATGGCTCCGGCCATCGAGTACGCCGAGCAGGGATTCAGGCTGTTGCCCGTCCAGGCTCTGTTCCACGCGGAGTCGGCCTCGCAAATCGCAGAGTCCGAAGGTGCCCGTATCTACTACCTGAAGCCAGACTCGACTCCGTTTCGTGCGGGCGAGTTGTTGCGCCAGCCAGACTTGGCACGGACTCTCCGTAGAATAGCGGCGGGTGGTGCGGACGTGTTCTACCGCGGTGAAATCGCGCAGGCTATTGCAGCCGATATGGAAGCCAATGGTGGGTTCGTGACGCTTCAATCGTTGGCTGACTACCGGGCAGAAGATGCTCGCATTGTACGTGGTAGCTATCGAGGGTACGAACTGATCGGAATGGATGTGCCATCTACCGGTGCATTGGCCATTCAGTCTTTGCAGATACTGGAGAATTACGATCGGGCAGAGTATTCGGCGGAAGAATGGGCGGTTCTCAAAGGCCAGGCGATTGCGCTCAGCGTTGCGGAGTTCTTGCAGCTCGGAACGGACACGGCTGCTATCCGCGCTACTTCGAAGGAGTGGGCGACCAGGCAGGCTGAGAAGATCGGATTGGTGGAGTCAGGCTCTTCGCTCGAAGAGCCTCAAGCTGGCTTCATTCACAACCACGACCAGGGGTATACCACACATCTCTCGGTGGCAGACAGTTCGGGAATGGTGGTCTCTTTCACTCAAACGATCGGCCCAGCGATGGGCTCCAAGGTCGTCACACCTGGCTTGGGTTTCTTGTATGCGGCGACACTCGGTGGGTACCTCGGCGGTCAGATGCTACCGGGAACCAGAGCGCGTTCGTTCATAACCCCCTTCCTCGTGTTGAAAGACGGAGAACCGGTGCTGGTTTTGGGTGCGGCGGGTGGGATGAGAATCCTCTCCGCCGTAGTACAGGTGGTGAGTCGGGTGGTGGACGATGAGATGAACATGGCTGAAGCATTGGCGGCCCCACGGATTCATCCGATAATGGATTCCACGTTCGCTCTTAAGGGCCTTGCTATGGAAACCGTGCCGGGCCGTGGGTGGACCGAGCAACAGGTCAGCATTGTCGAGCAGATGGGCTTCGCAGTAACCGCAACAACGCGTCCCGGATCCTTTGGCCGAGTTCACGGTATCCGCCGTGATCTTGTGACGGGTGTGTGGATCGGTGTTGCCGATCCCGGTGGTGAGGGCTCAGCCGTCGGCATTGGGCGCAACTGAGCGAATCGGCGACGGTACCGAAACGGCAATGGTAGGACCGTTCTGTTGAGGGGGTGACGTGGGTCCGCTGCGTGGCCGAACCTCGCCGTTCTTCACCGCCTCTTACCAAAAGACCGAATGTAAGGCACATTTACATGGTTGAAACTGCGCAGGAGCTGTTACCTAGTAGGAATTATGTCCCGGAGTAAATACCACCTCCAGACCGACAAGACCGGTAACTGGTACGTTGACGTCCCAGTCGACCATGGCTCGGCGAGTGTTAGAGTCAGTTTCGCCCGCTGGTATCTTGAACCGCCTATACGCGATGACGGTAGCGTCGATATCGAGTCACTGGTGAACGAGCTTCAGGAAGAAGTGACGGGCGGAACGCTCCAGATCCACAACGTGTTCGAGCACGAAGGCATGAAGTTCCCGGTCGAGATCGAGTTGAACTCACGCGATGACCTGGAAGCCCTGATTCGTGTGATCCGGAAGGTGTTCAAGGAAGGACTCAAACGGAGTAACCAGGTCAGGCAAGGTGGTCTCGATCGGTGCCACGAGCGGTTGGCCGAGACCGGCGCGACTGAGGAACCGGAGGATGGAGATCGCCGCAGGGCTGATCGCCGAGACATTGGCGATCGTAGAGCCGCCGAGCGGCGTCAGTGGTATTCCCCGCCGGCCAAGGATCATCGCAAGGACGAACGCCGCAGTGGTGGTGAGCGCCGCAACGGTGGTGAACGCCGGGTGGCATAGGCGGCAGGTCGGCGGGAAGCGGCATATCCAGATGCAGGTATCCTCGACATGACCGGACCAGATCCGCTGTCGGCCGGTCCGCCTGAAGCAACGAGAGATGGCAGGATGCTCGTGCTCATGGGCCTCCTCATGGTCATTCTCGGAATCCTGGCCGTGACATCACCGCTGGTAACAGGCGTTGCCATTGCTTTGACGGTAGGAACGCTGGTGCTGCTGGGCGGCGTTCTGCAGATCGTGCTAGGGGTCAAAGCCGAATCGTGGGGTTCGCGGATCTTCGGCATGATCTTGGGTGTGGTTGCTCTCGTCTGCGGTCTGCTGCTGATCGGGCACCCGCTGTTTGGCCTCAGCTTTCTCACGCTTGTCCTTGCCGGGTACTTCCTCCTCGATGGGATCGTCCAGGTCGTTCAGGGGCTTGACATCAAACCCGACCGCGGTTGGGGCGCGACGCTCTTGGCGGGTCTGCTTTCGGTGCTGCTGGGCGTTTTGATTTGGCAGCGGTGGCCGCTTTCGGGAGATTGGGCGGTGGGAGTCCTGGTTGGCCTCAAGATCCTGCTGAGTGGTTGGAGCATGATCGCTTGTGGCAGTGCGGGCCGCCGGGCAGCTCAAGAGGTAGTCGACTCGTAGCTGCGTCTCTGTCCTCGTTTGGTAACCACAACTTAGACAACAACTTACAATTACGGTGATGGCGGTCACGGCCGCCTGGCAATGGTTGGATGCAGGTTGGATGGGTCCAAATACGATGATCCGACCATGAAGCAGTGCGCAGTCCTGCCAAGTCTGGTGCTCAACGTGCCGGCGATAGCGTTGAAATCGCCCGAGGAGGTGGCCCGTGTTCTCGGTCCGCCGGAGCGGACCAATGGTGCTCAGCTCAGTGCCAACGTGAGGAACCGGTATCATCGTGGGACCATCGAGATCGTCTTCGTGGAAGGAAAGGCGTGTTGGATAAAGCTGTACAACACGCGTAACATGGAGTTCAGTAGGGATACGCTGCCCAAGCTCGGGCTGCCTGCCGCCAAGCCCACCTACGTAAACGCCCGCCACGTAATGAGTTGGAGCAACCTGGCCAACCTCAAGGAAGTCAGCATGTATGCCGGAGAGAACGGTGCTGTCTCTTCGATATTGATCTGTGTCGAGGCCGAGCAGGCGGCCTAGCCCTGTAGTTCCCTCTCTCAGTCCCACAACCCCTGCTCGCATCGGCGCTCTGCCCTGGTCATGTTTCGTCACCATGACAGCGGTAAATAGTATTGGATCGGCCACGTTGGCGACCGGGGAGGACGGGGCCCTCGTCCTCAAGTTGGCGGGACCTTGGCAGCTCCAGGGAGCCATTCCTGATCTTGCTGTGGTTGAGCAGGAATTGGAGCGACTACCGCCTTCCGGTACTGTCGCGTTCGAAACCTCCGAATTGACCGACTGGGACAGCAGTCTGCTCGCGCGTGCGGCGCGACTAGCCGTCCGTGGGGTAGAGATTGCCTGATGGATCCGCTCTCAGCAGTCGTTTGGCATCCTCCTGCGACAGGCTAGGACGTCCGGCAGTGGTGTGCCGCGCCAGGTAGTCTTTGGCCTTCTCTCGCGCCTCGTCATCGCAGCTCCTGTCCGCTAGCCGGATCAGACGCTCCAGCGTCGCAACCGCTCCCTTCCTTTCTCGCGAGCGGTATTCGTCCAGCGCGAAGAGCACCATGTCGGCCCATCTGATCCACATCAGGACCTCGAACTCCGAGGGACTGCTTGGATGACTCGCAAGCAGATCTGCCACGAGAGCTATGCGTCTGGGATCGGTGTGATATTCTTCCAAGGCTTCTGGCTCGGAGAGCTAGTGTGGCAAAACTACCGACCGGTAGGGGTATCGGCCACCACGCTGGCCACGAGAGGCAATGTGGCAAGCGGCCGAGTCCCGGCCGCGTTGGACTCCCGCAAACCGGGATTCCTCAAGGTGGATGTGATCATGATCGTCGTCCGAATTCTACCAGTCCTGCTCAGTTTTCTGTTGCTCGCCGCCCACTTCTCGAGGGCTGAGCATCCTGCCCTGGTGCTGCTGAGTCTCATGTACCCGCTGGTGCTGTTGGCCAGGCGGCCATGGGCGGTCTATGCCGTACAGCTAGCGCTAGTGCTCGGCGGATTGGAGTGGGTCAGAAGGACCGTTGCCTTGGTTGGAGAACGGCAGCAGGCGGGGGAGGCGTGGGCCCGGCTGGCGATGATCCTGGGGGCCGTCGCTGCATTCACCTTCGCGTCGGTTCTGGTGTTTCGTTCGGTGCCGATCCAGCGGCATTATGGGCTGTCCGCCGATCGGACTGACAGGCCGCGATAGGCTGTGGTGTGGCGACTGTGGTGCCGTCGAGCCCGCAGGCTATCTGGCCGCGTTTCAGTGAGTAGTGGTGTCGGTTGCCAGTGAGTCGGGAAGGCTATCCGCCAACAGGGACCTGGAGACGAACCCCAGACGTTCTCCATCCAGGTAGACCAACAACCAGGCCCTACCCTGGTCGTCGACTTCGACCCGTTGACCGGGTAACAGGATGCTGACTATCGAGTCTTGATTGCTCGGTCCGGCTCTCACGTTGGCCCAGTTGACCGTCCACTTGGTCCGAGTCGCTGGGAGCTGCGCCGGCGTCGTGACCGCAGTTGCCGTGATGGCAGGCGCTGTCGGTGGAGACTCGACCGGCTGCGAGTCCATCTGCGAGGCTGGCAGCGAGTCCACCTGTGAGACCGCCTGCGAGTCCACGTTCGAGTCCGGTGCAGTGGCAATGGTCTCAGCAAGCGACATCGGCTCGGGCGCCTCGTCGCGGGTTCTCCACGTGATCAATAGGGCTGCCGCCAGGAGAACCAAGCCGACCGCGCCGACGATCGGCCAGGGCTTTGCGCCCCGTGATGGCCGTACCTCACCGCAGTGCGGACACAGCTGCGATTTGGGTGCTATCTCCCTGTTGCAACTGCGACAAAGCGTCGCCTTGGTGGTGTGAGAGTCCTTCTTTCGCTGCTCGCTGAGCGAAAAGCCACACTTGGGACACGTTGAGGCGACACTCAACACTCGCTTGCCACATTGTGGGCAGTCTATCAGCGTCATGATTGCCAGCCGTTCGATAGGCGCAGCTGCAGCCGAATCACCACAGCCATACCGTGCAAAAGTAGACGTTATGGTGCCACGTTACCAGCCCGGTGGTGATTCTCGGCCTGGGCAACCACCCCTCATTCGCATGACGAGCCGACAGGCGACACGCCCATCTGCGGAGTGCCCGGAACATCACATAGCATCGTGGTGTTGTTCGGACCATATTGCAGCTCCTCACTCACCTCAAGACGGACTGACTATGCCTCTGTGGATGGCCAATCTCACCCTCGTCGCATCCGGAATAGCCACACGGACTGTGCGACCGTTCCGATTTGCTCTTCCCGTAGTCCTTGTATCGCTGCTAGCCTGTGCGTCTGGACCCAGGATAGTGCTGACCTCCGTCACACCTGCACCGACCGACATGCACCAGCAGGGCAAGTTCGTTTGGCGCGATCTGCTCACCCACGACCTGGCAGGTGCGAAGCGGTTCTACGGTGAGCTGTTCGGCTGGCAGTTCGGGGTCAATGCCGCAGACGATTCTGCCTACACTGTAATCACTCACGCAGGGTTGCCGATAGGAGGAATCTTCTATACGGAGCGAATCGAGCAAGAGGTCAACAGATCTCAGTGGGTGAGCTACATGTCGGTGACGGATGTAGATCTGGCCGTCGAACAGGTGCGAAGCGCTGGAGGTGTGGTTCACACTCCCCCACGAGACTACCCCGACCGGGGTAGAGTGGCGGTCGTGAGTGATCCCCAAGGCGCGCTCGTTGCTCTCGTGAGAACCACGGGTGGAGATCCCGCCGATGGGGAGCCAGCGATCAACCAGTGGCTGTGGACCGAATTGTGGACCACCGATGTTGAGGCAGCAGTGTCGTTCTATCGGGCTCTGGTTGGGTACGAGCTTGAGATGGCCCAGGTCTATGAGGAGACCAGCTACGGTGTGTTCCAGCGAGACGGTCAACCTCGGGCCGGGGTATTGCAGCTGCCCGTGGAGGGCGTTCCCCCCAATTGGTTAGCTTACGTGCGGGTCGAGGATCCGGCTGCAATCGCAGCACGTGTGGAGTCGCTGGGTGGCAGTTTGTTTCTAGCACCTGACGAAGACGTGCGAAACGGTGATGTGGCGGTAATCGTCGATCCGTCCGGTGCAGCCCTTACAGTTCAGCGGTGGCCCCCCAAGATGGAAGAGGGGAGGGGTGAACGATGAAAGCCAAGTGGAGTGTGTTGACTACTGCTGCGCTGGTCGTGCTTGGCGGCTCGGCAGTGGGCTGCTACGGTTATGGATCACCCGATGTGTACGTTGGGGTCGCTGTAGCTGGACCCTACGTGGGGCATCCCTATCCCTATGGCGGTCCGTATGGAGGGTGGGTCGGGCGGCCGTACCCGTCTCCCTATCATAGGTACGAAGACTCTGTGGAGGAGGTTGGACCGCCGAGAGCGAGCGTGACGGTACAATCTGACACATCACTTGCAGCGGTCACCGTGCGGTCCGATTCGCAGCGGCAAGTATCGTTGCTACGGCCCCAGCAGCAGTGAGGACTGAGAGACCGCTCAAAGGAGGTGAACGTGGGTAACGCACTTTCCCGGCCACTAAAAAGGAGTCGCAGCGATCGAATCGTTGCCGGCGTGTGCGGCGGAATTGCCAAGTGGCTCGACTGGGATCCCACGGTGGTAAGGGTGATCTATGTCGTCGGGTCACTCGTTTCGGCTGCGTTTCCCGGTCTGGTGGCCTACATCATTCTCTGGCTGGTCATACCGCAAGACACTTATTGAGAGGCCGCTACGACTTAAGTGTCGCCGCGTTGATCACTGAAACTCCGTCCGGACGGTGCCGTACGGGAGAGCGAGCGCTTTTCACCCTGGAGGATCACGAATGAGAATCGCGAGAATAGCGATCTTGCTGGCGGCTATGACAACGGTTGCGGGGAGCCAAGGCCTCGCTCAGATGATGACGTTGGGTGTGAAGGGTGGTGTGACGGTCGCCAATGTGACGGCCCAAGCATCTGGGACCTCAGTGAATACTGACAACCGAACGGGATACAATCTTGGCGGTGTCCTCTCGATGGCGGTGTCCCCTGTTATGTCTGTCGAGATCGATGGTCAGCTGGTTGGAAAAGGATTCGGGGTGTCCGATACTACTTCGGGGATAACCTCAGGTCTGGATCTTCTCTACCTGAACTTCCCCATACTAGCCATGTTCACGGTCCCAGCAGGTCCGGACAGGCTCATTTCCGCTCGCTTGTTTGCTGGCCCCAGTTTCGGCTTTCGGATAACATGCGACATTGTGCCGTTCGAAGGGCAAACAGGTACTGGTGTGTGTGATCCACAACAGGCCGGCAGCTTCGATTTCGGTCTCATGGCCGGGGCCGGGGTCAAGGTGGGAAAAGGTGCGGGTGGCCTCATCCTCGATGTGGCCTTCGACTACGGCTTGTCCGATATTGACAAGACTGACGAGCTCAGCGTAAAGAACCGTGCGTTCATTGTATCGATCGGGTACCTGTTCCCGATCATCTGACACCTTTACCGGCAGCTGTCTCGACCTGCGCCCGGGGGTTCTCCCCCGGGCGCTTTGTCTTGTGGTGATGGGGCTGACCTAGCTCACAGTCCGTTGAGAAACGCAGCGATAGATTCTGAAGATGAGACACTCCCGCTGGTGGGAGTTGTCCTGGACTGTAAGTGTTTGATTTACATTGACTTGGGCTTGAGAATTCGATCGAGACAGTCGATAAGTTGATAGTATGCGATCGAATGGCCCGCCAGGGGAGTAAACGGACGTCGGCCGAGACAGACTTGGCGAGCAGTCCGATTGGAGCGAGAGCAGAGTGGCGAGACGAGACTGGTGGATAGTGCACCGATCCCTGGACATGAACCTGAATACCGTATCCAAGCGGGAGTTGCGGTCATGATGGTGCACGGTATCACAGAGAACTCGTTTCCCGGGTGCTTCGTTGCAGCCAACCGTGGTTTTCTCGAGGAGTGCCAGGATGACTGAGGCGCGCTGTCGGGAACTCGAGGCGGCTCTCGCAGCTCTCAGAGCGGAGAATCAGTCGTTGTCCGAGCGGGCGGAGGAGGCTGCCCGCGAGAGCGACGCCCGGTTCCGGCAGTTGTTCGACAACGCGAACGATGCGATGTATCTGTGGGAACTGGCAGATGACGGATCGCCGGGAAGATGCATCGAGGTGAATGAAGCAGCTGCAAGGATGACGGGTTATGCGCGCAAGGAGTTGCTGCGGATGAAGCCGCGCGACTTGGATGGCCCATCATCATTTGAGAACCGGCCTGGCGTCATGGCCGAGCTAGTGGAGCATGGCCACACGACATTCGAGGCGACCCACCAGTCGAAAGACGGTCGCGGTATTCCGGTGGAGATAAGCTCGCACCTCTTCTCGTTGCGCGGTCAGAGGGTCATCCTGTCAAGTACTCGTGATATCACCGACAGGAAGAGAGTCGACCTGGTTCGGCAAGTCATGTACAGCATTGCCCATGCGGTCGACGTCACCAGAGACACATCTGAGCTGTACGGCGCGATTGACGAAGAAGTCCGCAGGCTAGTCGACGCCACCAATCTGTTCATCGGTCTCTACGATCGAAAGGACGACACGATTTCGATCGTGTTCATGAGGGATCAAAAAGATCATTTCGAGACCGTGCCAGCCAGGCACACCATCAGCTCCCTCGTCATCAAGCAAGAGAAAGCGATGCTGTTGAGGGAAGGCGATATGGAGCGGCTCGAGCGGGAAGGGAGAATCGGGTCTGTTGGGTCAGCTGCCAAGGCATGGTTGGGTGTACCTCTTCAAGCTGGTGAGGAGGCCATCGGTATCGTTGTAGTTCAGAGCTACGAGAACGAGAACGCGTTCGACCGGTCCGACCTGGAGTTGCTGGAGTTCGTATCGAAACAAGTAGCCATGGCAATCACCCGCAAACAGGCAGAGGATGAGATCAGCAAGCTGTTGCGCTCGGTGGAACAGAGTCCCACCGCTATGGTGATCACCCATTTGGATGGCTCGATTGAATATGTCAATCCCAAGTTCGTCGAAGTCACCGGGTACTCAGCCGAGGAGATAAGAGGTAGATGTGCGGCAGTGATGTGTCCTGGCACATTGAGTGAGGCCGAACACCAGCGACTGTGGAACCGGATCCGGTCGGGTGGAGAGTGGCGCAGCGAGATAGCGAGTGTCCGCAAGAATGGTGAACTGTACTGGGAGTGGGTGTCGGTCTCATCGATCAGGAACGATGAGGGAGAAATCGTGCGATATCTGGTTGTTCAGGAGGATATCACTCACCACAAAGAACTGAGGGAGCAACTCACCCAATCCCAAAAGATGGAGTCGATTGGCACTCTAGCCGGTGGCATCGCGCACGATTTCAACAATCTGCTGACGGTCATAAATGGGCACGCCGAGATGTGTCTGGCTTGTTTGCCCAAAGACACTGACGCGTACAGCGATGTTGCGGCGATACAGCAGGCGGGGAGAAGAGCCGCTGATTTGACGAGACAACTCCTGGCCTTTAGCCGCAAGCAGATGTACGAAGCCAAGATTGTCAATCTGAATCAGATCATTGGCGGGTTGGACACCATGCTGCGGCGGCTGATCGGAGAGGACATAGCCATAGAGACACTCCTGAATCACGAAGTGCCACCCATCAAGGCAGATCCAGGTCAACTCGAACAGATTCTGATGAACCTGATAGTGAATGCACGTGATGCAGTCAATGAGCGTGACGGCAACGCGCCGCACAAACGGATCTCCATCGAGACGGATCACTTGCTCGTGGATAAACCCAAGGCGGACGAGGTAGCCGACCTGGATATCGGAGCGTACGTGGTCTTTCAGGTGAGTGACAGCGGTACCGGGATGGACGTTGAAACGAAGAACAAGATATTCGAACCGTTCTTCACGACGAAGGGAAGGGATAAAGGAACTGGCCTCGGTCTTTCCACGGTCTACGGTATCGTCAGGCAGAATGGTGGCAGCATTGAGGTGGAGAGCGAGGTTGGGGTGGGAACCATTTTCAGGGTTTACTGGCCGTCGGCTGTGGTGGACGACCGACACGAACTTCAGGCCTCGGGACGTGCCGATACGCCTGCAGGTGAAGAGACTGTGCTCCTCGTTGAGGACGACGACGGTGTACGAAAGTTCGCCGCGCGTGCCCTACGTGGGTTGGGTTATGACGTTCATGAGGCGAACAACGGTAGGGCAGCACTCGACCTGGTGATCGAACAGGACCTGCGCATACAATTGCTTGTGACCGATCTCGTGATGCCCGTGATGAACGGGACCGAGTTGGCCAAAGAGATCACGACGATGTTCCCTTCCACTCGTGTACTCTATACTTCCGGATACGTCGAGGACGCGATCGTGAGCAGCGGTGCTGTGCGGGAGGGGATCAACTTCTTGGCAAAACCATACACGTTGCCCGCGTTTGCAAGGAAGGTCAGAGAGGCGCTCGACGGTAGTTGAGATCGACCCTGCCACGAGTCCTCGAGCTCTCAATGAGCACCCCGTCCGCTATGTGATGTGGATTGAGAAAGTCCTTGTTATGGCATCCACATAGCACGGTGTTGTACAGCGCAGATTTACGGCCTATTATATCAATGCCGAGCGAAGCGACGCGTTGAGTATCCACGCGATGAGCGAATTGTGGCTAGAGGCCCGAGACCGCTGTCTCGGGCTTTTGCTGTTGTCTCGGTTCTGTTACTGCTCAGCTTGGCCTTCACAAATCCTTCATGATCGGTTCAGGCCTTCGCTTTATCTTTGGGTTGCTGTTGACAGATGCCCAGATTGTCGCCAGTGTGGTGCGTGGGAAGCTGTAACCTCGGAGGTACACTACTTTGTGGGCATGGCTGCGAAACCAGATCCAGGAAGTACCGCCTGAGCTGGCAGTGTGCGAGTTCGATTGCCGGGAGCCAGAATGCACGGTGAGGGACTGGCGTGTCTGCCCGTTGCGAAATATGACTGCGCAGGGTTACCCCACCGGGTTGTTCATGAGGCCGCGCCGGGAGTGGCCTGCTTCTGCGCGCAATCAGCGCTATCCAGCGTTCCCCGTTCCGTTGTACACGGCGGTCAAGAAGAAGTCCGATTCACGGACGGCCGCCCAGGGATGAGGTGACTAGCCGCACAAGCTGACTTCCCGTCACTTCTTTCCGCCTTCCACCTTAGATTCTGTGCCGGCATCCAGCCGCTGCCTGCAGCGACGAGCCATCGGCTTGCTGTCGAGCCCAGTCCAGGCATGGTGGCGCAAGCTGTTGGAGCACGCGATCGCATCCGTGGGAAAGACGCTCCGTTGCCAGACCGCGACGTTGTGACACGATCGGGCATCTGATTCCAGATGGAGCCGTGCTCGGCGACAAGATCAACTCAACCATGGGATTGAAGTAATGAGCAGAGCAAGACTGAGAATCCTCGCAGCTGCGGCGGGCACCGCCGCCTTGGCCGGGGTCACCGAGGTGAGCGGACAGGTCCAGGAGCAGCGTTTGGCTGATCCAGTGACCTCGTTCCCCCAGGAATTCGGCATGGTCAGCGGTTTGCTGGAATTGCCTGGAGGGCGGGTAATGGTGGCTGATCCTCTGGGCCAGGTACTGGTGGTGCTGGACATGGCAGCCGGAACGGCGGACACCATCGGACGCGTGGGTCAAGGGCCCAAAGAGTACCGCCAGCCGGACGGCCTGTTTTGGCTGCCGGGCGACTCCGTCATGCTCGTGGATCTGGGCAACGGTCGGCTCACGGTGTTGGATCCGGATCTCGAATTCGGGGAAACAACGCCGATCGCGCAAGGCAGTCCTCGGTCCGGAAACATGATGATTCGGATGCCAAGCTGGCTTGACTCATACGGGCGGGCATACTTCCAGCGCATGATGGGTCGCATGAGGCCCAACGGCGAGATGGCCGATTCGGCAGACGTGCTGCGGTGGGATAGATCGACGGGTGCCGTGGACACCATCGGAATGGTCAAGCTGCAGGAAGTGAGCGTGACTCGGGGTGGGAGTGCTAACAACCAGATGGTGTCCATGAGTCCCAAGCCCTTGAGTCCGCAGGATGGCTGGGCGGCTGGCTCGGATGGGCGCGTTGTCATGGTTCGTTCGATCGACTATCACGTGGAGTGGGTCGAGTCGGACGGCCAGGTCGTCAGTGGACCACCGGTGGACTTTGAGCCAGTGAGGGTTCGCAATCCCGACAAGGAGGCCTGGGTCGACAATCTCTCCAGCAGTGGTATGTCGATCAGTATGCAGAACGTGAACGGGCAGATCACGACGTCGTTTAGTCGCGGAGGGAGTAGGGGAACGGGTGATGCCGTTGACTCCTATGAGTGGCCTGACGTGATGCCCGCGTTCCGGGCGAACAGAGTTCGTGTGGCTCCGGACGGGACTGCCTGGGTCGAGCGGTACGTGTCGGCTGGTTCTCCGGTGACATTCGACGTGTTCGATCAAGCGGGCCGGCTCGCCAAACAGGTGATTCTGCCTCCGGGTCGCCGTATCGCCGGCTTCGGCGAGGGAGTGCTCTACGCCGTCAACTCAGATGAACTCGACCTGCAGTGGTTGGAGAAATACAAGTTGAATTAGGGGTGTAAACACACAGTTGCTCTGCAGGTGATGCTTGCAGAGCAACTGTATGTGTCGTCAGTAGGTGTCTAGTACCCCACCGCCGCTCCGTCCACGTCCCGCGGATCAGCCGCGCCGATCCGTTCACCGGTCACAGGGTCAATCATTATGCAGTGAGTCACACCCTGTCGCTCTCTTACAGTCACGAGATGACCTAGAGCTTCGAGTTCCTGCTTTATCTCGTCGGTGATTCCCCCCTGCTCCACTCGAACCGTATTGGGCAGCCAAGCGTGGTGCAGTCGACTTGCGGCCACCGCATCCTCGATCTGCATGTCGAAATCGACGATGTTGAGGATGACCTGGAGCACGCTGTTGATGATCGTTCGTCCACCCGGGCTGCCTACGACCGCTACGAGTCTGCCATCCTTTGCCAGAATGCTCGGGGTCATGGAGGAGAGCATGCGCTGCCCCGGCCTGGCCAGGTTGGGTTCACTGCCGATGTGTCCCAATGTGTCAGTCAATCCGCGCTGGGGATTGAAGTCACCCATCTCATTGTTGAGCAGAAACCCCGCTCCAGGTACGACTATACCAGACCCGTAGCCGAACTCGAGGGTATAGGTGATGGAAACGGCCATGCCATTGCCATCAACAACCGAGTAGTGTGTGGTCTGGGGGCTCTCGAACGGCAGCTCGATGTCGACCGGATCGGAATGACTCGCTTTCTGAGGGTCGATGCTCTGACGTAGCTCGTTAGCGTATTCCTTGTTGGTGAGGCGTTCTACCGGCACGTCCGCATAACTCGGATCTGCCAAGAACCGCGCACGATCTAGGTAGCCCCGCCGCATTGCTTCGGTAACGTGATGGATGTATGCGGCGGAGTTGTGTCCCATCGATGCGAGATCGAACCCTTCCAAGATGTTCAGCATCTCGATCAAGACGGTGCCGCCACTGCTGGGCGGTGGCATGCTGATAACCTCGTAGCCGCGATAGGTACCCTTGACCGGAGCCCGCTCATGCAATCGATAGATGGCAAGGTCCTCTTCGGTGATCAGCCCTCCGCCGCGGCGCATCTCTTCCGCTATCAGCCGGGCCGTCTCTCCCTTGTAGAACCCGTCACGACCTTGCCGCATGATTCGTTCGAGGGTACGGGCCAAGTCCGGTTGCGCCCATGTCTCACCTTCCTGGTAAGGCTCACCGCCCTTGGAAAAAACTTGCACACTCGCCGGATACCGCTCCATCCTCCGGAGGCCGTACTGCAACGAGTTAGCTAGTCCGGGCATAACTGCAAAGCCATCTCTGGCCAGGTCCACACTCGGTTGCACCAACCGGTTCCAGTCCGCCGTCCCGTAGGTCTCGTGCGCCTTGGCGAATCCGGCTACCGTGCCTGGAACACCGACTGCCTTGTGACTGCTGTGGTGGATGCTCGACGAGTACGTGCCGCTCTCGTCCAGGAACATGCGTGGGTCCGCCGCGATTGGTGCCCTTTCGCGGAAGTCGAATGCGGTGACCCGTCCGTCGGGAAACCGAATCACGAAGAATCCGCCACCGCCAATGTTGCCCGCAGTGGGATGCGTAACCGCCAACGCAAACCCGGTGGCGATGGCAGCATCAACCGCGTTGCCGCCGTCCCGCATTACTTCCATCCCGATCCGGCTGGCATGCTCAGTGGCGGAGACGACCATTCCGTGGCTGGACCGAACTGCCACATCATGCTCAACTGCAGCCTGTACACGTGCGTGGTCGATTCGCGGAGTGTTGGCTGTACACGAAGCAGTTGCCGTAGCCAGCAGTACTGCTGCAGGCAGCACAGTCGTGAGCGGCCTCCCACGAGATACGGTCGGCCGAACGGATTCATACATGGAGGCCATCCCAGAGTGTGATTTCTGTCTTGTGAGTTCCCGTAGAGAAGCTAATGTGGAAGATTCACGCGAGCAAAAGTCTCACCCTTGCGGACAGCTGGGACTCACCTTACCTATCGTCTCCGGTGATTACGGTCAGTCACCGTCGCACCCATGACAGGAGCAGTCGAGATGCCGGATAAACGGGAAGAGCGACGGGCCAAGGAACGGCGCAAGGGCCCGGTTCGCAAAGGTGAACGTCGCAAGAACGACAAACCGACGGAAAACGATCGACGTCGCTCTGGCGAACGACGCTCGGCCGATCGACGCAAGGGACAGGACAGGCGATCTACCTAGGCAGCCTGTCCTCCATATCGGCGACCACGTAGGCCATCACGGCCATCGTAGCCACGCACAGAGCCATCTCTCGCGCATCGAGCTTGTCGATCGTATCTGCGTTGGTGTGATGAAACCAGAAATACCGGGAACCGTCAACTTGCAGCCCCATTCCAGGTACCCCTTCGCGCATAATGGGGCCAATATCTGCGCCGCCGCCGCCCCGTGTGACAGAAGACGCCTCAATTGACTCGAGTAGAGTCCCGATCTCTCGCACCATCTCGAAAGCTGCATCCGAGCCTGTGAAACCGAATCCCGCCGGCTTGAACACACCGCCATCCGACTCCATGGCAAGAACGTGGTTGGTAAGCTCGGCATCATGTGCGTCCCTGTAGGCAGTTCCGCCCCTGAGACCGTTTTCCTCGTTGGTCCATAACACCGCACGCACAGTCCGGCGCGGGCGAAGACCGAGACGGTGCAGCAGCTTCACAACCTCCCAGGCGGCAACACTCCCACCGCCGTCGTCCATGGCGCCCTGTCCCACATCCCAGGAGTCGATATGACCGCCCAAGACCACCACTTCCTCTGGTCTCTCGTGTCCTACGATCTCAGCGATCACATTGCGCGATTCTACATCGGGGAGCGTCTGTGCCTCCATCATGAGGCGCACCACAATACGCTCTCCGCGATCCTGCATCCGCTGCAGCATTCCGGCGTCCTCGGCCGTGATCGCGCCATGAGGGATACGCACCACGTCGTCACTGTACGCCATTGCCCCGGTGTGAGGCGTGTTCAACGAATAGGGAGTAACCGACCGTATCAGGCTGGCTACCGCTCCGACTCGAGCCGCAGCGATTGCACCCTGTCCTCTGTACTGTACTGTCGGGCCATACCCGTTCCAGGGGGCGTTGAACAACACGATCTTTCCGGTAGCCTCTGCCGCCCTCGCACTCAGCTCATCGAAGCTCCTGACAACGAGCACCTCAGCGGTAATCCCTTCCGTGGGTGTCGCCACACTGCCTCCTAGGCCGAGCATAGGAAGCATTTGCTGGCGGGGTTCAACCAGCGCCGCTGACTCATTACCCCTCACCCAATGCGGTACCATTACTGGTTCACCGCGGACATTCTCCAGTCCATCCCGCTCCATCTCTGCCAGAATCCAGTCGAGTGCCAGCTCGAGGTTCTCCGAGCCACTGAACCGGTGGCCGAACCTGTCAACCAGTTCTGTTAGGCGCTCGAACGCAGCGCTGTCGCCGAGAGCCGCGGTGATGATGCGATCCGCATCATCGCGATAGCGGTCGGCTACAGCCGTCGGCTGTTGTCCCTGGAGTTCGCCCAGGGCGAAAACGCAAGCCAAACAACTTGTAAGGGCGCTGGCCCATACAGCGCGTGCCTGTCGTGCCATGATAGTCTCTCGGTTGTTAGCGTGATCTATCGAAGGATTACGGTGGAGAACCTACGTGATCGTTCACGGCAAGCGGTCAATCTAGCAGGGATCGATGCGATTCCCAAAAACGCCCTAACCGCTGGTGCTACCGCTCGGTGGATCGAGGCGGAATCGCCCCTTGCTGCCTGACGTTTGCTAACATCCGCTCCATGAAGTCGACCCGCTCGACCAGCTCACCCATGTCATCACGCATGGTGTCCATCTCATCGAGTATCATCTCGAGTCTTTCGTTCGTTTCGGGATCGTCCGACCTTCGCATCAGTCTTTCGTCTTCCCCCCAGTTGGCTACGCGCCTGCCATCTGCGTCCCGGAATCCACCTGCCACCACCAGAATCCAGTCGTAGAGCCACCAGATGCCCAACCCACCGAGGGTGCAGAGTTGAAGCACGCCTGTGCTGACCTTGCCGACATAGAATCGGTGCGCGCCGAACGGCCCGATCAGGCTGGCCAGAGCCAACGTTACACCGCGTGATTTGTCCGAAACGTTCGAGTCAGACATTTGCCTCTCCAGAAGCTGTGGACCCTACGTGGACCGTTGGAGCATGGTTTCCCGCCAACTCCCCTCTGCGCCTACTGCCTCTGCCCCTCCTGTCCCCTCTGCCTCTCCTGTACTTCCAACACACCCTCTCTCGCCCTCGCATATGCAATCAGCAGCGCCGTGCTCATGGAGTAGTTGTGTACTCCACCTTCTACGCGATTGGAACGAAGATAGGCGTCGTTCACGGTGCGTCCAATCTCGGTTCCGCGGCCTCTGAAGCTGCGCCAATAGCGGCGTGAGTCGTCGATGTCTCGCTGTACGCCGGGCAGACGCTCTCCAGCCAATTCACCGGCCCGATCGCGCTCCATTCTCACGAGAATCGCAAGTAGCTGTCTCTGAGCGAACACGAAGGCCGAGTACCGCGCTTCCGGTTCCTTGGAGTGTGCGGCCGATAAGAAACCCCAGAAGTTGGCTTCCGATTCCCGGGCCACACCTCGTTGGTGAGCCTTCTCATGGGCTAGCATCTTGGGATTGTCGACCGCTGGGATCCCGGCCCTCAGGTTGGCCTCGGCCGTGAACGGAAAGTAGAAACCGGCGATACCTGTCCGCTCGTACCAGAAGCTCAGCAACGGTGTCTTAGCCCGTCCGTACCTGCCCGCCAACGGTGGCATCCCGAGCTCCAGTCGCGCCGCTTCCCACCCCTGGTCAAGTACCCGTTCGAGAGTGTTGGCGTCCAGGGTCAGTCGGGTTGGCTCGCCTGCGTCAGTCGCGCTGTGGATCTGCAGATAGGCGTCATTGGCGGCAGACACCATCTGTGCTGCCAGGTCCGCCACCTCGACTGCCGTCACATCATAGGGGTAGGACCACCCCAGTCTATTCTGCAGCGGAGCGCGCGCATAGTTGAATCCCCACAGAAGATAGAACAGCGCCACCAAGATCCCGAGATCTTGCCCGACACGCAGGGCACCTGCCTGGATTGCGTTGGTCCATTGACGGCGCCCCTGGCGGACGTCTATCAAGGCTATCGAACCGCCAATGAGTTGCCGAGCAATCAGAGCCAGTACGAAGAACTCGGAAAGTGCTAGCGGCACCACACCCGTGATCAGAGACAGAGCCCGGGCCACGCCGACGCCGACTGCATTGCCGTAGATGGTCTCGGTCACTCCGGGAAGGCGCGCAAGGACTAGCGACAGGAGGTAACAGGCGACTCCGACTCCGAATAGTAGCAGCCGTCTCCCAGCGTACAGCGGCCGGTTGCGCGAACTGGAATGTTCTACAGCACCGTTGGGAACGACGGATACTGCGTTCACCGGCTTCGTTGTCGAGCCTTGACCGAGGTGTCAGGTGGTTGGCGGCGACCAGGGTTGCCCGGCCACTTAGCTGGAACGATCGGGGTCATCGACTCAGGTTCAGAGTCTTCCCTTCCACGGCCCTGCCAGGTGCCGGCGCCTCCACTTCCGCAACTTCACGTCCAACTGCTTTGGCGATGACTCGTATCTCCTGCATCATCTCGTCAAACCTGTTGGGGTGGAGGGACTGCGGTCCGTCACTCAATGCTTCCTGGGGATTGCAATGCACCTCGACCAGCAATCCGTCCGCGCCGACAGCCACAGCACCCCGGCACATTGCGGGGACCATCCAATAATGGCCCGTACCGTGGCTTGGATCGACAATTACCGGCAGATGACTGAGCCGCTTCAACATGGGAACTGCATTGAGATCGAGGGTATTGCGGGTAGCGTTCTCGAACGTCCGAATTCCCCGTTCACAGAACATGACTCTGTCATTGCCCTTGTTCAGCACGTACTCCGCTGCCAACAGCAACTCTTCAATCGTCGCACCCATTCCACGCTTCATCAGAATGGGTTTGTCGCATTGCCCTACCTCTTCCAGCAGTGGATAGTTGTGCATACTGCGGGACCCGATCTGCAGGATATCGGCGTGCTCGCACACCGGACCGACCTGCCGGGTGTCCATTACCTCCGTGACGACAGGCAGTCCCGTCTCTTCCCTGGCTTCCGCCAACAGTTCCAGGCCTTCCTCTCCCAGACCGCGGAAACTGTAGGGCGAAGTGCGTGGTTTGTATGCGCCACCTCTGAGGATCCTGGCGCCGCTGGCTTGCACCGCCCTGGCCGTTGTGAGCAGCTGATCCCGACTCTCCACCGAACAGGGTCCGGCCATGATCACCACTTCCCGTCCACCGATCTCCACCCCACCTATGTTCAGAACGGTTCCGTCTGGGTTCGATTCCCGGCCCACCAGCCTGAATGGAATCGGACCCGCGTACGAACCGCTACTTCTCCAGTTGTTCATTACCTGACATCCCTATCAAGAAGGGGGTTGCGTGAAGCCATCTGGCGAATCTCAACCTGCATGCCCGGCTTCCCAAATCGAGCCAGAGGACCCTCTTGCCATGACGAGCTTCGTACCCCGAGATCGAAGAATCTCCCGAGTCACGCCCGGGTAGTACACCTAACCAACCTACAAGTTGTTTTCTTGCAAGGTCTTCCGCGCCAACATAAACACACCTTCACCCAGAGTGTCACGTGGCGTCACACTCACCCCGGTGTCAGCTAAGCCGTGACTGTCGTGCCGTTGCCCGGTGCGCTACAGCTGGACCGGGCCGGCTCCAGGCTCGCACGGCTGATTCCGGAGTAGGTCGAAACACTCCAACTTCTTTGAAATCAACACATTCTCGGCCCAAAATCAATGTACCTGCCGGTTCGCTAGATTCCACAAGTTGGACCGGGGATCGGCAATACGCGGACAACTCGAAGCTCAGTTTCTTCCCGAAACCTGGGGACTCCCATGTGCGGCCGCTTCACGATGTTCATCCCACCGGAGGATGTGGCGCAGATTTTCCAGCTGTCGCTGGATGAAGTCCGTCGGATCTTTGACTTCCCACCCCGTTACAACTTGGCTCCCACAGATACCGTCGCAGGTGTCCGGATGAGGTCCGGCGGTATTGGCCGGGAGCCGGCTAGGCTGCGGTGGGGGCTCGTGCCTCATTGGGCGCGCAGCAGCGAAATGGTCGCTCGAACCATCAATGCGCGGGCAGAATCTGTGGCCGACAAACCGGCGTTTCGAGACCCTTTCAGGGAACGCAGGTGCTTGGTGCCGACAAGCGGTTTCTATGAATGGCGCAAGTTGTCCAGCGGCAAGCAACCTTATTTCATCTGTATGAGAAGCCGCGAGCCGTTCGCCTTTGCTGGGCTGTGGGATCGGTGGATCGGAGGTGGTCGGGATATCGAGTCGTGTGCGATTGTGACTACCAGTGCGAACCGCACGGTGCAGCCTATTCACGACCGAATGCCCGTGATACTCCAGCCGCAGGACTATGATTTGTGGCTGAATACCACGGTCGGGGACCGCGAGGCACTGCTGAGCCTGCTCAGACCCTTTCCCGACCATCAGTTGACCGCGTATCCAGTATCGACGTTAGTCAATAAGCCGACCAACGACGTTCCAGAGTGCGTTGAACCGGCTGAGTCGAGCCATCCGGGCCTATTCGACTGAGGACAGCCAGCCAACCGTGATCACCTGGTGTCCGAGCGCGCCTCTGCCAACCTGAGGCATTCTCACTCAGTGTAGCTCAACCTGGATCTAATTCCGCAACTCTGCCAGAGTGTAGCACAACACCTCGCGATAGCCTCGCGCACTCGGTGCATGTACTTTGGAGCACTATGCTTGCCACGCTCGAGGCCCTGCGCCCAATCATCATCGCAACACTCTCCGGGGTTCTCGCTGTGATCGCCTCGACACACGCTATACTGAACAAGAGAGACGTACGTGCCGCTGTCGCCTGGGTCGGTCTCATTTGGCTGGTGCCGGTGTTGGGATCGGTGCTGTATGCGCTACTAGGGATCAACAGGATTCGCCGTAGAGCAACGGAATTGCGCAAGCTGGGCATGGACATCGCGACGGCGCGCGACACGTTCACTGAATGGAAGGTGGTAGCCGAAGAACTCACCCAGCCGCAAGCACATCTGGAAACGCTTGCACGAGTGGTCGGGCGAGTTACCGGTAGACCCTTGTTGGCCGGCAACACGCTGGTTCCGCTGGTAAATGGAGATGCCGCGTATCCGGAGATGTTGCGGGCTATCGGTTCTGCCCAGCGTTCGATAGCACTGTCTACCTACATTTTCGATCGTGGCGCGGTGGGCGCGGAGTTTGCCGCGGCGTTGGCGAGCGCGGTAGAGCGGGGAGTCGAAGTCCGAGTTCTCATCGACGCAGTCGGGGCGCGATACTCTTTTCCATCTCCTTCGATGAACAATGAGCTCAAGAAGGCGGGAATCCCGGTCGCCCGATTCATGCGATCCCTGTGGCCCTGGCGCATGCCGTTCGCCAATCTACGCTCCCACAGAAAAGTGCTCGTAGTGGATGGAACCACCGGGTTCACCGGCGGGATGAACATCAGGGATGGTCACCTATTGGCAAAGCGCCCGAGGCGTCCGGTCCAAGATCTCCAGTTTCGGGTCGACGGCCCGGTCGTGGGGCAGTTGATGCAGGTGCTTGCGGAAGACTGGGCGTTCACAACCAAGGAAGTACTGCAGGGAGATATGTGGTTCCCACAGCTCGAGGAGGTCGGGCCTGTAGTTGCCCGTGGCATCTCCGATGGTCCTGGTGAAGACCTCGACAAGCTTCGTATGACGCTGCTCGGCGCCATCGCCGCGGCACGGTCAAGGATCACGATTGTGACACCCTACTTTCTGCCCGACCGTGAGCTGATTACTGCACTCAACATTGCGTCCATGAGCGGAGTACAGGTTCGGATAGTGTTGCCACTGAAGAACAATCAGCCGCTCGTGGCATGGGCTGCGATGGCGCAGTTATGGCAGGTCCTGGAACGGGGTTGCAGGGTATTTCTCGCAGCGCCTCCGTTCGATCACACCAAACTGATGATAGTAGACGAGACCTGGACTCTGGTCGGTTCTGCCAACTGGGATCCGCGCAGTCTCCGACTCAACTTCGAGTACAATCTCGAGTGTTACGACGAAGGGTTGGCAGGTGAGATGGAGCTGTTGACAGAGCAGAAGTTGAGAAGCGCGCGTGAACTGACCAAGGCCACCGCGGATGCTCGGAGCTTTCCCGTCCAGCTGCGCGATGGAATCGCAAGGTTGTTCAGCCCGTATATCTGATTTCCCAGCCACCCAACCCGATCCCGACTAGGAGGGGAAGGAGGGCCGCGGATTGACGCCGAAACTGGCAGATCAACGCGGATCAACTCTGTACTCTGCACCCTGTACTCTGCACCCTGTACCCTGTACTCTGTACTCTGTACTCTGTACCCTCTGACTGCTCCCCAGAACAATCGGGTAGGTGCATGACAAGACCAGAGTTCCTTCCGTTGGATTTCGTGCGTCGCGACGAACCCGAAATGGTTGCACGAGCGCAGGAATTCCACGACTTGATGCGACGCCGCAGATCGGTGCGTTCTCTTTCCCCGGAGCCGATCCCAAGAGAGTGCATCGAGTATGCCGTGAGCACCGCTGCGAGCGCACCGTCCGGAGCCAACCGGCAACCGTGGCGTTTTGTGATCGTCGACGATCCTCGATTGAGACGTAAGGTCCGCGAAGCTGCTGAGGCCGAGGAACGGGAGAACTACGAACACCGTTTCCCGGATGACTGGCTTGAAGCGCTTGCGATCCTCGGGACGGACTGGCGCAAGCCGTTCCTCGAGGAGGCGCCGTTTCTAGTGGTGGTCTTCAAGGAATCGTATGGCTTGAATGAGAGCGGGCAGAAGGTGACGAACTATTATGTAAACGAGAGTGTGGGTATTGCCTGCGGCATGTTTATCGCTGCGCTTCACAACATGGGTTTGGCGACGCTCACACACACTCCCAGTCCCATGGGCTTCCTTTCCCGCTTGCTCAAACGTCCCCCAAACGAAAAACCATATATTCTTTTCCCCGTAGGCTATCCGGCTGCTGAGGCCACCGTGCCAGACCTGACCCGCAAAGCTATTGAGGACGTCGTGCAATGGAACGAAGGCAACGGCAACTAGTAGTACCTGCCCTGGCAGCACTGGTCGTGGGCTGCGCCGCTTCAGACGAAACTGACTACGGAAGCAAGTCGGAGCGAGCGGCGGTGCTCGACGTTATTGAGACGTATTATGACGATTTCAGTGCCCGTGATTGGCTGGCTTATGCCGAGCATTTTTGGCCGGGTGCTGACATCACTACGGTTTGGCGGCCACCGGGTGAAACGTCGGATCGTGTGATTCCCACAACCATCGAGGACTTCGTTGCGCAGTCCCCGGCCGGTCCCGGAAGTAAGCCGGTCTTTGAGGAGCGCCCGCTGGCTGCCGAGATCCGGGTGTTTGACAACCTCGCGCAGGCTTGGGTGCGTTACGGTGCACGGTTTGGTGATACTGACAGCATCCAATACTGGGAGGGAATCGATGCATTTACCCTGCTTTACCATGATGGCGTGTGGAGAATCACCTCCCTTGCTTTTACAAACGAGAGCAATGAATAGAGGGCTAGAATGCTGGGTGGCATAAAATCGTTCTTCAACCGAAACATCGAGCTGCCGCAGCAACCGGCATCGAAAGAAGACGACAACAAGTCGGATGTCTCGTACGAGCCAATCCATGTGGCAGCGTGTGCTCTACTGCTGGAGCTTGCGCATGCTGACGATGAGTTTGCCGCGGAAGAACGCGTGCACATCGAGGAGGCTTTGGTGCGTCACTTCGAGCTCGACCCCGCGACCAGTGCAGAGCTCATCGAATTGGCTGATCAGGAGCGGAGACGGTCGGTTGACCTGTATCAGTTCACCCGGCTCATCGCAGATGCTTATGATATCGGGCAGAAGATGGTGCTGGTTGAGGTGATGTGGCGCGTCGTGTTCGCAGATGGTGAGTTGGCCAAGCACGAGAGCTATCTGATGCGAAAGATCTCCAACCTACTGGGTCTCAAGCCCGGTTACCTGGCGGAAGCGCGCAAGAAGGTGACCGGAACCGGAGCATGACGGCATTGATGGGCGATCTTCGGGACAGGTTGATCGATCATATCAGGAGCGAACACCTGTTCCCACGACCCGGATTGGCATTGCTGGCCGTGAGCGGAGGCTCGGATTCGGTGGCCCTGCTGGATTTGATGGCGTCGGTTACCTCAGAACTAGATCTGGATCTGGCTGTGGCGCACGTCGACCACGGTATCTCGGCAGACGCCAGCGCTGCCGAGCCACATGTTTCTGAGCTGGCTCGGCGCTACTCTCTTCCCTTTCATGTCGCGACACTACAGCTGGGTGCAACCGCCTCCGAGACACTGGCGCGTGAGGAGCGCTACCGCGCTTTGCGCAACATCCAGGAGAAGACGGCCGCTAGATACCTCGTTACTGCCCATCAGGCCGACGACCAGGCAGAGACGGTGTTATACCGCCTCCTGAAGGGAACGGGAGTGTTTGGATTGGCCGGGATTCCTCAGCGTGGGTCCAGCGGTCTGGTGCGGCCCCTACTCCCTTTCACTGGAACGGAACTGGCAGCATGGTTGGAGCACCGGTTCCCTGATCCAGAGAACCGGCCAGTCCTGTTTGCGGATCCGGCGAACATGGACGAACGCCACGATCGCGCCTGGCTGCGTCATGCTGTCATGCCGCTGCTGGAAGCTCGGCTCGGCAGCGATTTGGAAGCGAAACTCGCTCGCACCGCTGCCGACGCGGTTGCAGATCGCCGGGCGTGGGCGACACTGCTCAGGACCCTGCAGCCCCTCGAGTTCCGCCAACAGCAAGGTATGGTTGAGGTTGCTCGTGCTCCGCTGGAACGGTATGATAAGACATTGTCGGAAATGCTCTTGCGCGCTCTGGCCCGGGAGTTGAAGTGTGTCCTGGGGCCGCAGCGCGCCGCACGTCTTCGTGAGTTTGTAACGAGCAGTGATAGCGGGCGCCGTTTCGAACTCGGTGCGGGTTGGGAGGCCGAGTTGGCCTTCGGACACTTACGGATTCTCAGGGTTGATCGCGAGAAGCCGGAGGCAGGCCGGTTTCGGGCTATGCCATGGGGGCAGGGACGACGCGGGTGTACCCGGTGGGAGGACTGGGAGTTTGAGTGGTCCACCCAGCCGGCGGAAGAAACTCGACGCAATGTGCTAACCACGTGGGTGACGCCGGGCCCTGGGGAGATCCGGGTGCCTCAGGCCGGTGACAGGATGGTTCCATTGGGAGGTGTCGGTCATCGCAAGGTCCGCCGGATCATGATGGAAGCCAGGGTGCCTGCGCGCGACAGACAGGAGTACCCCGTGGTTGTGAGAGGTGACGACGTTATCTGGATTCCAGGCATCTGCCGATCTGCAGAGGCAGTGCCGCAGGTAGGGGAGCTAGCGGTTAGGCTGGATGCACGAGAAACAAAGCGTCGTTAGTGCCGGTCCAGAGATCGTCTTGGACGAGATCGTCTTCGATGCTGAGACGATCAGCAGGCGGGTTATGGAACTCGGAGGGGAGATTGGGGAATACTATCCTTTGGGAGAGTTACTCCTGATCGGGTTGTTGAAGGGCGGTTTCATGTTCCTTGCCGATTTGGCACGTGCCATCAAGCGGCCGCACAAACTCGATTTTGTCGCGGCGGCGTCGTACGGTTCGAACAAGGAGTCCAGTGGTCAGGTTCGATTGTTGTACGATCCTGAAACCGATGTAGCCGGGAAGCACGTTCTGTTGGTAGAAGACATAGTGGACTCTGGTACCACACTGAACCGGTTGGTCCACATCTTTGGGAATAGGAAGCCTGCTAGTCTCGAAATCTGCACGCTGTTGCACAAGCGGATGGCTAATGGATTTGTGGTTGAGCCACGTTTTGTAGGATTCGATGCGCCAGCAAAATTTTTGGTGGGTTACGGACTCGATTTCGCTGAGGAATGCCGTCACCTGCCGTACATCGCAAGTCTGAAGGAGTAGGATGGCCGAACGATTGCCGCCCAAGAAGCTGGGATTGGGGCTCATGAGCAAGAACCTGATGTTCTGGGTGCTCATTATCCTCGTGTCCCTTGTCATGTACCAGATGATTGGCTCGAGACGTGACGAGTACTTCGAGCTCAGCTACTCGAAGTTCAGCCAGGAGCTGGAGCGTAACAACGTCGCTGAAGTCGAAGTCGAGAGTGGCAAGTTTGCCAGGGGCACATTCAAGCAATCCGTGTCTGATGGTGAGGGCAACGACGTCACGAAGTTCAAGAGCACGCTGCCGATAAAGGACTCCGAGGCGTTCATCGGAAGACTCGAGCAAAAGGGCGTCCTCATCAGTGGCAAGGAACCCAAACCTGGGTTCGGATCGATCTTCATAAACCTCCTTCCCTGGGTGATCCTGATCGGTCTGTGGGTCTTCTTTTTCCGACAGGTCCAACAGGGTGGGAATCGTGCCTTCTCGTTCGGCAAATCGAAAGCCAAGCTGCTAACCGGAGACACGCCCAAGGTCACGTTCCAGGATGTGGCCGGAGCGGAGGAGGCCAAGGTCGAACTCGAGGAGATAATCGAGTTTCTCAAGGACCCGCAAAAGTTCCAACGGCTGGGCGGACGATTGCCAAAGGGTGTCTTACTGGTTGGCGCTCCCGGAACGGGCAAGACGCTGCTGGCAAGAGCCGTAGCTGGTGAGGCCGGACGTCCGTTCTTCTCGATGTCCGGCTCCGATTTCGTGGAGATGTTTGTTGGAGTCGGAGCTTCCAGAGTGCGTGATCTCTTTGAACAAGGGAAGGCACACGCTCCCTGTATCATCTTCATCGATGAGATCGATGCAGTTGGCCGTCATCGGGGTGCTGGCCTCGGAGGTGGTCATGACGAGCGAGAGCAGACGCTCAATCAACTTCTGGTCGAGATGGATGGATTCGAGTCGAACGAGGGTGTGATTCTGCTTGCTGCCACCAACCGGCCCGACGTTCTCGACCCGGCACTCCTGAGACCAGGCCGGTTCGATCGGCAGGTTGTGGTGGACGTGCCGGACGTACGTGGCCGAGAGATGATTCTCAAGGTGCACGTGCGCAAGATTCCCTTGGCCGGTGACGTCAATCTCGCTGTAATCGCGAAAGCGACTCCGGGATTGGCCGGAGCCGACCTGGCCAACATCGTGAACGAATCAGCGCTCCTCGCGGCCAGGCGCGATAAGCCAGCCGTGGCAATGGAGGACCTGGAGGATGCCAAAGACAAGGTCATGCTGGGCGTCGAACGCAAGAGCATGGTGGTGACCGATGAGGAGCGTGAGCTCACTGCCTACCATGAGGCAGGGCATGCGCTGGTCAGTCTACGAATCCCGGGGCTCGATCCCGTTCACAAGGTGACCATCGTGCCAAGGGGGCGCGCCGGGGGAATAACTTTCTCGCTGCCCGAGGAAGACCGTCACTATTACAAGAAGGAGTTCATCCACGGCCGTTTGGCGATGGCCTATGGTGGTCGAGTGGCCGAGGAACTCGTGTTCGGTCCAGAAAAGGTCACTACGGGTGCGGCTCAGGATATTCAGCAGGCTACTGACATGGCCCGCGCCATGGTCATGCAGTTCGGCATGAGCGATGTGGTAGGTCCGGTCGCCGTGGGCGATCGCGAGCACCAGATCTTTCTGGGCCGCGAGTTCGCGCAACACCGTGATGTATCTGACAAGACGTCAGAATTGGTCGATGTAGAGATCAAGCGTATCCTCGAAGAGGCTTATGAAAGGGCTAATACGATCCTCAAAGGGGATATGCCAACCCTGCACCGAATTGCTGAAGTGCTCTTGGAACGCGAAACCATCGATCGCAACGAGATCGAGCTGCTTGCCGAGGGCAAAGAGCTGCCGCCTGCCACACCAGATTCGACCGCTGGCACTGAGGAGTCGAATGTAACGCCATCCGATGAGAAGTCTGCGGCGTCTGAACCTGGTCCCGTACTAGGCTCTCCACCCGCCGAGCCCGCTGGGGCGTGAATCTCACCCTGCTCGCACCGCGCCACCCGGATACGGTCCGGGACGCGTTGGTGCGGCGGGGTATGAGTGAGTCGAAAGCCACAGCTGCAGCGCGGGGACTCGATCCGGTGGTCATCGTACTCGACGACTTGACCCAGGCCGAACTTGATGCCGCAGTAGTGGCGGCACAGCAGCAGGGCATCGAGTGCATAACCGGAGCGGACTGGACCCTCCTATCAGGCTCCACGTCCGGACTGGCGAGTCTCATGCGATCGGGTGCCGATCGGGTTCCAGCACGGATTCTCCACGAGATCGGCAGCCGCCTGCACGAAATGGTGGAGACGCCGGATCACTGGGTGACGGAGCGGGGGAGGATCGACCTGACTCATCCCGCAGTCGTTGGCATCCTCAACGTGACACCGGACTCATTCAGCGACGGCGGCGAGTATCTCGAACCCAAGGCTGCAATCGAACGCGCAACAGAGTTGATAGCAGCCGGAGCCGACCTGCTGGATCTCGGTGCTGAGTCCACTCGGCCGGGACGGCCGCAGCCGGTTCCAGCCGGCGAAGAGTGGCGACGCCTGGAGCCCGTTCTTACGGAATTGGTGCGCAACCACGCCGAGACCCCGGTTTCGGTCGACACGGTCAAAGCGGACACCGCCGCACGAGCCTTGGATGCGGGAGCTTGGATCATCAACGACGTTTCGGCTCTCAGGTTTGATCCGCGGATAGCAAATGTCTGTGCAGCCAGAGGTGCAGGCCTGATCTTGATGCACTCCCGGGGCTCGTTCTCGGAGATCGCCACCTACGACCATGCGAACTACCACGACGTGACAAGTGAGACCTTGCGGGAACTCGACCGCTCAGTCGCCACGGCTGAGACCGCTGGGGTCGGCAGGGAACGGATTGTCCTGGATCCGGGGCTTGGCTTTGCGAAACGGCCCGATCACAATTATGAGATATTGAAGCGAGTGAGTGCTCTTACATCCCATGGCTTCCCAGTTATGATCGGTCCGTCACGCAAGCGATTCCTGGGAACGGTAACTGGCAAAGACGCGGCCGAGCGCGATGCTGCTACCGCGGCGGTTTGTGCTGCGGCTTTCACTCAAGGAGTGAGACTTTTCCGAGTGCATGAGGTCGGGTTGGTTCGCGAGGTCATGGACATAGTGGGCGCAATCGAGGAAGCCTGATGCTTTTGGAGCGTTTCCCGTTTTTGGTCCCCGATCTGAGGGACCTGATCGAGATCCTCCTCGTCGCGTTGGTGTTTTACCGTCTCCTCTTGTTCCTTGCCGGCACCAGAGCACTG
>JBDGXD010000002.1:0-95940 GCA_039584755.1 Gemmatimonadota bacterium
GGGCGAACCGGATCTCGTCGAAGAGGCGTGGCGTTATCACCGTGAAGTGCAGACAAAAGAGTACCAATGGGTGTCGCTGATTCCCGAAGGAACCGAACCCCCTATCTTCTTGAACGAAGAGAAGATGAAGCTGTACCGACCCGAGTTGGAGAGACTCATCTACGACGAGACCAGATACGATACCTATCTGGAGCAGCTTGGGGTCGTCTATCCGACGGTGGCGGCGGATACGTCAACTGACGAGAGAAAACACTAGACAGGCCCCGGTGGTGCACCACGGCATCCTTGGTGATCGTCACAGGGCTCGGCTGTAGGGAGTTTACAGGGTGGGAAGGTGTTTCTAACTTCACAACCCGGCGGTGGTCCGGCGATTGCCCACTGTCGAGGGGCTGTAGCTCAGTTGGGAGAGCGCCTGGATCGCACCCAGGAGGTCAGGGGTTCGAGCCCCCTCAGCTCCATGTCGGCCCGTGGTATCATGGATACAGCCGACGCTGCCCCGTGGTGTAACTGGCAACACGTCTGACTCTGGATCAGAAGAGTCCAGGTTCGAGCCCTGGCGGGGCAACTCCAAGCGCAGCCTTCCAGCTGCGCTTCTGTTGGATGCACCCCTATTTCACTCGTCCCTGAAACGCACGTCGATCTCGAGGCCGTCCTTGGCAGCGACCACCTGGGGAAACACGGCACGCGCCTGGTCCACCAGTACTGTTGGGTTGGCCGAGTACCTAGCGGAGAAGTGAGTCAGCACCAACCGGCCGACCTTGGCGGCCAGTGCCACCTGGGCAGCTTCGGCGGCAGTGGAGTGATCCGTTTCACGGGCCCGATCCTTCTCATCATCCCCAAAGGTGGCGTCGTGTACCAACAAGTCCGCCCCCTCGGCAGCGGCTACCACGCTCTGACACGGGCGGGTGTCTCCACTCAAGACTATGAGACGTCCCGGCCGACTCGGCCCTACTAGATCTCGCGGCGCCACAACCCTGCTGTCCAGGAGCGTCACAGATTCGCCGCGGTGCAGCCTACCCCACAATGGGCCTTCGGGAATACCGGCCTCCCTGGCTTTGTCAGGGTTGAACCGACCCAGCCGCTCGTGCTCGTGCAAAGCGTAACCCACGGCTCCACCACCGTGTTCCACCGCAACCACCTCCAAGTCGTATTCATCTCTCGCGAGACGGTCACCTACTTTCAGTTCCCGGATTTCAATCGGGAAAGTCGGTCGCTCGACCCCGAGATTGACGGCGGCGGACAACACCCGTCTAGCACCGCTGGGACCGTAGAGAACCATCGGCTCGGTCCGCCCCTGCAGTCCCAGAGTGCGGATCAGCCCCACAACACCCAGGTAGTGATCTGCATGGAAGTGCGTGAAAAAGATCTCGGACAGTGAAAAGCCAATCCCGTAACGCATCATCTGGCGTTGCGTTCCTTCGCCGCAGTCGAACAGGAGGGTCTCTCCTTCACGAGCAACGGCAATCGAAGAAACCGAGCGTTCAACCGTGGGGCGAGCAGCGGACGTTCCAAGAAAGGTCAGGGATAACATGGGGGCGAATATAACCGGGGAGCGGGGAGCGGGTGATAGCCGGCTCCCCGCTCCCCATTTTTCGGCTAGAACAACGAGATATTCGTGTACCTGCCCGGTCTCTCGCGAACGTCGTCGAGTAGTTTCGTAAGTGACACCAGCAACTCGTGCAGATCGTTGTGGATCGCCGGGTTGTTGAGCAACATACCCACAGATCCAGTCGTATCATTCATCTGCTGCAGCATGCCACTCAAGGCCATCGTGGCACCAGCCAGCCCCTGCGCCATCTCTGTCACATTCTCGGTCAACTCATCGAGCTGAGACAGCGACTCATTGATGCCGGGATTGGCAAGTGTGGTGTCGAGTCGCAACGCCACCTGTTCCAATGCCTTGAAGGCGGCCTGTGTCTGGCCGATTAGCGGCCCTTCACCGGCGCGTGCTATCACTTCCAGAGCGTGTTCGGTCGCCCGCAACGTATTGTGCACGTCCTCAGCCATCTGGGCTGTGAACATCCGTTGCAAACCTATGAGTACTTCCACGGCGTCGTCGGTCAGGTTATCGACCGCCTGAGTGATCTCGCTACCACTGCTCCCGATGATCAACTGACCTTCCCCGAGGGGTGTCTGTGAGGTACCGGGACTATATGCGACGTACTTGGCACCGAGGAAATCCAGCGACCTGATTGCGACTTGCGCATCGATCTTCGGAGGGTAGCGCCGGTCCACTTCCAAGGTGACCAGCACTCTGCCTTCCTCTTGGAGATCTCGCCTCGCTATCCTTCCCACGCTCACACCGGAGATTTGGACGGGATCCCCCGTGTTCAGATTGCCCACTTCAGCAAACTGAACTCGAATCTCGATCTGTGAGGATCGAAAGGACTGCCCGGTGAGCCACATGAGCCCGGCAAAGAACCCCACCATGGCCACGATGACCAGCAATCCGACGGATACTTCTTGCTTGTAATAGAGATCCATAAGAAACGACCCCTCAGGTCACATCTACCTTACCGAAAATCGCGTTCCAGAAACTGTTGTACTGCCCGATTGTCTGTCTCTCTGAACTCCTCCGGCGAACCTATTGCCTGGATCTTGCCATTGGAGAGAAGTGCCACCCGGTCGGAGACGCGAAACGATCCCCTGACGTCATGTGATACGACCACACTCGTGACACCAAGTTCATCACGCAGTTTCTCCACTAACGAATCGATGATGTCAGCGTTCACGGGGTCCAAGCCTGATGTCGGCTCATCGTAGAGGAGATAAGTGGGCTGCCCGGCAATTGCCCTGGCCAGGCCGACTCGCTTTCTCATCCCCCCGGAGAGATCAGCAGGGAATTTGCCTGCCGTGCTCTGCGGCAGGTTCACGTGTTCGAGACACTCTATGACTCGGTGTTCACAATACTCCTTGCTAGAACTGCATTCTTCGTCTGTGATTCCCAGTTTGATGTTATCAAACACATTCATTGAATCGAAGAGCGCACCGAACTGGAAGACATATCCGATGGAGCTGCGGAGCCTAGCGAGGTCATTCCGCTTGAGGTGCGCGACCTCCATTCCATCGACATTCACCGTACCGGCATCAGGGTGAAGCAGGCCGTTTATGTGTTTCAAGAGCACACTCTTGCCAGTGCCCGATGGCCCCAACAGCGCAACCGTCTCACCCCGCTGCACTTCGAAATCCACCCCGTCCAGCACAACAAGGTCGCCGAAACGCTTGTGAACATTGGATAGCGTTATCACGCCTCAATCTCCATTGAGCTCGGTGACCAGCTTTCCCTCACTGCAGCAACACCTTGGCGAGGGCCACATCGAGGAATAGGATCAAGACCGACGCACTCACCACAGCCGTTGTCGTCGAGCGTCCCACTCCCTCGGCACCTTGCTTGGTACTGAATCCCATGTAGCAGGGGACGATGGTTATCGCCAGACCGAATGCCAGCGACTTGATCATTGAATACCAGAGGTCGAATGGCTTGAAGAAGTAGCGCGCACCGTACACAAAGTCTGCGTTGCTAATGCCAAGTGCTCCCTTCGCAGCAATCCACCCAGCACCTATACCGACAGCATCCGCAAACACCACTAGTACCGGTAGCATCAGCGTACCGGCAATCACACGCGGGATTATCAAGTGTGAGACCGAGGACCGCCCCAGGCTTTCGAGCGCGTCGATCTGCTCGGTCACGCGCATCGTACCCAGCTCGGCGGCATATCTCGCGCCGATGCGGCCCGCCAGAATCAGACCCGTCAACACCGGCCCGAGCTCCAGTACGATCGACTCCACTATCACGCCGGCGGCGAAGTACACGGGAATACCGCCAGTGAATTGATATCCCGCCTGAAGCGACGTGACGCCGCCAGCGAAGCCCGCCGTCAACAGCACTATGAACAGTGAACCGTAGCCCACATGTACACCCTGCTCGGCTGCCCTCGGCAGCCAGATTCGCCACTCAGGAAGTCCCCGCATCACCTCCCACAGCAGGTATGCAATGCGACCGATATGGCTGGTCGCTCTCAGGCTTGCTCGACCGACGATTCTCCTGACGTCGATCGATGGACCCGGATCGATAGCCTGATATGAGTCGGTGAGGCGCCAGTTCTGTGCCATTATGTCCCGCCGTCCCAAGCGTTCTTCATGTCCCTACCGCACCCGAGATCACCGCAGCGCACTCGAATGTTCGCGGATCCGCAGCATGGAGTCCAGGACCAAACGGTAACACCTGTGCGACAGGTAATAGTCAAGAGACGAGGTTGACGAGGTCACCCAAGGATCGCTACCTACAGCACCACGCCGGTGAACAGTGCCAGCAGCGCCAGGGCACCGCCAACAAAGGACACCTGCATCTGCCGTCGGCGATAGTGGCCCACTACCGGCAGCAGCTGGCCGTCATCCGTCAAAACCGCAAGCCCACCCAGCTTGATCGCAGTGGGGATTCCAACCAGGAGGACCAGCGCCCCACCTATCAGTCCGGCCCCCTCCATTACCCACAGGCCCACAGTCGGCGCGGACCTTTCGGCCTCCCCACTCTGCACCAACCACATCGTCCACACAACTCCGGTGCCCACAGTCAACACAGCTCCTAGACCGATAACCACAGTGTGCACATGCCGCAACAGCCGGTACACCGCTGCCTGGACCACGATCGACTCCTGTCGAACCGTGATCGTCACCAAGATGGCCGCGGCCGCTCCCCCAATCCAAAGAGCCGTGCCCAAGAAGTGAAGGAAACGCACGAAAGCCATTACTCAGATCCCCCCCGGATCAACTCGGGCACCAATTCCTGGCGGCCGGCAAAACCAGCATCCAGCTCATGCCAGTATGTGATTTCCTTCTCCCCGATTTTCCAGCATAGGAAGACGTCCCTCCCCTCCAGACGAGAAAAGAAGTCGACCAGCCCGCCGTCAAAACCTTTGAACACGCATCCCACTGCGGACAACTCATCCAGGTACTCGTTTATCTGTCGCGCAAGCTTATCCACCTCTTTCCGGGCCACCGCCTGTTCCTCGGTCTCACCGTGGTCAATGCGGCTGCCCGCAGCAACTACTTCGTACAGTCCCACGCCATCCTGCCATTTCTTGTAGGTATCCACGATATCGCAGACGACGGGACGCACATACGGCAGCGTCCGGTTGGCCTCCTCCAGCGTGAAATATTGAATCGATTGGTCTGCCATCTACATCCCCGGCGATGACGGAACTGTGGTGCTGGCCGTAAACTAATAACTGTATTGTCCGAGCCACGACTCTTGAAGATCCCGGCGCCTTCTGGCAATCGCCACCTGGCTAGCTTCCCTGCGAATCATCGGTCCTTGATCCAATGATCTAACGCGCGGACCGCCGCCCGATAACCCTCCTCAACATAGGTGACGGCCGCATCCAGAGCGAACGTGGCTTGTTGCTGACGTTTCGGCCGCACAAGGACCAGCGGTATCTCTCTGTCTTGCCACATGGCAACCTCGGCCTCGACCTGGGCAGCCATGAGAATGCGGGTTGCCTCATCGTGCGCTCGAACCATTGCCGGTAATGGAGTCGCCCGGTCAGGAGGATCCGAGTAAAGAGAAGGCCCCACGTCGACTGCGAAAATCATGTCGGGATCGAACTCGCCTGCCACAGTCAAGGGGAGAACTGCTCTCACCCCTCCATCAATGCAGTCTAGGTCTTCTATTCGACCGGGTGGATAGTATAACGGCAGCGCGCAGGATGCGTACAGCGCATCCACCAGAGGAATACCAAGCCGTCCGCCGGTACCTAGTAACAACAACTCGCCGCTGGATGCATCTACCGTGGTAACGGTAAGCGGGACCTCGAGTTCATCGAACTGGCGTGCCGGCACCAACCGACCAATCGTGCGTCGCAGCGGCTCCGCCCGCAGTAAACTGGATGCGAAGGGTCCCAGGATGACGCTGAGTGAGACCGCAGCCACATCGCGTCTGGTAACGGAAGTGATGCGCTTCACGGCCTCGGCATAGGAAAGCCCGCTGGCAAACAACGCTGCGACCACCGCTCCCATCGAAGTACCAACGTAATGTGCCGGACTCAGGTCTCTCTCTCTCAACGCCTCAATAGCGCCGATCTGGGCAGCGGCCTTAACACCGCCACCACTGAATACGGCGATCACCCGTAGCGGCTTCACCGCCGCTCGCTCCCGAGCTTCTCATCTCTCCGTCGGCGGCGCTCCTTGGCATGCTCGTACCATTCCTTCTCCTGCTCCGACTCAGGCATGACCTTCGGTACGGGAATGGGATGGCCTTCATTATCAATTGCCACAAAGGTCAGGTAACAACTGTTTGTGTGCCGTCGTTCACCGGTCACCAAGTTCTCGGCCTCCACCCTGACTCCAATGTCCAACGATGTACGGCCCACATAGTTCACGTTTGCCTTGGCCATCACGAGCTCACCCAGGTGGATCGGTTCTCTGAACTCCACCCGATCGATCGATACCGTCACGCAGGCACTCTGAGCATGACGCACTGCTGCAACTACCGCTGCGCGGTCGATCAGCGACAAGATCACACCACCAAACACGTTCCCCAGATTGTTCGCCATGTTGGGCATCATCAGCTCAGTCATGGTGGACTGAGATGCAGCGGCGGGGCGGGGCGCCAGTCGACTGGAGGTCATTCGATCTCCTTCCCGTTCATCCGGTCCTCATTATGGGAAGACAACGGTTCGGAGTGAGAGGAGCAGTTGTGACGGTCAATAGTCGACCGGTCTCAAGTACGACTCTCCAATCGCGGTTCCACTCACCATCGCCACTGTAGGGAGTCGTCTCTTCCAATGCGTGCCGTGCAATCTCGTGCTCACCAACTGCACATCGGATGGTTCGAATCCAAGCATGACAATCTGTTCATTGCGCAGTCCTTTGAGCAGCCAATAGAGAATCCGATCGGCCCTGACATAGGAGATCCCCAGATCGCCCTCGTCTGTTTGGCCCGCCACCAAATCGGCCGTAGCGGGCTTCGATAGCACAGCTTCTGGAACCCCGACGTGTCTGGCCAACTCCCAGATTTGAGTCTTGAAGAGATCACCCAAAGGATTCACCGGCGGAGAATCGTCCGCGTGCCACGTGTAGTACCCCAGCAGGCGTTCTGTCTTGTTACCCGTACCTAATGGTAGCGCATCGTATTTGGCCGAGAGATCGAACAAAGTAACCATTCGGATCCGGGCCATGATGTTGCCGCGCCGCGTCGGATTCGCGTGCTTGTCGGCAGCACCCAGGTAGCCGTCCACGGCGTTACTGATATCGACGGTCTCGAGACTGATGCCCAGTTTGTCAGCAATGTGTTCAGCGTGCTCGAGGCTTTCCGGGCTGGAGGTTCGGTATGGCATCCGCACACCTATCACGTTCTCGGGTCCCAAGGCCTTGGCTGCAAGCGACGCAGTCAGAGCACTGTCCACTCCACCCGAGAGACCGACGATTCCCTTCTTGAAGCCACGACGACGTACCACCTCATCTTCCAGAAACGCAGTCAGCCAACGCGCAGTGAGTTCGCAATCGATTGACAGTGGATCGGTACTCTCATCGCTGATGACGACGGGCAGTTCGGCCCGTCCTGCTGTGGTGGCTTGCGTCCCTGACGACGCAGCGGGGTCGTACTCAATCTGGATTGGATCGGTGTCGATCGAGCGCAACAAGTTGAGAAGCTGGGTCTCGAGATCTCCCAACAAGGGTTGCTCCGCGCGAGCCCTAGTAATCGCATCAAGGTCTAGGTTGGCAACGACCATTCCCTCCTCAAAAACGGGACCTCGGGCCAACACCAGACCGTCGGGACCGACAAGAGTAGAACTCCCCTGGAAACCCTTGCCACCTTCGAAGCCGACCAACTGAGCCAGTACCGTGAAGACACCGTGCTCTTCGGCCATGTGTTGCAGCAAACGTTCCCATCGTTCAACACTTGCGGGCCGGGATTGAACTTCTGCAGGTGAGCTCTCTGCCGGAGCCACTCCGCGAGCTGGCGCCGCAGACAACACAATCAGCACCTGCGCCCCATCTAGAGCAGCCAAGGTTCCGGTAATCGAGTGCCAGGCATCTTCACACACCAGCATCGCCGCCCGGCCCCAGCGTGTATCAAACGCATGCACCGTGGAACCGCGCTCAACGAAGCGCTGCTCGTCAAACAGGCCGTAGGTGGGCAAGAACACCTTGCGATGCACATGCTTGATCTCGGCCTCGCGCCCCAGTGATGCGTATAGGGCCGAGTTGTAATAGCGATTGCGAAACTCCTCATAAAAGCCGATCGCCACATCCAGCTGTGGTGCTCCGGACTCTTCGTGCAACTCGACTAGGTTTCGCAACAGAGTTGCGGCGGTGACTGCAACCTCCCCAACACCACCCTCGAGGAAATATCCGGACATCACGCTTTCGGGAAACACAAGTAGGTCCGGCATGTGATCCCAAGATGCAACGTCACCAAGCACTTCACCAACGCGCATCAAGTTGGCGGCGTAGTCAGCTTTTGTTGGCCTTATCTGAGCAATTGCAGTGCGGACTCTCATTACGACAGAAGATACACAGCTGAGTGGTAGGGAGTAGGGGAGCCGGATCAGGTCCATTTGCTGGGCTACCGGCTACCATATCCTGCAATGTTGCAGCGCATTGGGGGAAAGGGTCTCCGTAGAATCGGCTGGACAGAAAACCGAATATGGACGTGACCCTCTGCTGCAGTTCGCTCAGGGCCGGCGACCACATTGACAGGGCTCGCTTGGACGAACCAGGCATCTCGGCCTGCTTCCTCGGGTGGGAACGCGGGCTGACCCATCTTATGTAGGCAAAGTCGGCCGTCGGCTGCTGTGCCAAATCCAGCATCAGTCTCCGTCTTATCCACCGATCGTCTGTCAAGACAAGTGCGACGTTACGTGATCGCAGAAGCTCGAGTAGCTCGACTGTCATCCAGTCTGCCCTCCTGCACTCCAACGCCCACTTGAACCCAGCCGGTAAGGACTGTACGAAGTTCGTTAGAGCACGGCGTGTCTCATCGCTCGGGGAAATGGCGGTAGACATGCTCAATAGCAGAGGTCCCAGTTTGTTCTCCAGCAGGATCACTCGCTCCAAAAAGCGCGACAGCAACTTGCTGGTACCCACAAACCGACGCTCGTGCGTGACTTGCTGTGGAACCTTCAGGGCAAACTGGAACCCGTCCGGGACCGCCTCACGCCAGGCCTCCACCAGCGACGCAGGTGGGATCCCCGCAAACGTGTCGGCGATCTCGACCGTGGGGTAGTCGGCTGCGTAAACCCGCAGTATCTCGAATTCCCCACTTGCGTGTCGATCGTAGGGACCCGGACATTCGAACTGGTTCCAACCATGACATCCCAGAAACAAGGAAGTGCCCATCGTCCGGCCCGCTACTTCGATGTTCGGTGCCAGTACATCCGCATCTCCGCTATCTTCCCCTCGATGGTCTCACAGAACAGGGCACCGCGCACGTCCATTATCTGCCCGGTGCGGCGGCGGCGGAACGTGCATTTGATCTCAGTGGCAAACCAAGGACCGGCCACAAACATCTCGCCGAAGCGAAACGCGATTTCGGCTTGTTCACGCGGGATGTCCTTCCAATACTCGACGATCGCCGGCTTGCCTCGTAGTGGGGTATCCAGCGGACTGGGATACAGGACTCCATCTTCGGTAAAGAGATCGGCAATCTCCTCCGGCTCGCCTCTCTCCCACCCTTTGCCGAACCGATCGATAAGCTCGGCGTATGCGGGTTGCAGCTCTTTCCAACCAGTGGGTGCAGTCATGGTTTCGCGTGGACCCCCTTGGGCATGATACCAACGTTAGGCTGTGACGGAGATGCACGCCAGTCCGATCGCCTGCCCTTGGTCATCGACACTGACCCCGGGATCGACGATGTGGTCACGTTGGCACTCGCAGCCCGTTCGCCCTCCCTGGACATCGTGGCCGTGACCACCACCTACGGTAATGCACCTCTGGATGCCACGACAAGGAACGCTCACGAAGTTCTCCGACTCGCAGGACGCAGCGACATACCCGTTTGGCCCGGGTGCGATAGGCCGCTGGTCAGGTCACTAACGACAGCTCCACAGGTCCATGGCATCACCGGTGTGGGTTACGCCCCCGTGCCCAGCCCTTCCCAGGCCGATGGAACACCAAACGATCGGGTCCTGCTCGACATCTTGTCCCGCTGTCCCGAACCGGTCATTCTCGTGACCTTGGGACCACTCACAAACCTGGCCCGAGCACTGGAGGAGGATTGTGACGTCGTCCAGTCACGGATCTGCCAACACATTGGTATGTTTGGTAGTCTAACGGAGCGGGGCAGCGTGGACCGCTGGGCAGATTTCAATGCCTGGTGTGATCCCGAGGCTGTCGACCATGTATTGCGCGCAGGTATGAACACGCACATGGTAGGACTGGACGTAACACGCAGGATGGTGTTGAGTAGAAGCGAAGTCAGTGCTCTTGCCTCTTCCTCGGATGCACTCGTCAAGTGGTTGGGTCAGGCACTACAGTTCAGCGTTGAAGCTCACGCTGAACGACTGCCGCTGAATGGCTGCGTCGTAAACGATGTCTTGACTGTCGGGGAATTGCTGTCACCTGGCATGCTGAGGTTTGTCACACACAGACTGAGGGTTGATCCCGGCGATGGCGAACACCGCGGTCGTACAAGAGCAGACTCCAATGGGTTTCGGACTCTCGTTGCGGTCGAAGCCGACACAGACCGTATGCACACAACACTCGCGCGCGTGTTGGGAAACGATGGCCTCGCTCAGTGGATCGTAGGAGGGAGCAGATGACGGGCGAAAACGTGCAGGTTGCGGTAGTTGGAATGGGTGAAACCGGCAGGGGATGGGCTGCGACGTGTGTGGCAGCCGGATGGCCCGTAGCGGTTTACGACAACGAGGCTCAGGCGCTCCGTGATGCACCAGACGAGATCAAAGATCGAGCGCGTAGATTGGTTGCGCTCGAACAGGCAACCCAGAGTGTGGTGGATGCCGGGATAGCCTCCCTGAGAATTGGGCGTAGTCTGCTGCAGGCTTGTGGAGATGCGGTCTGGGTGATAGAGGCCGTCCGAGAGGACCTGCTGGTGAAGCAGAAGGTCCTCGAGGCAATAGAATCGGTGGCGGCGAACGCGCGGGTCATAACCAGCTCATCCAGCGGATTGAGCGCCAAGGATGTCGCCGGTCGTTGCGTGCGACAGGACCGCTGCCTGGTCGCACATCCGCTCGATCCCGTAGAACTCATTCCGCTGGTCGAGCTTGCACCAAGCACTTACACCGATGGGGCATTGGTGGAACTGCTCAAAGGATGGCTGCGTGCTCTCGGTCGGATACCGGTGACCCTCAACAAGCAGGTTCCGGGAAACGTGGCCAATCGCATATCGGCCGCCGTATGGCGCGAATCCATTGATCTCGTTCTGAAGGGCGTCATCGACGTCGACGATCTGGACCGCGCGGTGTCCCTGGGTCCAGCACTTGGCTGGGCGGCGGCAGGCCCACACCTCACGTATCAACTCGCCGCCGGCAACAAGGGTCTCGACGGCTTCCTCCAACATTTGCTGCACACGTTTGAGGACACCTGGGCCGACCTCGCAACTTGGTCGAAGCTCGAACCAGACCAACGCAGCAGGCTGATTCATGCAATTGAACGCACATATGAGGACACCGTCGAGAAACTGAGGCCGTTGCGTGACAAGCGGCTTGCTGGGATACTGCGGAGTCTGGAACGAACCAGGCGGACCGTAGCGATGCGTTATGTCAGCGAGGAATAGGAGTGGGGAGCCTCAGCCGACCTCTTTCTCCACCACGACGCACAACAGTGATTCAGCCAACTCGTGACCTATGACCTGTTCTCGTACCGTAGGTCCGGCTAGCTCAATTGTTGTTGGGCCCCGGAATGGTTGCCGCGCTATCACCTCGAATGACACTCCGGGCCTCAGGCCCAGCGATGCAATGAAGCGCAAACGCTCCGCATCCTTGTCGCTGACCATTCGCAGCTGCGCGATGCCTCCTACCGGAACGTCTGCAAGAGAAACGTAGTCGGGTGTTTCTATGACACCTTCTTTGGTCGGAATGGGAGCCCCGTGCGGATCGTAACTGGGGTTATTCAGCGCCATTGCCATCCGTTCTATCAACCCGTCCGAGACAGCATGCTCGAGGCGCTCAGCCTCTTCATGCACCGAGTCCCAATCGTAGCCGAGTTTGGTCGTTAGGTAAGTCTCTACCACGCGGTGACGCCGTACCATCTTCAAGGCAGTCCGCCTTCCGTCTTCTGTTAGTTGGACTCCCCGATATGGGACGTGCTCCAAAAGCCCGGCCTCTGACAACCGCTTCACCATTCCACTGACCGACGGCGGCGCCACTTCTAGTGCGTTAGCAATAGCACTGGTCTGCGCCGGAGACCCGCCGAGTTCGAGTTCGTAGATGGCCTTGAGGTAGTCTTCGACCGACCTGGTGAGAGTTGATCCGCTCGATGTTCCTACCACTCATCCTCCGGATGTTTTTGCATGCCTAAAGCTGGATCGAGCTACACCGAAACGCAAGCTATTGGCCATCTCTCAGCCTGCTAAGTTTATGATTGGCCTTAGGATACGCTCCGTCATGCCCCACACGATGTGGGGCCCGACGACATATGACGGGACTTCCAGTTCCTCACCCCGCACCCGGATCAGCGACCGGGTGGACGACGCTCGCAGCTCATGTAGTGACACCCACACGTGTAGCGTCACCTCGTCGCTGATCGCCACCAGGGGACGCCGGCCCACACTGAAGACGAATGGTCGGACGATAATCGCTGGCAGCACTCGAGTCCTGGGGTGCAGGTCATCGAGTTCGCCCAAGAGCTGCTGCTCGGTCAGCGAGACCCCCGTCTCCTCCCGAGTCTCGCGGCGCGCGGTCCTCAACAGGTCTTGATCTTGGGGCTCGCGGCGTCCGCCCGGTAACGCCATCTGACCGGACCAGGGATCGCCTTCCCGCTCGGACCGTTTGATCAGGAGGAGTTCGGGACTGGCCGAAGTCTCTGTGGCTAGCACGACAGCGACCGCCGCTTCAGTGACACCTTGCTCGGTGATCCGGCATGGTTGATGCCGAATCAGGAAATCGGTGATCGAACTGATCGACATTCGGTCACGACCGGCAGTGACTGATGATGGAACTCATAACACCGAGTCCGGTAGGCATAGGTGGAACAGTAACAGCATTGGGCACTTGCGCTTGTAACTATATTGTGACCGGGAAGCAGTGTTCATGGGAGAACATCACTATCCCAAGGAGGTTCCTATCAGGAGCTTTGGTGTTGGACTTCTAGCATTAGCGACTGTAGCTGCCGCCGGGATTTTCTTGCGGCGCCGTAGACAGGCGCCGGCCAAAGTCGCTGGTGGTCGCACCCAAACACAAGTCGACCAACTTTACGCAGCTGGCATGTAACGCTTGAACTCGGGGGCTCTACAATGAGCCCCCGTTTCTTTAAGCAGATTCACGCGAGATGGCCTGCGAACCAACCCACCGTAGCCTCCGTCGCCTTTTCAAGCTCCGCAACATACCCTGCCCATGGATGCACCGCACCGAAGGTGTGAGTTCCACCTTCGATAATCTCGAGCTGGGTGGTATCAGGGTTAGCTGCATCACACAGCTCCTGCGCTTCGGTAACCGAGACGGACTCATCGTCGGCACCGTGTATGATCAGCCAATCGGCCCTTGCTCGAGTTGCCGCCTCTAGAATGTCGAGCGCGTCACGCCGGGCAGTGATATCATCAAGCATGTCGGTGGAGAGTGACAGAACTTCGCCCGTGCGAGCATTGACGACGTCCTGCTTCCCTGCTGCTCTCCACCGTTCCACGACTTCCTGATCCCAACGAAATACCCTCGCAATTGCTGCCCATGTGACCAAGGCGCTTACCACGCCGTTTCCAGCGGCGTGCAGGATTGCTGTTCCACCGCCGCGACTGTGCCCAAACAGACCGTAGCTGGATAGCGCGGGGAGCTCCGCTATCAGATCACCCCGCAACAGCGCATCGGTGACCGTAGCCAGATCCTCCAGGTCGCCCGAGTATGTGCTGCGATTGAATCGTTCTCGCTCCGTGAAGTTCTCTCCGTCCGGTCCGACACCGCTACCGCTGAAGTTGAAGCTCACTGCGGTTATACCAGCTCGCGCTAGCCGCTCCGCCAGCTTGGGGAAGAAACCCCAGTCCTTGAATCCCTTGAAGCCGTGACAGATCACCACAGCGGGCCGCCCTTCCCCACTTCCAGCGGTCCTCACCTCACCTCGCAGCGGCCCACCATCAGCGCCATCCAACTGGAATCGTGTCATCTTCATCGTTGACATCAGTTTTGACCTCCTCAAGCCAGCTGGGTACATTGTTCTCCGAACTTACTACGGAGGGAACGCAAGATGGGTCTCACAGCGCGTCCCTCCAGTCCAGCCCTCGCCGCCGTCGGTCGCTCCCTGTCATCCGGCCGTGATCGACTGATAGCCCTCTGGTCCGACTGGCTGATGGGCCGCATGAGTCAGGCTCCCCATCTCGACCGTCCCACGATCGAACGGCAACTCGCGCTACTGATCGACGTGATGATCGAAATGTCCGGACCATTGAGACGGCAGGGGACAGAACTTTGGTTCAACGCCTGCGACGCCTACGGCAGGACTGCAGCCGCTCGTGGGTTGGCAGCGGGTGAGGTCGTTGAGGAGATCCAGCACCTTCGGGAACTCTTGATCCGTGACCTGTCGGAGGTAATCGCAGCGCTACCGGCTCGTCAATCGCTAGCCACTGTGCTGCGGCTCAATCGATTCATCGACCGCGGCATTTCTCACGCTGTGGTCGGATACACCGACGTTCTAGTCGAGACGCTGTTGAACAAGAGGGGTGTCACATTTGGCGTTTCTGAACTCGGCGAAGACGTAGTCAACAAACGTCTCGACCAACTCGAAGAGGAACTCGCCTCACTCCGGAACCGGCGGTCCTAGCCGGTCAGCCTCAACCCATTATATCTTCGCCCCCATCTACATTGATGACGTTTCCGGTCATCCAATCCGTGCCAGGTTTCGACAGCGCGACTATTGCCTTCCCAATGTCATCTGGTGTCGTGAGCCGCTTGTGAGGGTTGCGTCTCACAGCTTCGACAAACAGCTGATCGCTCTCCGGAATTCGCTCCGCTGCCGGTGTTCTCGTAACACCGCCTCTCAGCGCATTGACCGTAACATCATGCGGTGCTAGCTCGACAGCGAGCTGGCGGGTGTGCGATTCCAATGCAGACTTGGCCGCTGATACCGCGCCGTACGAGTGGATCACCCGATTCGATCCGGCCGATGTCATCGAGAAGACCCGGCCCCCCTTGCCCATCAAACCACGTCTTATGAGATCTTGCGTCCAGTACACGAGCGAGTGAGCCATGACGTCGAGCGTCATGTCCATATTTCGCTTGGTGAGCCCATCGTCAGCGATGTACGGTTTGAGGGTGCCAAACGCGAGGGAATGCATGAGCACTGCAACGGTGCCGCCGTTTTCGTCGATCTCAGCTTCGACCTCGTCCAATACCTCGGAGCGTTTGCCCTCGTGAGCCGCATTGACGTTGAAGTAGAGTGCGCTGTGGCCCGTCGACTCGATGTCAGTGATGACCTCGTCGACATGCGGCATCGTACTGCTACGATCCAAGTGTACCCCAATGATGTTGTACCCAGCCCGGGCAAGGTGCTTAGCTGTAGCTTCTCCAAACCCGCTCGACGCTCCCAATATCAATGCCCAACGTGGTGTGACGATTTGTGCATGTCTCACGGCATTCTCCTTTTGCGAGCGAACGAAGATAGTCGGTCCCGGCGCGTTTCGCCACGGCGCCTTCATACGGCGGGTTGCGGCTCCCGCAGATAACTGTTTCTATCTGTGGGTCAAACAGCCGGACTCGTAACACCGGACCCTTCAACACATCGCCCGAGGACGTCCCGCCAATGGACTATCAGCTGACAGAAGAGCAACAGCTAATCAGAGATCTGTGTCATCAGATCGCAGAAGAGAAGATCAAGCCGATCGCCCAGCAGTTTGATGAATCGGCCGACTTCGCCTGGGACATCGTAAAGCTGCTGGCCGACTCCGACATATTCGGCGTGTCGATCCCGGAGCAATATGGTGGCATGGGTGGCGGCGTCATGGAGATGGCACTCGTGACAGAGGAGCTGTCCTGGGGATGTGGGGGAATCGCACTTGCATTCGGGGCAACAGGCCTGGGAGCGTTTCCCATTCTGCTGTTCGGCAACGAAGAACAAAAGCAGAGAACCTTACCCGACATAGCTGCGGGTAGGAGGCTCGCCGCGTTCTGCATCACCGAGGCCGATGCAGGGTCCGACGCTGGAGGTATCAAGACCACCGCAGCGAAAGACGGCAACTACTACGTGCTGAACGGTACGAAGCAATGGATCACCAACGGTGGCGAAGCCGAAGTGTATACAGTGGTGGCAGCGACCGATAAATCCAAGGGAGCTCGGGGAGCGAGTGCATTCATCGTTGAAAAGGGTACACCGGGCCTTTCTTTCGGCAAGAAAGAAAACAAGATGGGGATCCGAAGCTCGGCGACCAGAGAGGTGATCTTCGAGGACGTGCGCGTCCATAAGGACAACCTGCTCGCCGCAGAGGGAAAGGGGTTTGTGATCGCTCTGAAGACGTTCGATCAGGCTCGCCCCGGCGTGGCTGCCCAAGCAGTGGGCATAGCTCAACGTGCCTTGGACGAAGCGGTGCACTACGCGCGGGTCCGAAAACAGTTCGGTCACCCGATCTCGTCCTTCCAGGGCCTGCAGTTCATGCTAGCCGACATGGCGATCCAGGTCGAAGCTGCCCGAGCCCTCATCTACGCCGCGGCCCGTTCCATTGACGCTGGGACAAAGAACATCGCAAAAGATTCGGCTATCTGTAAGACCTTTGCCTCGGATGCCGCGATGAAGGTGACCACAGATGCTGTACAGGTGTTCGGTGGGTACGGCTATATGAAGGAGTATCCAGTCGAAAAACTCATGAGAGACGCGAAGATCACCCAGATATATGAAGGCTCAAACGAGATCCAGCGAAACGTGATCGCGGCGGCACTGATCAAAGAGAGTATCGCCAAGTACGGAGATTGATCCAGTGAGACAGCTCGGCTGCGTTTCCGCCGAATGCCGCCAGTGGTGAGGAGGTACCTTTGCCGCTGAAGCTCCACATTGCGATAGCACTCGGCTTGGCCGCGGGTCTCGCCCTAGGACTAGCTGCCTCAATAACCGGCTCACCGATACTCATCGGTATAGCGCAGAGCTTTGAGCCGTTGGGTGACGCGTTCGTCAATCTGCTCAAGATGGTGGTTCTGCCACTCATCGCGTCGGTGATATTCGTAGGGGTATCCTCGTTGGGTGACTTGAGGCGCCTCGGTCGGATGGGAGTCATCACCATGGTTTTTCTCGCGATTGCGGCCATCCTCGGTGTCTTGACTGGCATGGGGGTCATGAAGCTATTGCTACCATGGGCCAGCGAAGCCGCCATTCAAACGATCTCACCCGCTGCATTGGAAGCATCGACTTCGTTGCGGCCGATAGACTTCCTGCTCGACCTGATCCCCAGCAATCCGTTTGAGGCTGCCGCGCAAGGCGCGTTGCTACCATTGATCGTGTTCACCGTCTTGGTGGCGGCTGCGGCTGGCGCCCTGCCTAGACACGAACGCGACCTGCTTTACAACCTGGCCCAGGCAGTGGCCGCGGCACTCATCAAGCTTGTCCATTGGATCCTGTGGCTGGCTCCCATCGGTGTATTCGCTCTTGCCGCACCGGTTACTGCCCAGGCAGGATGGGCGGTGCTGCAAAGCCTGATCATGTTCGTGTTGGCAGTCCTTCTGGGCCTCGCCATGTACATCGGACTGGTCTACCTGACTACCGTGAGATTCTTGGCGAAGCGGCCGGTGGGATCGTTCTTGCGGGCCTGTCTGACTCCACAGGCCATAGCAGCAGCAGCCACCTCGTCACCGGCCACAGTTCCCGCAATGCTCGAGGCGGCAGGTGAACTGCAGGTGTCACCACCAGTGGCGGGATTCGTGATCCCTCTCGGAGCCGGGATCGCACGTGGTGGAAGCGCCGTGTTCCAAGGAGCAGGCATCGTATTCCTGGCATGGCTCTACGGAGTTCCCTTGGCTGCAGCGGGAATCGGGGGAGCAGTACTTGCAACTTTCATCGTGTCGTTCGCAGTTGCGAGCGTCCCCGGCGGCAGTGTGCTGAGCATGGCTCCGGCGATAGACACAGTTGGCATTCCACTCGATGGACTGGCTGTTCTACTGAGCGTTGATCATATTCCCGATATGGCCCGCACGGCGACCAACGTTACGGGTACAATGACAGCCACCGTGCTCATTGACAGATTCGAGGGGGTCACAGCCGATGAGAGCAATGGAGGAGCTAGTGAGTCATGAAGCTCTACGCAGCGGTGGCTCTCGGTTTGGCTGGCGGTCTGTCGCTGGGCCTCATCGCCGCCCTCACAGACTCTCCCCTGTTGATCGGCATCTCCGAGGGAGTCGAGCCTATTGGCACCGCATTCGTGGATCTCCTCAAGATGGTCGTGATACCACTCGTAGCCGCGGTGATATTCGTAGGGGTCAGCGCCCTGGGAGATCTCAGACGTTTGGGGCAAATAGGGATACTCACACTCCTATTCTTTGCAGTGACTAGCGCAAGCGGTGTGCTCATGGGCATGGGGACCATGCGGCTCATGCTACCGCTAGCCAGCGAGGCAGCGGCGCAAGCGGTCACCAGCGCGACGCCAGAGCCAACCGCAATTCCAGGACCGATCGAGTTCCTCGTCTCGCTCATTCCCAGTAACCCGTTCCAGGTGGCCGCTGAAGGAAAGCTGCTTCCGCTCATCGTGTTCACCGTCCTGTTTGCAGCGGCCGCCGGAGCACTGCCCACCGAGCAACGCGATCTGCTGTTGTCGCTGGGGAATGCCGTCACGGCGGCGCTGATCAGGCTAGTCCATTGGATCCTCTGGCTGGCACCCATTGGTGTTTTCGCTCTGGCAGCACCTGTGACAGCCCGCGCGGGGTGGGCCGTGCTGCTGAGCCTCGGTGCGTTCATACTGGCGGTGTTCATAGGACTCGTTGCGCTCGTGGGAGTGATCTTCCTTCCGGCCGTCCGATGGCTGGGCGGCATGCCAGCGCCGGTATTCCTCCGAGCCGTAGCCAATCCACTCGTCATTGCTGCCAGCACCTCCAGCACGGCGGCGACGGTACCGGCCATGCTCGAAGCAGCGCACGAAAATCTCCAGCTGTCGCGTTCGATCTCCAGTTTCGTAATTCCGTTGGGAGCGGGCATTGGGCGAATGGGAACCGCTCTGTTTCAGGGAGCCGGGGTCGTCTTTCTGGCATGGTTGTTCGGAGTGTCGCTTCCAGCAACAAGCATAGGTGGCGCCGTGATGGCCACTTTCATGGTGTCTTTCACCGTGGCTGGCATACCGGCTGGCGGCGTCGTAAGTCTTGCGCCGGCCCTGGATTCGGTGAGCGTGCCGCTTGACGGGCTCGGTGTCCTGCTGGGCGTTGACCGCATCCCCGACATGGCCCGAACCGCCACCAACGTGGCTGGCATCCTCGCTGCGGCCGTTGTGATGGACAGGTTGTTGGGTGGTTCACATGCCATACCGTCTGGCAGCTGACGCACTCGTCGCGCTTCATTTCGGGTTCATCGTGTTCGTCGTGGTGGGCGGCTTCTTGCTGTTGCGGTGGCCTCGCCTTGTATGGGTTCATCCAGCTGTAGCCCTCTGGGGCGCCTTGATTGAGTTCTTCCACTGGACATGTCCACTCACACCGCTAGAGAATCACTTGCGAGCCCTTGCTGGTGATGCGGGTTACCGGGGAGGATTCATCGAACACTATGTGATCCCGATAGTGTATCCAGCTGGCCTGGGACGTGAATTACAGGTTGCATTGGGCATCGCGGTAGTTCTCGTCAACATATTGGCCTACACCATATACTTCAGGAGCAAACGATCAACAGACCATTGACCCAAATACGCTGTTGACCTGAAGCTAAGCGAACGCGTTACCTAGCGAGAGAGATGCCGGCGAACAACAGATCACAAGACGTACCACTAATCCCGCGAGAAGTCCTGTTCGGTAACCCCGAAAAGGCTGCGCCCCAAATCTCCCCCGACGGAACCCGGATGGCGTACCTCGCTCCGGTAGACGGGGTGCTGAACGTGTGGGTCGGACAGCTTGAACAAGCGGGCTATCGCCCGGTCACACACGATACCGACCGTGGAATCCGGGTCTATTTCTGGGCTCACGACAGTCAACATATCATGTATTTGCAGGACGTGGGCGGTGACGAGAATTGGCGGTTGTTCAGTGTTCAGCTGGACAGCGGGGTTGAGTCGGACTTGACTCCATTCGACAATGTACAGGTTCAGATCCTGCACCACGATAAGCATCACCCGCACGAGCTGATCATAGCAATCAATAGGGACGATGTGCAGGTACACGATGTGTATCATCTGGATCTGACGTGCAATGCTTTGAAATTGGCTGCGAAGAATCCGGGAAACGTGGCGAGTTGGTTGGTTGACGCCGACATGACGGTACGCGCCGCAGTGGCTTCGACCGAAGATGGCGGCTTCGACCTGCTGTTACGTGACTCGGAAGATGCTGACTGGTACACCCTGGTGTCGTGGCAGCCGGAGGATGCACTGACGAGTGCCCCCGTCGGGTTCACGCGAGATGGCCAGTCGCTGTATCTGCTTGACTCCCGCAACGTCAATACGGCGCCGCTCGTGAAAATGGAAATCGCATCCGGTGATGTAGAGGTGCTCGCACATGACGAACAATTCGACGTAGGTGACATCACGATCCATCCTGATACCTACGAAATCCAGATAGTGTCCTTTGTCAGGGAGCGAACCGAGCACCAGGTACTCGACCCTTCGATCGAAGAGGATCTCAGAGTGATCGAGCAGCTCAGTCCTGGAGACTTCGGCATCTACAGTAGAACGCACGACGATCGATTCTGGCTGGTTGGGTTCACTGCAGACAGCGAGCCGTTCTCCTACTACGCCTACGATCGCGATACCAGAACCGGCACCTTCCTGTTCTACGCGCGACCAGATCTCGCTGAATACACGCTCACCAGAATGGATCCGATTTCGTTTGAATCACGTGACGGCTACACAATCCACGGCTACCTGCACCTGCCTTCTGAAGTGACAGACCGGAAGCTACCTACCGTTCTCCTCGTTCACGGCGGCCCCTGGCATCGAGACACCTGGGGGTATGACCCTGAAGGTCAGTGGTTGGCCAATCGCGGTTACGCGGTTCTGCAAATCAACTTCCGGGGCTCAACCGGTTTCGGTAAGGAATTCTTGAACGCCGGGGACCGGGAATGGGGCGGAAAGATGCACAACGATCTAGTGGATGCCGTCAGCTGGATTGTTGACCGCGGGGTGGCCGATCCAGCGCGGGTAGCTGTCTACGGCGGCTCGTATGGAGGGTACGCTGCTTTGGTGGGCGCAACCTTCACTCCCGATCTCTTTGCGTGCGCTGTCGACATAGTTGGCCCCAGCAATCTCATCACCTTTATCGAGACCATCCCTCCATATTGGTCGACCTACCGCGCCATGTTGCACAAGCGCGTGGGGAATCCGGAAACCGAAGCCGACTTCCTCAAGTCACGATCTCCCCTGTTCCATGTCGCCGAGATCAGGATCCCGATGCTCATCGCCCAGGGGGCCAACGACCCCCGAGTGAAGCAATCTGAGTCGGAACAAGTAGTCGCGGAGATGGAGAAGAAGGGCATCGACTGCGAGTACATGCTCTTCCCAGATGAGGGACATGGATTCGCCAAGCCTGAGAACCGCATCAAGTTCTATGTTGCTGCAGAGCAGTTTCTCGCCAGCCATCTGGGCGGCAGATTGGAAGAACCTGGCTAGCTAGCCTGCCATGAAACGATAGACAAGATCAGACAGATCAGCAATCAATCTGTCGGAAACCGAAGGGTCGTCAACACCTGAGGTCAGTACCACCAACACGTAACGCTCGCCACCGTCCGTGTAGACAATGCCACCGTCGTGATTGATCCGCGTGATCCTGCCAGTCTTGTGGGCTACGCGCGCGTTTGCCGGTAGGCCAGCGGGGATTCCGGCACTGAATTCCTGCCGAGCCAGCAGTTCGATCATCCGGCGACAGCTGGAGTCACTCGCTGCTCTCCCTTCAGCAATGGCCCCGAACAGGGATCCCATGTCACTGGCAGTCGTGCGGTTGTTGATCCCAGCCTCGTACGCCTTGAGATCCTCTACCCCACGTATCAGCATCATGGAGTGGGCCTCGAGTTCGTGGTTCAGCAGCTGGATCCGGTCAGCACCCAGATGGTCGATCAAGATGTTTGTCGCCAGGTTGCTGGATACGGTGATCATCAGCTCTACGAGCTCACGCACAGTGGCCCGCTCCCCCAATCGGGCGTACAAGGTGGTATCACTGTCTTCCCCGGCACGCAGCACGTATGGAGATCCGTCGACGACTGAGCGGAAAGAACCCGTGACTGTCAGTTCGTCATCCAGTCTCACGCGATTGGCATCTACATCACGGAATGCCTGAATCATGACGGATACCTTCATCATGCTTGCAGCGTGGAGCACGACTCCGGCATCGATGGCTAGGGAATCACCGCTCTCGAGATCGTGCAAATAGACGGCGACTACTTCCGCGTCGGTCTCGGCGATCCGGTCTTTGAGCGAGGTTTCGAGCTGGCAGACCCGACCTGGACCGCAGGCCATTGCAACAACGGAGAGACCGACAACGGTCCTTCCCCACTGCCAGATTGAAGGTCGTATACTCATTGGCCCCAATTTACCGTCCTGGTCGACCAGCTCAAGCGTCGACTCTGGCGTGAGGGGGCCGAACTCATTATACGTGTGCTTTGCCATGCCCTACTGTCCCGAGTGCTCAGTGTCCGTACCGGCAGATGTCGATAGCTGCCCTGCCTGTGGTGCTGCTTTAGAAACGACACCCACTGCCGCGGCCGATACACCCGAGCCACCCAAACTCGACCTTCCGAAGCTCGAGCAGACGTTGCAGGCTTCGCTGAGCCCGACGTACGAGGTTTTGCGACCACTAGGGTTGGGTGGCATGGGAGCGGTCTTCTTGGCCAAGGAACCGGCTCTCAAAAGGCTCGTCGCTGTCAAGGTGCTCGCACCGCGACTGGCGGCCGACAAGCGAGCCCGCGTGAGGTTCGAGCGAGAGGCGCGCGCAGCCGCTGCGATTTCGCACCCCAACGTGGTCCGCGTGTATGCTGTTGGCGAAACGAAACGGACTAAACTGCCCTACATCGTCATGCAGTATGTGGATGGTCCCAACCTCGAGGAGTGGCGGTTGCGACGTGGTAGGGTTGCGGAGCGCGAAGTGCGTCGCGTGGTCGGCGAGATTGCTGCTGCGCTCAGTGCGGCACACACCCGGGATCTGATCCACCGGGATGTGAAGCCAAGCAATGTGCTAATCGAGAAGGAGTCGGGGCGGGCGTTTGTTGCCGATTTCGGAGTGAGCGCTGCGCTGTCAGCGGAGGGCACCGAGGAAACGAAGCTCACCGAGACGGGGGCACTCATCGGCACACCGCCATTCATGAGTCCCGAACAGTCAGCTGGTCTTGTGCTGACACCAAAGAGCGACGTCTACAGCCTAGGGGTTCTAGCATACCAGTTGGTGACTGGCGACCTGCCATATTATGCCAACTCGACAATGGGTTGGGCTGCAGCTCACCTGCGAGACATACCGACACCTACAGCCGAGATGCGGCCCGAACTTTCGCCCGCCGTCGCTCAGATGGTGGACCGCTGTCTCGACAAGTCGCCTGATGAGCGCCCGACGGCTGACGCGGTCTCTCGGGGAATGCTGCCGTCGCTCGAGTCAGAGATCGAGTGGCCGCCGCCTGGACTGCAGTGGTTGCAGGGACGCGCGCAGGTGGTTAACCGGGTGGGATTGGGTGCAGTGATCGGGGCGATTCTCGTGACATTCGCCTTTACCTTCGTTCCAGAAATCCTAGTGGCTCACTCCAGTTGGCTGGGGCGATTCCAGCTGGTCACCCAGTTTGCGGAATCGACGTTTCAGTCAGGGGAACGACTGTCCAACGCCGCAGTTCTTTCGATGTTCTTGTGGCAGGGAACTCTCGTAATCGGCCTCGCAACCTTCATCCTAACCACTCTGGGATTCCTAGGTTCGTCGTTCAGGACCGTGGAGCGGGTTCTGGGGCAGCGTCGTTTGGGATGGTGCAGCGGCACCCTGTATGACGTACTCACCGACTACGATGGCCGTTCGGGTTTGGTGGTTTCGGGCACTCAGGACTTCGCCTCCCTCAGCGTCAAGCGACGTCGCTGGATCCTGTTCGCTCGTCGAATCTTTAGCTCCCTCGTTCTCTTTGCCGTGCTGTGGATTGTCGGTTCGTTCGCAATCCGCTCGATACTCATCAGTGCCGGAATACTCTCTGGGCCAGCTGGTTACAGTCTGTTCGACAGCCGTGACACCATCATCATCCTGCTACCTGGTGCTGTACTGCTCTTTCTCGCTGCGATCGTGCGCTTCACGGAACGGCGGCTGCTGGGAGCCCTGGGACGACCCCTTTCATTTGAAGCCGAGCCGGATCTCGTCTCCAATTGGTATTCCAACCTACCTGAAGGGTACAGTCACTCTCCGGCGCTCCCCTCCGACTACCAGATGAGAAAGACGATCTGGAGCTATCGATCCGCTCAGATCATTCTCTCGATCGTGGCGATTGCGCTCGTCGTGAATCTACTAGTGGGTGGATTTGCCGCGTTCAGTGCAGCGAAATTCACTGAGCGATACGGGCCGCGCACAACTACGTTGCTAGCCACGCTCCAGCGCATCAACAGTGATGATCCGATTGGTACGGCGAGAGCCGAGTGGACTCGCTATTTGCCGTCCAAGGATGCCACTTCCGCTGCAGTCGCGACGGGATGGTTGAGTTCACTTATGGCCGGCGGTGACGAGTCGCCGGGGCTCGACGATTTCACGGTCCCTCTGTGGCGGTTTTTTCACGATGACCAGGCGTTTCTCTCTGTGTTTGACAGAGCGCAGCGGGGCGCGATTCCGGCCGACACCCTCGCATTGTTGGCGGTTGTGACCGCTCACCCGCGCGCACACCAACTCAGGAGGATCGCGCACTCACCGGCCATTGACTTCGCGGATGCGCTGCCAAGAGACTCGGGCAGTGGGCGTGGGACAGCTTTGCCATCGGCGCGCTACGCCCGCAGGGTGATCGAAGCTACGCGCGCCAACGCGCTTGGTGCTGTGTTAGATGTTGCGTTGCAACGTCCAGATTCAGCGTTTGCACGCTTGGGCGAGAACGCGGCAATTGGAGAACATCTCTTGCGCGTGCCGGACATGCTGATGAACCAGGCAGCATTGTCGCTGCTACGTGATCATGCTCTGAGGCCGCTTGCGTCCCTCGAGCGGACGCGCAATCGGATAGAACGGTCGGCGCGCTTGGGAAACGCGGCGCAACAGATACAGATCGGAAGCGGTCTTGCAGGAATGGCAGGATTGGCTGTGGATCCAACCGACCTCGACCGCTTCGCGTCGGCACTCACCAATCCACGGATTCCGCTGGGTTACAGACTACGTTGGCTGAGCGAAGGCTGGACCGGGCTCTGCGCCCATCCAAGAGAGATCGTTTTGGGACCAAGCCGCGAACGAGCCGTTGCACTCAATGCGTTGGCAGACTCAATGGAAGACCCACGATACGCCGTTGAGACAGCGCAAAGATCAGAAGCGTTGTGGCAGCATCCAGTCACCGCCACCGTGCCCGCCGGAGAAACGGCCAGTCTCTTGAGTCGCTTATCTGAACCCGTTCTCCTGGGAGCTTTTCACCGACTCGTATTATGCGCCGGACCGGATGATCTGCAATAGAGACATCAGCTGATACCTGCCCAATGCCAACATCCGTCCACTTCGAGTATCATCGTCCGGGCAAGGATGTCACTGTCTACGATGAGGAGCTCGTCCTGGACCGCCCAGATGTCAAGGTGTTGTTTCAGAGCAACTTCACGGGAGACGATGTATGCGCCGGTGGTTCTGTCATTCTCCAGCACGACGCTCCAATAGTGTGGTTCGTCCTGGTCGGATCCTGGCACGATATCGGCCGGTTTCACCTCAAAGACGGTTCATTCACCGGATTCTACACAAACCTCTCGCAACCAGTTGAGATCTGCGCTGACAAGTGGATTGGGCGTGACCTCTTCCTCGACCTCTGGCAGCCGACACAGGGGCAACCCCACTGGTTGGACGAAGACGAATTCGCCGGCGCTGTCAAGGATGGGCTCATCGATGGGGCAACGCGAAGGCGTGTCTTGAATGAACGCTCGCTGATCGACCTGCAAGTCAGTAGAGGCGAGTGGCCACCACCGATTGTGAGAGACATAGACCTGGGACAAGTACGCGCGTTGTTGAGCACATGACGTTACACAGCCAGTGGCAGAGCAGGCAAAGAACCGCCGAAGTCTCGAGTGACCCTGCAACAATTTGATCACACCCGCGTCGATCTGATGTAGTAGCCACGCCAGCGCTGGTTTACCGTGGTCCGATCATGCAACAGCGACCCACGATCACCTCGGTTCTCCGGCAGTTGAACACAACGCGGCAGCTGACTCTGCTGTTTCGACTCCTGGAATATCAACCCGATGATCGACCGTTTGGCGACCGCTGTCAGATCGTGGCTCGATGGAAGGGATTCGAGGTCATTGCGTTGGACAGTGCGAGGCCGCGAGATGAAGTGCGAGAATTGGCTCGCAGGCTCGCCGGCACCTCCTCTCGAGCACTGGCAGTAGCGGTAGATCCAGCACGAGAGCTGGCTCTTGCCGCACCTCGATTCGGCCAGCCCGGAACCACGAGGGTCTTGATCATCTCCCTCGAGTCGCCATCACCGTTCGCACTTCAACAGCTCGAACGACTGCGTCCGGCTCGATCTTCCAGCGCGCTGGGTCACGCGCTCCATGTAGCAGACGTCTTGAGCAGTGAAGAGGTGAGCGACCGATTCTTCACTGCATTTCGCGGGATAATGGAGCGAATGGCCGCGTCATTGAGCAAGAACTGGTCAATGGCAGATCGACGCATGGTCACGTTGCTTGCGTTGAACCGCATTCTGTTCTTGTACTTCGTTCAGGCCAAGCATTGGCTCGATGGCCAGCCCGATTTCCTGTCACGGTTGCTCGATGATTCGCTCTCGTGCGGCGCGGACTTCCACCGCACGGCTCTCGAACCGCTCTTCTTCGGGACCCTGAACCGTGCACCCCAAGACAGGGAGCAATGCTGCAAATTCGGCGAGATTCCCTATTTGAACGGCGGTCTATTCGAGCCGCACACAGTAGAACGACGGCTCGGGTCTGTACACTTCTCCAACGAACTGTGGCGCGATGCATTCGACGGTGTCTTCGAACGGTTCAGATTCTGTATCAATGAATACGATGAGGTAGACGCCATAGCACCAGACATGCTGGGACGAGCATTCGAGAGGTTGATGGACCATGCAGAGCGTCATGAGACAGGTACCTACTACACACCGGAATCGATCGTTCGGCAAGTCGTGGAAGCTGCAATTGAGACTGCCCTGACAGCACACGTTTCCTCTGATGTGGCCCAATCACTCGTCAGGCGACGCGCACTAACAGCAAAGGATGCACGAGCGTGTCACACAGTTCTCAAGAGGTTGCGCATTCTGGACCCAGCCGTTGGGTCCGGAGCATTCTTGCTCGGTGCACTCCAGTCGCTCACGGAGATGAGGTCCAAACTGGCACAACCACGACAAACAGGCAGTGGAGGGCAGCTGAGAAGGGAGATTCTTCAGGAAAACCTGATGGGAGTCGATCTCAATCCGATTGCAGTGCGACTTGCCGAGTTACGGCTCTGGCTCGCGGTGATAGCCGACGATGCAACCGATGACATTGGCAAGATCATGCCCTTGCCCAACCTGGATGGCGTCGTACGTCAAGGTGACACTCTGCTGGACCCACTCAGCGCAGCTCAGATGCTGAGTCCTGCCAGCCTCAACTTAGGGGGCCGCTCGGCGCTTTCAGTGAGTACGGCAAGACGAGCGTTGTTCGACGCGCGGGGCGAGGCTCTCTCGACCAATATGCGCAACCTACGAGCTGCCGAAACTTTGATGGCATACAGTGTTCTAGACCATGCGATGGAGAACACGGTCCAGGCTACGAACGATCTCGCCAGTGTGGCCCTCAGCAACGATCTGTTCGGCAAGCGGACCGGTTTGTCCGCCGCTCAGCGCCAGAGACATCGCGCGCTGAAGCGTGTGAGACAAGGTCTGCTGCTTGCTCGCAAGAAGATCACGGAAGGTGAGCTGCCGTTTTTTGCGTTCGAGGTGCATGCACCTGATATCATGGCGGACGGGGGTTTCGACATGGTGGTCGGGAATCCCCCGTGGGTACGTGCTGAGCGACTGCCGCTGAATCGGCGGCGCGCTCTACGCAAGCGATTCAGCTGGTGGCGTGGTGACCATGTACGCGGGTTCGCACATCTGCCTGACCTCTCTGTTGCGTTCCTACAGCGTTGTCTCGAGTTGACGGCACCCGACGGTGCGGTCGGATTGCTATTGCCCAGCAAGATAACGTCAGCGGCATATGGCGAAACGGCAAGGCGGGCTCTCGTGAAAGAAACGTCTATTGCATACTTGAATCGCATTGCTGAAAAGGATGCTGCTCGGTTCAAGGCCACGACCTATCCACTGGCCGTTGTGGTTCAGAAGAAACGGCCGACTAGAGACCACGAGGTGAAGATCGCGTTTACAGAAGATCGCGCAGTCCTACAACGTCTGCTCGATGTTCCCGGATCGTGGATCATACTTCCGTCGAAAGCCCGCAACGCTATCGATGAGTTTCTTTCTGCCGGTGACTCGTTGGGTAGCATCTCGCCACCCATGTTGGGTGTGAAAACAGGCGCTAATGACGTCTTTGTGGGTGAGTTGATCGACTCTCGTGGAGACAGCGCCGTGGTGAAGTTTGGCAATCACAAGACAATGGTCGAGCAGGCGTTACTGAGACCAGCCCTCCGAGGACGTGACATTCGTCCCTTCATGTCGACGAGCGTCCGTGTCATCCTGTGGACACATGACGGCTCCGGCAGGCCATTACGATCCCTACCGCGAAAAGCATCACGATACCTCGGTCAAAAGAACGAGCGCCTGCGCTCACGGCAAGACTACCAGAGCGGCCCGACCTGGACCGTCTTCCGGGTGGCCGGTGCGATCTCCACCAATCGAGTGGTCTGGTCTGACATAGCACGTTATCCGCGCGCCGTGGCACTAGATGAAGTGAACGCTAGCACCGCAGTCCCACTGAACACGTGCTATGTAGCGGCCGCACCTGACAGGGAGGTGGCCCTGGCGATCGCAGCAACATTGAACTCAAGCTGGGCGCACGCCTTGTGCTTGGTGAGCGCCGACGAAGCACGAGGCGGTTACCGGCGTATCAATGCACGCCTCGCAGCTCAGATACCGATTCCTGCCGGCAGCGCTTCCCGTGAAGCACTTGCCGACTTGAGCCGACGGGCTCACCAGCGAGAAGATGTCAACCAAGACCAAGTGGACGAGGCAGTGGCCGATGCCTTGGACCTATCAGGAGCAACCCGAAAAGTCCTCCGGTCTCTGGCCCCGCATCGAGGCTGAACAACTCCGCCGCGTTCGCGAACCACTGCGATGGTTGCTGGAGCTGGGCCGCCGCGAGGCCGCGACCGATGTTGAGCCGGTTCTCCGGAGGGCGGCACTCGGCCTGAGAGATGACCGGTGGAACCCACCGGAGTGGTTGCTTCCACATCAGGTGGACGCAGCACGTCGCGTGACACACAGCTTGCAGTCATTCGGCTTCGCGCTTCTAGCCGACGCGGTCGGACTCGGCAAAACCTACGTTGCCCTGGCCCTAGCGGCAGCCTACCGCAAGCCAGTCGCCGTGGTTCCGGCCGCGATTGTCTCACAGTGGCAGCGGGTCAGCGGCGAGGTTGGAATCGATTTAGCCATTCATACTCACGAGGCGATGAGCCGCGGGAGGCGAGCGCTTGGTGCCGACCTCATCATCACAGATGAAGCTCACCGATTCCGCAATCCCAACACGCGGCGTTACGACGTGCTCGCGCGCACAGTTGGGTGCTCGCATCTCCTGTTGCTTACTGCGACACCTGTGGTCAACGGCGCTGCCGATCTCGTGAACCTGACACGCCTCGCTCTAGCGGACAATGCATTCGCCATCTTCGGCTTGCCATCAATGGAGCGAGCTCTAAACGGTGGAGATCACCAACGGATAATGCACGCTTCCGCAGCGGTGATAACCGCGCGCGCGCCCAACAACATCCCCAGCCTTCACGAATCCCTACCCAAGGTGACAGACGAACCGGTACTGCGCCCGCCACCTGCAGCATACAGGAGAGTCACCGCCCTGCTACGCGCGGTAGACAGACTCGAGTTCCCCAGCCTGAGTAACACTGCTGAGGCGGCCCTGCTCCGACTCCACTTGTTGTACAGACTCGCTTCCTCCACGGACGCGTGTCGTGAAACAGTACTACGCCACCTGGTTTACATGGATCGGGCGATTGAAGCGGCCGACAGAGGTGAGACTCTGTCACGTGCGAAGGCTAGGCAGGTCTTCTCGTCTGAAGTTGAGCTAAAGCTAAACCTTCAGCAGTTCTCGCGGCTCGAGAACGTGGCTGACATACAGAAACTGCGAGAAGACCGTCATCGACTCGGACGATTGCTGCTCCTTCTCACCAGGATGAACGGTACAAGCCCAAAGACCATCGCACTCAAGCGACTCCTGACCAAGCGCACCAATCGCAAGACCATAGTATTCACTACCGCTCTCGCGACCGCACATATGCTCGCCCGGGCTATGGGCTGGCAACGGGTTGCTGTCGTCGGCTCTGGCCAGGCCTGGATTGCTTCTGGACGTTTGCCAGTGGAAGAAGCCCTGGCGTTGTTTGCTCCGGTGGCGCGTCGCGCACCCAATCCGCCAGCCTCTTCTGTAGTTCAAGTTCTGTTGGCAACAGACCTAGTCAGTGAGGGACTCGATCTGCAAGATGCTGATGCAGTTGTACACTACGATCTTCCCTGGACCCCGCTCAGGCTGCAACAGAGAGTTGGCCGTGTTGTGCGGTTGGGTTCGAGGCACGACGCAGTAGAGGTATCGTGGTTTGCTCCACCGAGTGCCATTGAGTGCAGACTCGCACTGGAAGCAAGAATCGCCGCAAAGGCAAGCTGCCAGCTCGATCTTCACGTTGCGATCACGTCGAGCGTCGGCAACGCACAAGTAATGAACCGCCTGCTGGAACAACGCGAAGCACTCGGCATGGCGCACAGCACCACGGCGCCGTCCGATCCTCGGCACGCAGTGGTCAAGGGTCCACAGATCGCGATAGTCGCGATACAATGGGAGTGGGGTAAGGCAAGCGGTACGGAACTATTGGCAATGACCGGCGAACCCCCTCGACTGGTTGGCAGCTACGGAGAGATTGACATCCTCATCGGGCTGTTGAGTTCCTCACCCCGCACTCCCTCCCCTCCACCTGATGCGCTGTTGGCATGCCTCCTCCCCGTGGTGCGATGCCGCCTGGCTACGGCTGATCGGGGATCAACGAATCAAGCAACCCGGCGTCTGGCACGCCATTTGGTTAGACGTGCCTACATTGCAGGCAAGAGGCGTGATGCCAAGTCTGTCAACATATGCGACGCCGTACTCGACCGCTTGAGGCACGGTGTCTCAGTTGGTGGCGAGCGCAGTTTGGAGGAGTTGTCACGCCTCGGAGGACCCCTAGGAGGCCTCAGCGACTGGCTCAAAGATCAACCAGAAAAAAAGGACGGTTGCCCCAAATTCACCATCGTGGCAGCCATGTTTGGCGACGGCACTGTAGCTGAGTGATCGAGGCTTTCGACGTCAGCGTTCAGTCGTCGTTGTCACCGTCTCCCGTCAGCAGCGCATCCTCGTCATAGTAGTCGAGCTTGTGCAATGGCATGACAACGCTGGACAACACATTCAACACATGGCCCCCGATACGCTTGTAGAAACGCGCCCCCAAGACCACGGCAGTTGTAGTACTAGCGTTATGATCGCTCCGCGCGACAGTCTCCACCAACTTGTCGCATCGGTGAGCTAGATCCTTCCCCGCCTGGATCAACTCAACAGCCCGCTCCATGTCTGATTCCTCAAATACTTCAGCGGTGGCCGCAAACGCAGTCTCTACGCCCGCACGAATCTCTCTCAACTCAACGACCATGTCGTCTTCTGGAAGCGGTCCCGCGTAGAAATCCACCACTTCGGTCAAGTTCTTGGCATAATCACCTAGGCGCTCGACGTCTTTCACCAAGCTCATCAGCAGTAGGCAATACGGTAGGTCCGCTGCGGTACCGGATATCGAAAGATGGGCAATTACCTGCTTGCGTATCGTGCGTTCGAGTTTGTTGACTTTCACATCCTGCTTGTAAACCCAGGTCCGTTCATCTGGCTTCACTTCTTCGCCGAAGTAGATATCTCCGGCCTTCCGTGTAGTCTCATGGGTAATCTTGAGCATCTGAGCAAAGTTCTCACCCATCGCCCGCAGTGGATTATCAGACCGGAAGATACTGATTAGTTGACGAAGCATCGGTGCCCCCAAAGACTACTTGAACAACTTGTCCAAGACCGCGAACAGTGCCGGCAGTAAATAGAACAGTCCCATGACGTATACGAGTGCCCACTTGCGTGACTTGACGGCGGTATTCGAGATCCAGCGTGCGGCGTTCAGCGGAATGGCGCGAATTCGCGGCCATGGGTAGATGAGAACGGTGCCACTCACATTGAATCCCAGATGCACCAGGGCAATGATGAGACCTGCCTGTGCATTCTCACCAGTAACTGCGAGAGCCGCAAGTAGCGCAGTAATGGTCGTACCGATATTGGCTCCGATCGTGATGGGAAACGCTCGCGCCAATGTGATTACGCCGGCACCTGCTAACGGCACGAGGAGCGATGTCGTGATCGAACTGGATTGAACCATCACGGTTACGATAACCCCAACCAACATTGCAAGCAGAGCGCTGCGGTCCAGGGCTTTGGAGACAATAGATTCCACGCGTGTCTGCATGGCCGATCTCATCACCTTTACGAGCATCATCAAGGCAAAGAAGATCAGAATGCAGCTCACTACGATCAGCACGATTGACTGGATCTGGTGCGCATCGGTTACGAAGGCTATCGCACCTTTTATCTGTCCTACCGTAGCCTTGAGGGCACCTTTGATTGGACTGTCATAGTCCATCCCGCCTCCCCCGAGTTCCGTGAGAAAGACGGAGAGTGTGGTCGCACTGCGTTGCAGGTAGCCCGTCAACAATTCCAATGGCAGCAGCACAGCAACGGCTAAGAAGTTGAAGAAATCGTGGCAGGTGGCCACTGCAAAAGCGCGCCGGAACTCCTCTGGTCGTCCCATGTGCGCCAGGGAGACAATGGTGTTGGTGACCGTAGTGCCGATGTTGGCACCCATTATCATCGGAACAGCATTGGCGATGGGAAGAGGATTATCGGGAGCGGCCACGAACGCCACAATCATCGATGTGGTAACCGACGAACTCTGAGCGAGTGTCGTCGCAAGAACACCAACCATCAATGCAACGAACGGATTTTCGGTAGCCGCGAAGAACGAGTCGAGCACCCCTTGGCCAAGTGACTTGAAGCCGTCACCTAAACCATTCACACCGGTCAAGAATATGAAGAGAAGCAAGAGGACCGCAGCCAACCTTGCGGTCGGGTGGGTTGCAAGTGACGCGAGTTTCCCCGGCGGTGGCGAACCACCTGTCATCGGCGGACTCGTTGATGTGCGAGGTGAGTCAGGCTCGGATGACGATTCCGTCAACCGACACTAGATGCTGCAATCTTTGTCGCAGCAAATTTTATCCTGTAAAGCCTTGCAAATCAAGCAGATAAATGGCTGTCTTGCTTGAGTGTAATTTCGGGTTATATTCGGTATAATGGCCGAACAAACGCCGAATACGCAACCCCGCGGCGCAACCCTGGCAAGCTCCAGAAAAGCGGTGGAGCAAACCATTCTTTGGACATCTGCACGATGTCCGGAATGTGGCGCAAGTGTTTACCCAGCTTCAGGTTGCTTTTTCTGTCCGACATGTGGATGGGGTAAGTGTGGCTAGGGGCGGTGGATGGCAGGATGGACAGAAAACAATCTCGTTGATCGATCTCGACATCAAATCGATCATCAACCCGCCTGAGAGCACCGGTATGGGTTTTTGGTCGATCAATCCCTACGTGGGATGCGAGCTCGGGTGCAGCTACTGCTATGCCAGGTATGCACATCGTTACGTGATGGAGCGAACACATGATGCTGGGCAGATATCGATCGAGGAGTTCAATCGGTTTAGGGAAACACAGAGTTGGGAAGGTTTCGAACGACAGATATTTGTAAAGCGACGTAGGTCTGTACTTATAGCACTGGAGCGTGATCTCGCGAAAATTCGCATGAAAAGCACCCGTAGCAGACCACATCCCATAGTCATTGGCACTGCCACGGACCCCTACCAACCGGCAGAGCAACGTTTTCATATAACACGCGCCATACTCCGCAGATTGCTGGAGACTCGGGGCTTAACCATCAGCCTCATAACAAAGAGCCCTCGTGTCTGTCGCGACATCGAGTTGCTGCGCGAGCTTAGCGCTAGACATCGGCTGGTAGTGTACATCTCACTCATCAGCACCGACGTACGGATCATCAAGCAGTTCGAGGCACGTTCACCGATGCCTCATGCGAGGCTCGCTACGCTGCGGAAGTTTACCGACGTTGGTATCATCGCTGGGCTCAACGTAGCTCCTGTACTACCTGGTATTACCGACTCTGCTTTTCAGATAGACTCTCTCATGGCGGCTGCGCGTGAAGCTTCTGCTACTTTTGTGCATCCTGCGGCACTTCAGTTCTTCCCCACAGTTCGAGATGGCTACTTGCCAATAGTCGAAAAGCACTTTCCCGATCTGGTTCCACGGTATCGTGTCGCTTACCGAGGCAACTGGGATGCCCCAACTGATTATGTAGCTGCGATCAGACGACGTTTCCAGCGTGCCGCCCGCAAGTACGGGCTGGACACTGATGATCCACTACAAATAGGAGAGCAACGCCAAGCGGAATGCGATGCACAGTTGAGTCTGCTATGAAACGGGCGGCAAGACTGTCTCGAGGTAAGACGGTACGAAACAGGGTAGCGTCTCACCGACGAACCAACTTATCACCTTACCGCAGCGCAGGCGGCAGTACGAATCTCCAAAGCGAGTTGGCAGTTTGCATCTGGTTACCACTTTTCGCACTACGTTGCGAACAACAACGGCGGTCCGAGTTTACGAATGACCCCACTGCACTCCTCGCCGTGGAGGACGTACGCAGACTCTGGCAGGTATCCCCAACTGCACGCCGTGCAGGTGTCAAGGCAGGCATGACAGTGAGCCAAGCGGTTGGACTCTGTCCAGCTCTCTTACTCTGGGAACCTGATCCAGTGTACTATGACGTGCAATTTTCCAATTTGCTCCTCGAGCTGGGCAATGTAAGTCCGGTGATCGAGCCAGGAGAATTGGGTCAGCTGTATGTGGGGGTCGACGGATTGCAAAGACTCTATGGATCACCGGAAGATCAGATAGGCATGATCCAACACACAGTGACGGTGTGGCAGCGAAAGCTGGTGGCCGGAAGCCGGGAGTCAAGAGCGAATATCGCAAGGGATGGCTGGAAAACGCGGAATAGGAAGTGGGAGTTACGCCTTTCTAAGGGTGACAAGGAAACGGAGCAAGCTGCACGTTTTTGCGTTTGCACCTTTGCACGTTTTGGATGGGGCCGCGGCAAGTTCACTGCCTGGGTAGCTGCCACGCGTGCTAATCCTGGTGAGGCGGTGATCGTCAGCGAGAAGGAGCGGGTGGGATTCCTTGCATCACAACCGATTGCAGTATTGCCACTCGAGTCAGACACACACAGACGATTGTGGCGCCTTGGAATTAAAACGTTGAGTGACCTCGCCCAGTTGCCTGAAGCTGCTGTAGTGTCTCAATTCGGTAGGGTGGGACGCCGTTTGTGGTCGCTCGCTGCTGGCGCGGTGGTCGATCCTGTTGTCGGTAGGAAGACCCCTGAACCAATCATAGCCAAAGTCGATTTTTCCCATCCGGTAGCAGATCGTACAATGCTCTCGCATTCCCTCGACCGGCTGATCGAGCAAGCATTACGCCATCCCCAACGTGCCGGTTGGCGCATCCTCAAAGCTCAGGTATGCGCACGACAAGAGAACGGCACCTCCTGGGTGTCCAGCGCCACTCTCAATGATCCTTCGGCGGATCGGCGCCACATAGCCGCTCCTCTGAAGATCCGACTCGAGCACGCGCAATTCGTGAAAGCGGTTGAAACCCTAGCAGTGGAATTCACGATGTTCGCCCGCGGCACCGATGAGCTACAACTGTTTGCCCGTGACGCAAACAGCTCAGCTCGGGCAGGGCGCCAACGTGCGCTGCGCACTGCAGTACGCGAGATAAAGGCGAGGTACAGACGTTCTGGTCTGTATCAGATAGTAGAGGTTCAACCACATTCGCGACTGCTCGAACGCCGTTATGCACTAATAGACTATGATCCATAATCAGCTGCACCCACTCAATCTCCCACGGCGTGTACAGGTCCAGTTGAACAATGAGGGGCTGCCATTGGCTGTGGCAAGCGACTCCGTCCTATTACCTGGTTCGACGGTTGAGAAGCAATTGAGTGACGTGCCCAAAGACGACGTAAAATCGGTAGCCGCCATACTCGAGATCTGGCGTGTCGAGGACGAATGGTGGCGGCAGCCGATATCACGCCGCTATGTGGAGGTTGTTCTGCAGGGAGGACGTCATGTGGTGTTGTACGAAGATTTGGCTACGGGTGATTGGTTTATACAAAGATGCGATTAGGAGGCAGAAGAAAGAGATCGAATTGACTCTACCTCCCTTTCCCTCTCCTCTTCATTATGTACATCGAACTCCACTGCCATTCCGCATTTTCGTTTCTTGACGGTGCCACACCACCTGAGCAGCTGGTACTTCAAGCACACAACCTCGGTTATCCAGCCCTTGCGCTCACCGACCATAACGGTTTGTACGGCTCCATGGCTTTTGCCCAGTCAGCCACACAGATGGGCATTCAACCAATTACTGGCGCAGAAGTCACTCTGTTAGATCGCTCACATGTCACACTGTTAGCAGAAACATCTGAGGGCTATGGTAACCTATGTCGCTTGATCACAGAGGCACATCTAGGTCGAGAAGACCGGCGTGACCCACGACTCGACTTCGCATCTTTGGAACGACTCCACGGCGGCATTCTCATACTTTCTGGGTGTCGTGCCGGTTTACTACCGACGGTACTGCTCCGCGAGGGGTACACAGCCGCACGGAGATTGGCCGAGCGTTGTCGTCACGTTTTTGGACAGGATAGTTTTTTCATCGAGCTGCAGCGCAACTCGGTACGCGGTGATCGAGCACTCAACGCAGCGCTTTGCGATATAGCCGACACTACGGGCATTCAGGTTGTAGCTACTGGCAACGTGCATTACGACCAACCACAGCGGCATCGCCTTCACGATGCGTTAATTGCAATAAGACACCGCAGTACACTCGATGCGTCCCACGAGGTGCGTCATTCAAACGCAGAATATTATCTGCGGTCCCCTGAGCACATGGCGACTCTATTTGCGGACCGGCCTGACGCTGTAGCAAATACCAGGGCGATCGCTGAGCGATGTGCGTCGTTTGATCTGACGAGAGATCTGGGATACACATTTCCCGACTTCCGTGGAGCAGATCGATCGACTGCCCAACGGGCCCTTGCAGAACTCGCCGCTGTAAAGCTCGAGGAGATGTATCCACTCGACTCACCGCATCGCAGCGAAGCCGAAAGCCGGGTGAAGCAGGAGCTGAAACTGATCGAGCAACATGGCTTGTGTGGTTTTTTCCTTGTTTATCGGGACCTGCTCGAGCTTGCCCATGAAGTTGCAACTGACGTGCGCAAAGGGTCACGTCGCATCAAAGGAAATTTGCTCCCGGGACGGGGCCGCGGTTCATCCGTTTCTTCAATCATCTGCTATTTCCTGGGTTTGTCACACATCGATCCCATTGCAAATAATCTCTTCTTGGGACGATTTCTCAATGAGTCACTTACTTCGATTCCGGACATCGATCTCGATTTCCCCCGTGAGATCCGTGAGGAGCTGATCCGACGGGTCTATCAACGCTATGGTTCCGAACACGTCGGCCTCGTTTGTGCCTTTCCTACATACCATCTCCGCTCAGCAGTTCGCGAGCTCGGAAAAGCGCTGGATCTGCCGCAATCGGAATTGGAACAGGTCGTGCGGCTCGCGGGACACGGATCTGCCAAGAGTCTACGTGAGGAGCTGAAGAAGCTGCCCGCCTTCGCCGCCAGGGTCAATGCAACTCAATGGCGCAACCTGTGTGATTTGGCCGAGGACGTGGCGGAGTTGCCAAGACACATTTCACAGCATGTGGGAGGCATGATCATTTCGAGTCGCCCACTCGTTGAACTTGTTCCACTCGAACGTGCCGCCATGCCTGATCGCGTTATATGCCAGTGGGATAAGGATTCCTGCGATGATGCCCGTTTTGTCAAGATCGATTTTCTCGCACTCGGCATGCTTTCGCTCGTTGAAGAGTGCGTTGAACTGATAGCCCGGCGTGATGGGGAGCCCCCTGACCTGAGTCGCATCGATTTCCACGACGCCTCGGTGTATGACCAGATCTGCACCGGTGATACTGTAGGAACTTTTCAGATCGAAAGTCGCGCCCAAATCCAGATGGTCCGACGCACCCGGCCTCGTAGTCTCGAGGATCTCTGTGTGGAAGTCGCCATTGTCCGGCCTGGCCCAATCGTGGGTGGCGCGGTCAATCCTTTTGTTCGTCGACGCGAGGAGCAACGGCGCGCGCACTCGCGCAGCAAATCTTACCAACCACCCGTGGATCATCCACTGCTCAAAGAGGTGCTCGCGGAAACCCTAGGAGTCATTGTTTATCAAGATCAAGTGCTGCAGGTATGTCAGGCACTAGCTGGTTTCACCGCCGGACAAGCAGAAGCGCTGCGCCGGGCAATGAGTCGACGTCGCTCGCGGGAACTCATGGAAGGCTTTTGGCAGGAGTTCCGCGAGGGCGCTGCGCGACGTGGCGTAGCAGAAGACACTGCCCAGCGTGTCTTTACTCAGGTTGTGGCGTTTTCCGAGTTCGGCTTCCCTAAATCGCACGCGGCCGCATTTGGCCTTCTGGCGTACCAATCAACCTGGCTACGGCACTATTACCCCGTCCAGTACTATGCGGCACTCTATAATAATCAACCAATGGGTTTCTATTCGCTGGATGCTCTCGGGCGTGATGCGAATCGGCACGACGTAGAGATTAGGCTGCCCGACATCAATCGTAGCGACGTTCACTGTGTGGTTGACGAGAATGCAGTACGAGTGGGATTTGCATTTCTACGCGACTGGGGCCGCGATGTTGCAGAACAAACGGTGCTCGAACGTGAAGTAAACGGACCTTACCGAAGTCTGGCCGACTTCGTGCGGCGGGCACCATCACGATTGTCCCGTGATGCAATTGAAAATCTGGCTTGGGTGGGTGGCTGCGATTGTTTTGGCCTGACCAGACGTGAGCTACTCTGGCAAGTTGGACTGTGGCTACCACCTAAGACCGCGCAGCCGGACGGTAAGCGAGTGCGGCGTCAGTTGGAGCTGCCGTTCAATCACCCATATGAAGATCTCCGGTTCACCGACGTACCGGCCGATCAACGGCTCCTGTCGGAGTACCAGATGTTGGGCTTTGCCGCGAGTGGTCACCCTTTCACGCTTCTGACTCGCAGCCTTCCACAGGGCATAGTGAGTAGTGATAGGCTCGTGCATATGGAACATGAAGCTGAGATACAAGTAGCCGGACTGGTCGTCGCACGACAGCGGCCCGTCACCGCGAAGGGTTTCACGTTCATCCTACTGGAGGATCAAGCGGGTATGATGAACGCCATTGTCAGACCAGATGTATACGAACGAGACCGTGTCACCATCCGCGGTGAACCACTAGTGTGGATTATCGGTAAGCTGGCAAAAGATGACGGCACTGTGAACGTGATTGCTGAACAAGTGCGGGCTCTGGAAGTGCGATCACAGAATGTACCCAAAATCCTATCTGCATCACGATCACCGAGTGCATTTCTCAAGGATCTACGGCGCACGGCTCCAGGTTCTAGAAACTGGGGCTAATCCGTAACCGACTGGCCTCGCGTCTGCAGGATCCGCTCGATCGCTTCACCAATCTTATTGTTTGGCGTCGAAGCTCCGGCAGAAACGCCAACAGCCTGCACATTCTCCAACCAGTCGATCTTCTCCACTTCATCAATCTCACCAACGGGCTTGAAGCTAATTGATCCCGAAACTGGATCGATACATGAAGCATCGGCGATATGGTAGGTCGTGCGTTTTTCTGAACATATCTTTGCCAAGTGATTAGTGTTGCTCGAGTTGTATCCCCCGATCACAAGCATGACATCCAACGGTTGCTCGATCAGCTCCAGAACAGCGTCCTGCCGTTCCTGGGTTGCAGAACAGATGGTATCGAATGAGCGAAAGTGCTCGGACAAGTCCGCCTTGCCAAACCGTCGTTCCATGGCCGCTGCAACGCGATCGGCGATCGCCAGCGACTCGGATGCCAGCATTGTAGTCTGGTTGGCTATTCCAATGTGCTCGAGATCGTGCTGGAAGTCGAAGCCTTCAGACACTTTCTCGCGAAACGAGGCCTCGAGCACAGTAGCATCTCCACCATGCTCGATGAAGTTGCACACGATTTCGGCTTCTGCCATGTCTCGTACGATCAAATACCTGCCGTTGGCGAACTTCCGTACCTGACTTGCCGTCGCCTTAGTCTCCTCATGGAGATACTTGCCGTGGACCACGGCCGTGAATCCATCTCGCGCGTATTGTTCTACTCGTTTCCACACGTTGAGCACCGACCCACACGTAGTGTCAACGAGTACGCAACCGAGTTCGCGAAGGTGTTGGAAATCACGCAAGGTTACTCCAAATGCCGGAATGATGACCACATCCTCAGCCGTGACAGGAGAGTAGTCGAATTCGCCAGCGGCATCGGGACGAAGGATGGTGATCCCCATGCTTTCCAGTTTGGCATTGACGTGCGGGTTATGAATGATCTCGCCAACGAGGAAGACCCGCTTGTCCGGAAACTTGGTCTCTGTTTCGTAGGCATATTCCACTGCCCTATCGACGCCGTAGCAGAACCCGAACTCCTTCGCAAGCTTGACGGTGATGTCGCCCACTAACAGAGAGTTACCTGACAGACGTATGCGATCGATTAGCTGGCTGTGATAGTCGGCGGCGAGATTTCCAGCGATCTCGCGCTTCAGGCCGAAACCCTTACGAAAGTAGGTCTGATTCATCAGCAACTAGTCCGATCGGCTGGTAGAGTCCGCGCCGACCGGTCCCGCGGCGCCGGCGGTGGCTCAGGTTCTAGTCTGAGGCCCCGACAGTAGTCAGCAGAGAGCTCAGCTATCTTGACGTCCCGGAAAGTACCGACGTACCGTGTCAGCACTTCGCTCTGTACTTCCTTTATGGTCGACGCGAACCGTCCGGAAATCACCTCTCCGAGTGAAAGAACCTCAAGCGTTCCCTCTATCGCCTGGAAGCCAAATGCTTGTCTCTCTTCGAATACCTGCACCCCAACGAGTGCGATGCGTTCATCGATCGTCACGGAGTCAGACTGAACGATGGGATAGACACCTGTGGGTTCGCCATCTGGATAATGCAGCACGATTGCAGATCCTGAGGTCTCGTCTTCCGCATACAATTCCATCACAAAGGCGCCTTCACACGATCCCACGTCTGCATCCCACTCATGATCTATCACGTAATCCCCGGAGCTGACGACTGTGAGGTTACCTCGCGCTGCGTTCGGGTAGTCGGGCATCGGGGGGAGTTCCTCTAACGTCAATCTGGCCTTGGCCGGTTCATCTTCATTGGGAACTTCGGCCCCAGAGTCAATCTCGGCATCGAAGCTGCAAGCTGTCACTACACCAACGAGTAGAACAATCATCCGTGCTCTCATGAGTCCCTGCCAACCTCTCGAAACAGTTGCGCCTCCGCAATTGCGAAAACCGGGAACACAATCACTTGAAGATAACGCCCGCACTGCCAACATCGAGCCAACGTAGGTCCTCGTCCAGTGTGAACTTGCCGGGCTCATGCCGCAAACTAGGCGGGCAGCACCCAGCAGGAAAGTGAGCTGTTCAGCGAGAGGCTCTGAAGACCAGGTCGAACCTGACGTTCTGCGCCGGACGGAACCCCTTTGACAGGTCGAAACGGATCATCCCGTTCAACAGCGACAGGCCCGCGCCACCGCCAACCAGCGGGTCGGAGGAAAACGTATCACCAATGTCGGCAAACACTACTGGTGTCCATATGGAAGACTTGCGCAAAGCGAAGTCGAGTTGCGCTGACCAAAACTGGCGGTCCGCGCGAGTGCCATAGGCGTAACCGCGGACCGTTTGGGGACCGCCCAGGCGATAGTCCATCTGCAACAGGGAGTCACCTGCAACAACGCCGGCCCGGAATGTGAGCATCCCAGTGCGTCTAATGACAACGAACGGAACTGTAGCCGAGCCCCAGAACCGTGCTGTAACTCGATCCCTGTTCCCAGTTACCTCGGCTCCGGCCTGCAGTTCAGCGAATCCGACTTGGGCCGCACGGATCAAGGTGCCACGGAGAAACACGTCCTCCACCACGGGTCGGTTAGCCGGGAAGGTCCCATCGCCGAACAGGCTCGGAACCGGGGCACTTACTTCCGTTTGCATAGACTCGTGAGACTCGACAAAGGCCCCGAACTCGACGTCTCTCAGGAAGCCCGTGTTCCACTGATACGACAAACCGCCACCCAAAGAACGATAGTACTCGGCGTCGTCGTGGCCAGTGAAGAAAGCGTTGAGCGAGTTACCGATGCCGACGCCGTGGGTCCACGGTTCAACCTCACGAACATCCCAATAGGCTGACAAATCCAGGCGGCCTCCGGGGCCATCACGCCGCCACACAACCGAGGCTGTGGGTTTCAAATCACCGATTCCGAACCTCCCAGTCAGCAACACAGTTGTGAATGCCGGTCCCGGACGGAACTGAAAGCCCGCACCAAGCGAAAAGCCCTGGACGCGGTTGAAGCGGACGATGTCTGAGAACCTCTCCCATGCCATCTGGAAGCGCTGCTTGCCGACCCACTGTGACGGTAGATCTTCCGAGATGCTGGCAAGTTCGGCAATCGATTCGTGTATTCGACGCTGTTCGTCCGCGTCGAGCGCAACCTTGAACTCACCATCCCACTCGTACGACGTCAGGGAATCCGCCGGGGGCACATCCACTTCCCAACGTCCGTCACTCCAGAGGCCGGCATGGTAGTATCCGTTCCTGTAGCGTTCCTCGTGGGTAGACTCGTCTTCGCTGTATCGGTCTCCGACCTTTGCCGCAATTCTCCTGCGTGATCTGCGCTGTGTACTGTCGTCCTCGAGTGGGAGGACAAAGGTCAGGCTCGGTGAGGTATTTACCTGATAGCTACTGAACGTGGAAACCGCTCGAGCGGGAACGGTGGCGTTGACGAACCAGGGAATCACCGCCGTCATCGCCAGAAGTTGACGATATGGGAGCCAGAATCGTCTTTGGACGAGCGCGTACTCGATGTCGGCCTCGACACTGAGAAACCGATTGGCCCACTCATTCTCTTTGCGCGCGTCGGCACTGTCTTCCGGTGTCCTGCCATTGGGCTCTTCCCACAGATATGCACCGACAAACACGACCGTCAACCGTACGACATCTCCGGTCTCCCGATCGATCCACAGGTCGCCCGCGACCAGAGATGCACCCAGTTCCTTGGGCTCCACTCTCATCTTGACAGCACGCACTTCGCGGCCTGGCACACTCAAGGCAACGGAGTCCGTTATGGCAAATCGATAGTGACTTGTTGCGCCGGCAGCCAAGGGATGAAGCGCTGCTCGGTCCGGCACCCCCATCAACCTGATGCTATCTCCCAGCGAACGGGGTATGAACCACGGTCGATCAAACCAGACCTCTTGCCTGAGTTCACCCCTCACATCCTCGTCGAGCTCCTCATCGAGTTCCGGACTGATTCCCACCATCATCCCCAGAATCGGTGCCGCCGATCTTGCTCCCTGGATGCGTACTTTGAGGTCGTTGGGAGACCGCCAGGCGACTCGAGCCATTGTCTCGTGAGCAACAAGCGCGGTCTGTCTGGCAAAGCGGCTTCGGCCCGCCGTGACGTCCATGCGGGTGTGGACCGTAGCTTGGTAATCACGAACCAGGGAATCCTGCCGGATGTGACGCACTCGAGCGAGGGCATACAGCGCCGCTGTGGTGCCGTCGCTGAATGTGGCAGTATCTCCCTGCTGGGCTTGGGGGAACAGAAAAAGAGCAGCTAGGAAGCTTGCGACCATCTCCCGCGACCGTCACGGTGAAGGCCGTACTCCTTCAAGCGACGCCACAGCGTGGTGCGTGAGATCCCCAGTCGGCGGGCGCTCTCCGCCAATCTCCAACCGGTACCCTGGAGCGTAACCAGAATCGCCTGCCGTTCGCGCTCTGCGAGTGTCCGTTCGCCCGACCGCCCCGGCAAGTAGACCGCCTCACCCACCTTGAGTCCGCCGGCTCTCAACGGTGCGATTCTTCCACCCCGCCTCGCCAGCCTGGGCAGCAGAGCGGCCGCATCCAGCGTAACGTCCTTGCCGAAACTGCGCAGTATCTCCGCGGCCGGATCGTTGGCGAACACAACCTCGCCGTGCAGATCGAAGACCACGACACCCTCGCTGAAGGAGTCGAGCACCGCTCGGGCAAATGGGGAAAACGCTGACGACATACTCTTATTAGGACTCGTTGGCTTGGCAAAATTCTGTACGCTGTTGACTTGCCGAAGGTTTCAAATCGAGCCGTTCTTGGCACGGTGCCGTGATATCTCTATATTTGACTGAGTGGTCAGATAGGACAGTTTCGTGGCAGCGGCCACCGTTAACCGGTCAACCAGTCAAAGGAGGGGCGCGTGTCGAACACGCGAGGAAAAGCTAGAGAGACAATCCTTGAGAGTGCCGAGGCCTTGGTGAAGGAACATGGAGCGGCAACTGTCACGGTCGAAGCCGTGGCCAAGGCCGCTGGCACTGCAAAGGGCCTAATCCATTATCATTTCAAGACTAAGCAAGGTCTACTGAGCGCCGTCACAGATCGCCTCACCGAGTCCAGAACCAAGAATTGGGCTGATGCGCTCAAACCAAGTGCACAGATATCCCCAGCCGAGCGGTCCTGGCAGCTACTGACCAATGAGTCAGCCACAGGTGTGACGCTTGCGTGGCAAACACTACTCTGTTTGGAGGCAGAGTCTTCTGACCACCGAGCCAAGGCACACGTTAGTGAGTTCAGCAGCTCGCTGGGCGCGGCGTTAGCGCGGCTGTTCAAGGAGGATATGGGGCTGACTCCGACCGTGCCGGTCGGGGAGATTGGCTGGTTAATGACGGCTGTAATAGACGGTGTGGGATTGCAGTTGTTGTCTGGCGCCGGTGGTGAGGAATTGCAGGGGGCTTACGCTGCTTCCTGGCTGGGTATGCTGTCGCTCACGACACCTGCATGAGGGCCTAGCGACGGCGCCGCCGTCGTCGTCGTCGCGCTCGACCGCTCGCCTTGTTGGCAGGAAGCAACTGCATTCGGTGGTGCAGCTCCTCCACTGATTCAGCCCGGACTATCTCACGTCGCCTCCGCTGGACACTGAGGAGCAAAGGGCGGTCGAGAGAGGGGAGGTCCCGCTTGCGCAAGCGGCGAGCCTGACCTTCTCGCAACCTTAACACAGCAACCGGGTTCACACCCTCAAGTTCATAGACGATTGGGATTCTGTCACCCAGAACGGATACCGAGGTTGGCAACGCGTCCAACGGTTTGCGAAGGTCGGGGTCCAGCATCTGGTCCACGTCGAGACGCAGATCCACCTGCAGGAAGTCGCTCCAGCTTTCCACCCACCCCAGTTGGCCTCTGAGCAGCTCGATCGCGTGTACCGGATTGGCCGCCTCGATCATGCAGCCAGAGCGACGCCAGTACTCGTCCAGGCGCGCAACTGCCCGTGATATGTCAGCTTGCGATCGATGTGCGGTGACACCGTCTGTAAGTGCCCGGGCCAATACGTCCCGCGCTGCGTCAACGAATTCCTCGGGGATCTCGTCGGCAAGCCACGTGCGTTCGTTGCTCAACTCGAATCCGAAGTACGCCGTTCGTCGCGTTGCAACCAAGCCTGAGCGCCGATTGTCAACTTGAAACTCGATTATGGGGTCTCCCCGCCTGGCGTACCGCTGGATCATGCGCAGTGGGATGTTGGTACCCTCGATTGCGGCTCGCGGCACTCCAAAGCGGTTGGCGAAGAATGACAATGCTCCGGCGATTGCCGAATAGGGATTGCACACCGATGAGCGAGACACCCGAACTCTCTCGCCGGAAACCGACTCTTCACCGATGACCAACTCGAATGGCATTATTCGAGCTATCAGATCTCTGAATCGCGTCGCGACGTCATTCTTGACGCGGGGCAGTTTCTCTCCAAGTGGCCGTTCCAAGGTTCGCATCACCGATGCCGTACCCAACGCAACGTCCTCGATTGCCTTGACCAGCACGCCTCGCTCATCGGCCCAGCGGTCGATCTCGTCGGTGAACAGATGGCGCGGAAGGCCGTAGACACGACCCACGTAGCCACATTCGTTGACTGCGGCGGCGAATATGTTGTACGCGGTCAGATGGTCGCTGCCATGAACGACCAGCCCACGAAGATCGGATTCCTCCCGAGTGATCCTGTGTAGCGAATCGACGTTGGCTGCAACCGCTAGGTACGGGATCAAATCGTCGTCGGCGTGTGCCAGCAGTTCACCCCAAGGGCGGTCCACCGGCATGGCCTCCACATCTCTCCCATAGTCAGTCAAGCGGCCGGCGTGCACCAGGCCGCGGTCGCTCAGCAGCCTGACGGACGCGGAGTAAGCGCGGCGGTCGAGCGGTACTGGAAGGTCCAGCGCGGCAAAGTCAACACCGAGGGCCGCGGCCGTCAGGGCCACACGTTCAGTATCACCAGCCAGTTGGAAATCCGGTGGTGTCGGGACCAGAGCTGCGAAATCGATATCACGATCCGTTAATTGCGCCCGCGATCGATGACGATGTTGTAGCAGGCGTCGTAGATAACGACAGTGTCGAGGCCCTGGACATTCAGAGCAGATTGACCTGCCTGGGTCATGCTCAGAACGAACGGCTTCTGTGCAGTCCCATCGAGAAAAGGCTTGATCACTCGTATCGGCTCACCACCGTGGTAGAACGCGGTGTTGAGGTGTTCCCAACGCCATCCAAGCTCACCAGCAACCTGCTCGACCTCCGCGCGTGTTGGCAGGAAGACGGCTACACCACGATGCTCCTTCACCACTCTGCGAATGAAGTGATCGTCGATGAAAGCCGATGGCGACTCGCGACTGTATTCAACTCGGGCCGCCATGTCCGGATCGAACACAGAAGTCTCGAGCACTTCGGTTGATTCCAAATAGTCAGCGTAGAACGCGGGATCTACGGTGGCCGAAAGCCAGATGAAACGGCAGCCGACTCGCTTGCCCAACGCGAGACATAGCTCCAGTTCGGCTGAGGTCTGATGTATCTCGTCCACCACCAAGGTGTCATGTGAGTCGATTAGATCATCCTGAAACCAACGGCGGGCAATGCCAGTGGTTACGATGACCACATTCCACGTGGGTGTTTCCGGCATCGCCTCCCGTTCGCGATTCACCACCCCGACCTTGAGCTGGGTACCCAGGATTTCTTCTGAGATCGAGCGGATCGCCAAGGTCTTACCTGTTCCAGTACCTGCCACAATGCCGAAGCCCCGGCCGCTGCTCGCCAGCTGTGCCACCTCTTCTCCGTGTTCACGGTCCAGCACGGTTGAGATATTCAGATGCATCGCGAACTCGATGGTCTCGCATGCCGCTCTGGTGGGAGCGATCACGATGACGCGACCCGTGGACGGCTCGGCTCTACGATAGGCCTCCGGATCCGGCGGTAGGTAGTGATCTCGTACGTGATGCCGCGACATGGACTCAACTTAATCCAGTATACAGCTGTGGCATGGCACGATGTCGCTTAGATTGCATCCGACTCATCCTCAGGGGACGCTGGCGTGACAGACGAAAACAAGCCTCACTCCGAAAAACCCAAGACCGAAAGCAAGGGCATCAAGCTCCACACCCAGATTCTCATCGGACTGCTCCTGGGCGCATTGCTCGGGCCAGTCATGGGGAATGCGGCGCTCTGGATCAAGCCCATCGGCGACGCGTTCATCAATCTCCTGATCATGATTGTCGTGCCGCTCGTGATGGCCTCACTCATAGTAGGTACCGCCAGTCTCGGTAACCTCAGGAAGCTTGGCCGAATCGGGCTGAAGACGGTGGGCTATTACCTGGTCGCCACTGCAATCGCCGTCTCATTCGGATTGGCTGCCGGCAAGGCATTCAATCCGGGCGCCGGAATGGATGAGGATGTGAAGGCTCGCATGATGACGGACTATGCCGGCGTTACCGAACAGCAACTGGAACGAGTAGCCGAGAAGCCGAGCCTGTCTGAGTTCCTGGTCAACATTGTGCCCCGCAATCCATTCAGGGCGATGGTCGAGACGAACTTCCTGCAGATCATCTTCTTTGCCCTGCTGTTCGGCATATCACTCACTATCCTGCCAGAGGAGCGTCGCAAACCGGTCGTCAACCTTCTCCAGTCCATAAACGACGCGATGATAGTGCTGGTGAAGATGGTCATGAGGATCGCACCGCTTGGTGTGTTCGCCCTCATTGCTGCCGTCGCGGCACAATTCGGCTACGGTGTTCTGCTGACCCTGCTGAAATACGTAGTCGTCACGATCGGGACGATGATCGCCTTTGTCGCGATCGTATACCCGATCTCGCTCCGTCTGTCGGGCATGTCGCCGGTTTACTTCTTCAAGAAGTACTACGAGGTCGCGCTGTTTGCTTTCTCGACTTCGTCCAGCAACGCCACTCTACCGATCAACATTCAGGTCTCGAAAGAGGACCTGGGTGTATCGAATGACGTGGCCTCGTTTGTGCTGCCACTGGGCGCCACCATCAATATGAATGGGACTGCCATCTACCAGGGAGTGAGTACCATCTTCATCGCTCAGGTGTTCGGCATGACGCTGGGCATACAGGATCTCATCATCGTCGTTTTGACCGCGACGCTGGCGTCAATCGGTGCTGCGGGCGTGCCGGGCATTGGCATGGTAACGCTCACAATCGTGCTGCAACAGATCGGAATCCCCGTAGAGGGTATTGCCCTAGTGGTGGGAGTCGAACGGATACTGGACATGACTCGTACTGCTGTGAACGTAACCGGTGACACTACCTGTGCTGTATGGGTGGCAAAGACGGAAGGGGAGTTGAACACACCGCAGGAGTCGGAGGGGGCGGCAGCCTAGTCCCCCATACTGATTCCCAGTTCCCTCGCCGTCCTGATCTGGTCGCAGTCGAGAGGCACGACGTGCGGGTTGCCGACGGCCTCTTTGAGAGGCACAGTTTTCACGTTGGGCGGATCGAAAGCGACCATATGGTTCACATCCCCCTGCTCCACAGCCCGTACAGCAGCAGCGCCGAATCTCAATGCCAGCAGACGGTCGAAGGTGGTAGGGCGACCGCCCCTTTGAAGATGGCCCAGGGTCACAGTGCGTGTTTCCTTGCCGGTATGCATCTGGATGTACTCGGCGACGAGATTGGAGACACCGCCAAGGCGCTCGCTCGCACCCGCCACCGCTCCCGCTTTCAGAACCGCTGAACCGCCTTTGTGTGTCGCCCCCTCCGCCACAATCACCACGCTGAACTTGCGGCCCAGCGCCTCGCGTTGGCGAACCTTGTCACACACCTTGTCAAGGTCAAATGGGATCTCGGGTATCAGTATCGCATGCGCGCTGCCCGCCAGACCCGCGTGGAGCGCTATCCACCCCGCGTAGCGGCCCATCACCTCCACGACCATCACTCGTTCGTGACTCTCGGCCGTGGACTCGATCTTGTCCATGGCATCGGTAGCAGTGTTGACTGCGGTATCGAAGCCAAAAGTGGTCCACGTACCACCGACGTCGTTATCGATCGTCTTCGGCACACCAACCATGGGCAGGCCTTTTTCCGCCAGGTCAGCGGCGATACCGAGCGTACCGTCACCGCCAACAGCGACTACCGCCTTTATCCCCAATAATCTCGCCTTGTCGATCAATTCGTCGGAGCGGTCTGCTTCGACCCACGTGCCATCAGATTGTGGTACCGGCCAACGGAACGGGTTGCCGCGATTCGTCGTACCGAGCATAGTGCCGCCAACATTCGTGAGGCCTCTCACGTCTGCTCGATCGAGTGATACCACTGGCGAATCTCCCAACAAGCCACCGAACCCGCGTCTGATGCCCAGTACCTCCCAGCCGCGATTCAGCCCGCCAAGAACCACGGCACGAATCACCGCATTCAAGCCGGGTGCATCGCCACCACCCGTCGATACGGCGATACACATCGAATCGGGGTAAGCCCCATGTGGCCTATTCATTTGGCTGGCTCGATCATGAGCTAGTCCCCAGCTAACGGATCAGTCCCATCACTTCTCCAGGCCCGGCATGCCGGCCGAGCTTCTTCTTGGAGAACATCAGGCTACCATCCACCGTAACCTCGAACACGCCCCCCGAGCCCTCGATTAACTCGATCTCAGCCTCGGGATATGCATCTTTGATTTCAGCCGCCAGACTGGTGGCTCTCGGTTCATAGTTTCAGACGACGCAGTACTCGATACTCAACTTCATGGATCCTCCGGAGCTTTCCAATGGACAGTGTGCGGGCAGTAAGGTACGGGTCAGCCCAGTCGGAGCCAAGGGGTCCAGGTCGTCAGCGCCTTGCAGTTTTTCGGTTGCCCGACAACATTGCGGCCGCAGCCTCTTATGTCTGACACAGAAAAAAGCGTGAGCAAACCCAAGACAATCTCCCGCTCCGGATTGATCCGATTCGCCAGCGAGCTTGGCGGGTTGGGGTTCTTCTTAGTTGCCGTGGTCGGTCTCTTGGAAGATCCCACGCTCCGTGGTGGCGCCTTCACACTCCAGACGATCGTAATCGGAGCAGCTGCCGCGGCGAGCAGACGATTCGCGGTCTCCCTGCCAGGTAGAGGAATAGCGTCGTTCGCGACCGGCGTAGCGGTGGCTGCGATCTTGCTCAGGGGCTGGCAATTCGCCGTGTTCGTCATCTGTGTGGGGATGTTGTTCGGTGAAATCGTCATGCGGCGGCAACGGATTGCCGATGCCCTGTCCATCGCGGGCCACCTGGGACTGGCTACAGGCTTCATCGGGCTTCTCTATGGGCTCATTGGCGGTGTTACGGGAGCGGGAGCCGTCGAGATCGCCAACTTGGTGCCTTTGGTGTTCATTGTGGTAGTCCTCCCGGCGTTTGTGAACGCCACGTTCTATTCGGAACTGGCTCTATCGGGGGGAGTGGCCTGGGTCGACGCCAAGCTGACCCTTCGATGGGAAGCTGTGATGGCACTCGCAGGTAGCGGACTGGCTATAGCGTGGGTGGGCCTACTCACTGCAGAAGCTCCGACCCTGCCTGCGCTGGGAGTTGCGGCAGCCTTCATGGCCGTAGCGCTGTTGATCTACTGGGTGATCCAATCCGGTGTACGGGCTGACGAATTGCGATTGGTTCAGCGGCTGGCGGGGACGGTGGCTGCGGAGGTAAGCATCCAACAAAGTTTTGAGCGGATCCAGCAGCTGACCACGCGACTTCTGCCCTGGGAAAACATGGGATTCGCACGGTACCAAGCGGGCACCAACGAAATGGTGATCCTCGCCGACACGGCGGGTTCGAGTGAGCTGCGGTTCCCGGCCGGAACCGGCCTTATCGGTGACGCTGTGCGGCACGGTGAACCGGTGGTGGCGAGTGCGCTCACGTATGGTGATATGGTCTTGCCCGAGGGAGAGACTCCCGGCTCAGAGATACTGGTGCCCTTGTACCATGGTGGAGGCCTGGCCGGTGCTTGGAGCATACGGCACAGCGATCCAACGATGTACCGGCGTGATGACGCGTTCTTGCTCAATCTCCTCGCTCCCCAACTCGCATTGTCACTGAATCTGAGCACAACGGTGGCACCGTTGGTTCAGTCGTCCGATAGAGCGGCACGCTGCGTTGAGCAACTGGCTGCGACGGGCGATACGATTCGGGAGGCTACCCAGCAGGCTGCCAAGAACGCGGCAAGGGCAGAGTCCGAGGCCCGAAAGGCTGTCGAGCGAGCCGAAGACGGCGTCAAAGCGCTGGAGCGTCTGGTTGACGGCATCGGTGGCACCCGCCAGGCCGGTACGGACACCGAACAGGCCACACGGTCGGTAGCGAAAACTGCGGTCGAGCTACACGAGGCCAGTGGCAACACGGTCGAGCAGCTGAGGCAATTGGGTTCCACGATCGAGATTGGCGTGACAGAGGTCGACCACCTGAGGGACGCAGCCCAGGATGTCGCCGAGTTTTCCGACACCATCGCAAGCATAGCCAACCAGACCAACCTGTTGGCTCTGAACGCCACCATCGAGGCGGCCCGGACCGGTCTACAGGGGAAGGGCTTTGCCGTGGTAGCAGATGAGGTGCGGAAGCTGGCCGAGCAGAGCGCGGACGCTGCGAGAAAGATGGGAGGTAGCGCCCAGGACACTCGACGAGCCATCGACAAGGCAGCACGGGTACTGGAAGACCTTGGCGGACAGCTGGCCCAACTGACCGAAGGCTCCAACGAGTGGGCCGCTGCTCTGACCCACATCCTTGATACCGCGGAGGTTACTCGGCGTACTGGTGAGCGGATGGTGGCGCTACCACAGAGCAACCTCGAGATCGCCGAAGAGACCAGCCTCATAATGGCGGAAGCCCGTGCGGCCGCCGAGCGCTCCGCTGGCGAGGCAGCGCATCTTGTTGTGGCCACGCAGGCTCAACTTCAAGCGCTTCAGGAGCTTACGCGCAGCGGCGCAGAGTTGTCACAGATCACGAGCCAGTTGTCTGAGGCTACCCGATTCCTTCACGCGGACCAAGGAGACAACTGAGTCCAACTCACCGATCCTCCCGATCCGGTACCTCAGAGCAGCTGGATTGTGACGTCTGCCGCAGAACCCGGGGGGAGGAAGCCGCTTATTCGTGGCATGTGAGGGCGATGAGAAGCGGCAGCATGATGGTAACACCAGTAAAACGGATGTCTTAGATTCTTGCCTATGTTGAGAAATGGTATTTTAGCCGCGAACGTCGCCATCCTGGCAACTGCCTACGGACTGCTGTGCTCCAGCCCAGTCCATGCACAATCGGGTACTGCAGGTCAATTCGAGGTTGGGGCGTACGGCCAGTATACCGCCTACGACGATAGCCTTGCGCTCAAGAGCCGTGGCGGTGCGGGCGGTAGACTGGGATTCTTCTTCACTCCAGTTCTCGCCCTAGAGGTCAACGGCGACTACACGGTGACGTACGCCGTCGCCAGCGGAGACCGGGTTACGGTGACCCGTGTGGGGGCCGATCTTGTTGCGTACGGCCACACGACATCCTGGAATTCTTTTTATTTCGGGGTGGGGTACGAACGGCAATACTACCGGGGTGCAGCAACCGACGATGAGGGCGCCGCCAATGTGATGCTGGGAAGTCGGATCAACCTGGGAGCGAGGATGGCGTTTCGTATCGAGGGCAGAGGATCATTCGCTCCGTTCGGCACTCTGCGCTCAGCAAACCTGAGTGCCAACGCCGGAATCTCGATATTTGCGTTTGGCGGTCCTCCGCGCGACGCCGACCTCGATGCCGTTCCCGACAAGCACGACGTCTGTCCTGCCACACCGCAAGGAGTTTCCGTCGACGCGCAGGGATGCCCTATTGACAGTGACCGGGACGGTGTCTTTGACGGCCGTGATGCCTGCCCAGACACACCGTTTGGTGCGACAGTCGATGAAAAGGGTTGTCCGACTGATGCCGACTCTGATGGCGTTTTCCTGGGGATTGACATCTGTCCCGAAACGCCGGTTGGGGCAACCGTGGATGAATTGGGTTGCCCAACGGACACGGACGTAGATGGCGTTTTCGACGGATTGGACCAATGTCCAGATACTCCAGCTGGTGCGGAAGTCGACACCAACGGATGCCCGATTGACTCAGATGCCGACGGAGTGGTCGACGGTCTCGACCGCTGTCCCGACACGCCGGAAGGTGTGGTGGTTGACGAGTTCGGTTGCCCCACCGACACCGACGCGGACGGTGTGCTCGACGTCAACGACGAGTGTCCGGGCACGCCACCGAACACCAGAGTGGACAGCCGCGGCTGTCCTGTGGTCAGCGACTCGGACGCCGATGGTGTACCGGATGGGGAAGACCGTTGTCCCAATACAGCCCCAGGCCACCCGGTGGACTCCGCGGGGTGCCCGGTACTTTTCGTGATCGCAGGCGGTGTATTCGTTACCCAGCAGGGTGAGCGGGGCCCCTTAATCCTGCGGGGAGTGAGTTTTGAGACGAGCAGGTCGAGACTCACTCAAGATTCGTATGCCATTCTCGACTTGGTTGCCGAGTCTCTGCTCGATTATCCTGACGTGCGCATAGAGGTAGCCGGACACACGGACGCAACGGGTTCCGATGCGATCAACAACCCGCTGTCGCTAGCCAGGGCTCGGTCGGTGATGGCCCACTTGGCGCGCAGGGGTGTGCCACCCGAGCGAATGGAGGCCCGTGGCTACGGTTCCGGGGATCCGATTGCCACCAACTCGACAAGAGCAGGCAGAACACAGAATAGACGGGTTGAATTGAGAGTCATTGAGGGGGGCAACTGAGTCGTCGACTCAGCTGGTTGACCACCGTATGAGGAACCCACTGCAGCAGCTCGTAGCCCTGGTCTCCCTGGTCATATGGTCCGGCGGTCTTGCTGCTCAAACCGCTGATTCGATTGACTGGACGGACTTGTACCAGCTCAAGCTTCGGCCCGACTACTTCGCCGAGATACTGCCAGGTGACGCCGCAGCGATCAGGCTGCCTGCACCCCCACTAGGTCAACCACCTGCAGCGGTCCGGGGCATCTACCTCAACGCCTGGGTGTTCGGCGGGAGCAGATTCTACGATCTGTTAGCGCTTGCGGATACCACCGAGATCAATTCGTTCGTGATAGACGTCAAGGACGGCACTGGATACGTCACCTACAGGTCGAGTGTACCAGTCGCTGTATCAGTTGGCGCGAACGGCCTTATCAGAGCCAGGGACGTGAGGGAGCGTCTGGCGGTCTTGCGCCGACACGGGATTCACCCGATAGCCAGGATCGTGGTCGCCAAGGATCCTCGACTTGCCGAGCACAAACCAGATTGGGCAGTGCAAGACGTTGGCGGTGGGCTGTGGAAAGACCGCTTCGGAGATGCATGGGTAGATGCTTACAAGGACTCGGTTTGGATCTATGCGGCCGATATCGCTGCGGAGGCGGTGTTGATGGGATTCCGTGAGGTCCAATTCGACTATGTGAGGTTTCCCGACGAGCCAGCCGAGAACCTGGAGAGGGCTGTCTTTGCCGCCCGCAGGCCAGGCGAGTCGAGACGGGCTGGCATCAGACGGAATCTGGGGCTGGCGGGTGAGCGGGTGCGAGAACTGGGCGTCCCATTCACGCTCGATGTGTTTGGCCTGGCCACCTCAGCGACCAATGATCTAGGAATCGGACAGTATTGGGAAGACGTGATCAAGCTAGCCGATGTGGTGCTTCCAATGGTGTATCCCAGCCATTACGGGCGGGGCGCCTACGGATTCGACTGGCCAAACTCCTACCCATACGAGATCGTATCTAGAGCGATGCAGGATGGGATGCGCCGAGCCGAGCAGGTAACCGGATCGGCCAAGATTCGCCCGTTCCTGCAGGCTTTCTCGATTCGCCGGGTGCGATATACAGCGACCGAAGTAAGAGCCGAGATCGAGGCGGTCGAAGATGCCGGACTGACCGACTGGGTGTTGTGGAACGCCAGCGGACGCTACCCGCCCGGAGCATTCAGAACCACCGGGCGAGCAGTCGTTTCTACGCCTGATTCAGGAGGATCGAGGGGAAACTGATCCGGCCGATTGCCACACCTGCAGCAATACGAAGCGCCTCGCACAGTTGCGAGGCGCTTGCTGTTGCTGTCTCAGGGCACTGGCCGTGCCGGATCGAGTCAATCGCGCTCCCACGCCGTGATGTGTCCTGCAACCGCGCTGGCTGCAGTTGTATATGGACTTGCGAGGTATAGCTGACCGGGTCCCGACCTGCCAGGGAAGTTGCGGTTGATGGCGCTTATCGTCACTGTTTTGCGATCGTAGGACACGCCTGGGCCAGCGTTGATACAGGCGCCGCAGGAAGGTTCGATGAAAGTGGCACCTACCTTTTCGAACACCTCGAGGTATCCCTGTTCCTCGCAATAGTGCTTCACGTGCTGTGAGCCACATTGAATGAAGCACTGCACATCGGAGTGTATGCGCTCACCGCAGCCAAGGGCGTCTTCGAAGACGCGCGCATACATGTCCATGTCTGACTTCTTTCCAGCAGTGCACGAGCCGCCGTATGCGATGTCGATCTGGATCAGTCCACCAAGTTCTTCGATAAAGAGCCCGTTACCGGGATCTCCTGGGAGCGCCACCAGCGGTCGCAGTTGTGCAGCGTCAAGTTCGATGACCTCCTCATACACCGCATCGTCCTCTGAGTAAAGGTCGCGAATCAGGGCACGCACTTCACTCGGATCCAGCCCACGTTCGGTCTCCAGGTAGCCAACCACCATTTCGTCAGGCCTGATGATGCCAGTGAACGCGCCGACCTCAGCAGCCATGTTTGTCATTGTGGCACGCTCGTCGACAGAAAGGGATTCCACAGCTTCCCCAGCATACTCGACAATCTTGCCAATCGCGTGACCGTTCTTCACGTAGGAGTGCTTCAGGATTTGCAGCATGAAGTCCTTCGCGGTCACGTTTTCCGGCTTGCTCCCGGAAACGCGGATGAGAACCGACGGGGGAACCTTGATTCGCACGTCCTTCGTCAGCCACGAGTTGAAGATCGCAGTCGTGCCCACCCCGAACGCTACGCTGCCAACGGCACCGGCGTGTGGGGTGTGTGAATCACTGCCGATGATCACGTGACCCGGCAAAGCGTGCTGCTCGAGGATCTTGGAATGGCAGATCGCCTCTGAGCCTTGGGCCGTTCCACGACCCTTGGCACGAGGAAGCTCCCCATAGAGTTTAACGCCTTGGACTTCGGCGAACTGCTGCTGCTTTCGCTCGAGTTGCAGCGCCACATCCAGCAGCCCCTGTGCCTTGCGCTCATCCGTCATGGCAACATCGAGAAAGGTCAGATGGTCGCGGAAAAAGAAGACAGAGCTTGGATCCACTATTCGCTCATCCGGTCCTACGTAGTCTTCCCAGAATATCGCTGACATGGGAGTCACGTACTCGTGACTGAAACGGATGTCAGTGCGAACAAAACCCTCATCTCCCGGTTCAACATGGGAAACACCAACAGAGTCCTTGGCGAGATCACGAACCCAATGGCGCGCAATGATCTTTTCCCCCAGAGTCATCGGACGGTCAGCCGTCTCTGGGGTCAGTACCTGAACCTTCCCCTGAATTCGGGCCACGTTGTAATGGAACAGCCCCCCATGTCTGATGACATCCCGGGTGATGGCACCTTCACCCTCGATGAACTCGGACAACGGGATCTCCTCCCCATCCCTGACGCGTTCAATGAGGGAGAAGTCAGTGCTTGTGAGAACCCCGAGGTTCTGGCAGTTCTCGCGGTAGATCCTCTCGATATTCTCTGCTATGACCAGGCTAATCCCAGCCGACATCTCGGCATATGGTGATTGCTCGCGCGACGAACCCTTGCCACGCCGCTTGCCACTCACCGAGCAGACGAATCCCCCTGCCCTAACGCTGCCACGCTGGATGGGAAACTCATCCCCAGCCTTGAAGCCTAGGTAGGGAAACTCGCCGAGGGTCTCATCATAGTAGTAGCAGATATAGGCCGGGGTTATCTCGTCCGTTGATATGTTGTCCCTGAGGGAGGCACTAAGCGGCCAGGGAAGATCCTCACCACCCAATTGCCGACGAATCAGTTGGGGATCATCAGCCAGGAACAGGATCCGGCCATTAAGCCGCACCCTATCTGGAAGAGTCACCACCTCGCGTTGTTTGAGACTCTCGATCATGGCCTGGAAACTTGCGCGGTCGTTCGAGCCTAGGCAACCTCCTGACTGCCTCGAGAGCCCGCTCTATAACGTCCATGATCACAACAAGTTACGTTGTCGGGCTGGCCGAAACGCTGCCAACGCTGTAATTTCTCGCGCGCCGGTGTCCCGCATCGTTGTCTCCAACCGAGGATTCGACCTGGATCTGCCCGACACCCATACCGTTCCTGTAAGCTGGATCCGCGAGAAGGCCTGCCCGTCGATCCGGTGGCGCACGGTGACCCAGATACTCCCTCCCGGATCGGCCACCGACGGCGACATGGACCAACTGCGCCAGGACGTCTTGCAGTACAAGCCCGTGAAACAGGTCATGAAGAAGCAGCGTGTGAACGGCACGTGGAGCGGCAATATCCTGGGCTTGGCCCCCTCAAAGGCGCAGGGCATCAAAGACGTTGGCACGGTCGCGCAATACCGTCGTCTGCTTGAGCTTGGACTTCCTACCGCAGAACGTCCGTTCCGACTAGCCGACCGCCTGTTCTACCGCTTGCTATCGCGCGATGATGATCCTTCACTACAGTTTGAATACCAGAAGGCCAACAAGACAAATCCACTCCTGGGGGAATGGTCACGCGATCTCATGCGTGAAGGTGTCACCGCAGCACTCGCCCAAGCACGCAAGAATGAGGACCCGAGGGTTCGCGGATCAGCCCACAAGATCGTGACCCACATATCTCAGTTTTTGCGGAGCGACTTGGCTGAAAAGCCGATCGTGCGAAAGGGCTCACGCAACATTTTGCACCCGGATGCCCGTCCACCGACTGTATTCGCAGTCGCGGCACTGGCGTATATGCCCAGGCTGCAGCGCGAAAGGGCCGGTTTCGTTGAGCGGCTCGGTGCATTCCTAACCAAGGCGGCCACCAAACGCACGTACGTTATTCAGCTCGGTCGCAAGACAGTGAAGCCCACCTTTCACCTCCTGGGAGACCCTTTGTCTGCCGATAGCGCCGGCAACCCCAAGGACTTGCCTTTCGCACTTCACTGGCTGGAACTGCTCGTACGATTACAGCTGCTGGAGCACTCGTCGGTCGGGAGCCGGATCCTCACTCGACTGCTCAAGGACTGCGATGAGCAGGGAGTCTGGAGCCCCAAGAACCTGCGAACCTTGCCGAAGGGAAGCTCGAGCCTGGCAGATTTTGCGTTTCCCCTCGAGGCCGATGTCAGATCCCAAGATGGCAGGAAGGCCGACGTGACATTCCGGCTCGCTCTCATTGCCAAGCTCGCGGGATGGACTCTGCAATACAGCTAGTCCCAATCTCAAGAAGAGAGAAGGGCTGCGAAGCCTAATCGCCCAGCCCAGAGTCAGCTTGGCGGCACACCCCGGCTGACTAGCAGCTCACGCCCCAATGTCACCATCCCCCATTGCGCATCCTGCACTACCTCATTAGTAGTAGCTAATACTACCTCTAAGGATCTGTGTCCCATGGATCTGGTACCGTTCGGCTTCACTCCAACTGAATCGTTGATGTACCACCAGCTAGTAACTCGCGGGGCCACATCCGCTTATGCACTATCAAAGGCAGTTGGAGTGGCTCGAGCCAACACCTACCAAGCGCTCAACGGACTCGTGGCAAAACGGGCAGCGATACTGGTTACGACTGAGCCACAGGTGTTCAAGCCCGTTGCGCCAGAAGCACTGTTCGCACTCATCGCCAGCAGGCAGGCCAAGAGCCTCGATATGCTCGAGGAGCAGGTTCACTCAATCGGACGAGTGGGCGAGCCGGCAACCATCGAGTTCAGCGGAAGTCGGTCTTTCGGTGACCTGGCGTTGCGGACTGCTGTTAGGGCAGAATCCGTCACATGCCTAGCACCGGCTGATACGCTCGCTACTCTGGCTCCCATCTGGCGAAAACGGGTAGCCGACAAGACATCGACGGCACTGTGGACCATTGGCAGAGCTCCACAGGACTCTCGCCTGGACCTCGCCGGGGCGGTCGACCCCGGCGAGGTGACAAGCTTATTCAAGACCGATGGCATCGTGTGTCTTGATACCGGAACCAGCGCGATCCTAGGAACGTGGGAGAAAACAGAGCAACTGAGAGGCTTCTGGTCAGCAGACCCGTTGTGGGTAGCCGCAATACGAGGTGCCATATTGGCGCTCACGAGTTGACGGCAAGACACGAGTATGGCACCTTGATACTTCAACCAACTAGTTGGATGATCAATGACCGACGCAGGGGAAGGTGGTCGAAGAAGCCGGATTGCCCGGGTTGCTGCCCGGGAGTTCGCTGAATATGGGCTCGCGGGCTCCCGTGTGCAGCGGATCGCCGATAACGCGGGAGTGAACAAGCAACTGCTGTTCTACTATTTCGGATCCAAGACAGGGTTGTACCGATCCGTCATGGAAGAATCCAGCCGATGCCTTACAACACCTGCCGCAGTGGCAGACGCTCATGCTACGGGGCAACTCCGCGATGAGCTCCGCGCCGTGTACAAATCACTGGCCGAGAGCCCTCACCTGATTCGTTTGATGGCGAACGACTCGTGGACGGACGGTCTCGCTCGAGAACTCGCAGCATCGGTCATGGCGGGCCTGAAGCGGCGGGTCTCAGATATCGTCACTCGGGGTCAAGGCTTGGGGTACTTTCGTGATGATGCAGATCCGGACTCCATCGGGCACCTGGCGCTGAGTCTCGTCCTAGGCCACCAGTGCCTCACGGCCGCGAATCCGACGTCCGTTGACGAGGGGCCTGGATGTCGGGTGCCATCCGACTCTATCAGCGACCTGTTGCTCAGGAGTCTCGAGTGGTAGCCGTTCCTCAGTTGCGACTCGCAGCCAGGTCTGCATCCTCGGCTTCATGCTTCGGCCTTTCGGCCTTTCCGCGCTTGCCCTGAAATGCCACAGCGATCACGTCGCTCAGGGTTTCAGCTGCGTAGACCTCGATCCGGTCCCGCTCCGCTTCGCTGAGGTCCTCCAGATCGGGGATGTTCTCTTTCGGAAGCATGATGTTGGAGATGCCGGCGCGGCACGCACCGAGGACTTTCTCCTTGACACCGCCGATCGGGAGCACTCGCCCAGAAAGCGTAATCTCTCCCGTCATGGCAAGATCGTGCCTTACGGGCACGCCCGACATACGGCTTATCAGAGCCGTGGCCATCGTGACGCCGGCAGATGGTCCGTCTTTCGGTATCGCACCTGCAGGCACGTGAATGTGGATGTCCTTCTCAGCGAACATGTCAGCGGCAATACCTAGTTCGGCCGCGTGCGACTTGGCGTAAGAAAGCGCCGCTTGGGCCGACTCCTTCATTACATCACCTAGCTGACCGGTGAGAACCAGACTGCCCTTGCCTGGCATGACCGATACCTCCACGAACATGATGTCTCCACCCGCTGGCGTATAATACATGCCAGTTGACACACCGAGCTGATCCTCCTCCGCCGCCTTCTCGGGATGCACCTTCGGCCTTCCAATGAGGTCACGTACGTTCTCTCGATCAACGTCGAGGGAGTCGATCTCTTGCACGGCTATCTTGCGTGCCACTTTGCGAGCGACCTTCCCCAACTCACGCTCCAGTTGCCTGACTCCCGACTCCCGGGTGTAGCCGGAGATGACAGCACTGACGGCCCCATCTGCGATGGTCAACTCGTCCAAAGACAGACCTGCATCGTTTACTTGACGCGGAACCAGATACTGCCGCGCTATTTCGAGCTTCTCGCGCTCCGTGTAGCCGGAGAACTCCACCAACTCCATCCTGTCCAACAACGGTGGCGGGATGTTGGGGATGAAGTTTGCCGTGGCTATGAACATCACTTCGGACAGGTCAAACGGTATGCCAAGATAGTGATCGGTGAAGGAGTCGTTTTGTGCCGGATCCAACACCTCCAGTAATGCCGAGGCGGGATCGCCTTGGAAAGACGCACCCAGCTTATCCACTTCGTCCAAGAGAAAGACCGGGTTCTTGCTCCCGGCCCGTTTGAGTCCATCCATGATACGGCCCGGCATCGCACCAACGTAGGTTCGTCTGTGTCCCCGAATGTCGGCTTCATCCCGAGCGCCACCCAGCGCAATACGGACGTACTTGCGGCCTATCGCTCGGGCAATCGACTTGGCGACAGACGTCTTCCCGGTTCCCGGAGGGCCGGCAAACAGGAGGATGGTGCCTTTTGGCCGTCGATCGTCCTCATTGCCAGCGGGTTCGTCTCCGTCGGTTCGTTGCCCCTGGAGCTTCCGGACGGCCAAGTACTCCAGAACACGGTCCTTGACTTCCTTGAGGCCGTAGTGATCCTCGTCTAGCACCTCTTGGGCAATCTTGAGATCGAGGTGATCCTCGGTGCGCTCGTTCCAGGGAAGTTCGGCCACCGCCTCGAGGAAGGTCCTGATCACCTGAGCTTCCATCGATTCTCTGGGTGAACGATCCAACCTGCCCAGCTCACGGTTCACCTCCTTGCGGGCTTCTTCCGACAAGTCGAGGCCCTTTAGACGCTCCCGCAGCTCGTCCACATCAGCACCTTCGTCCTCATCGCCCAATTCGCGACGGATCGCTTTGAGCTGCTCACGGAGAAACATCTCACGCTGCCGTTCTCCCAATTCCTCTTGGACCTTGGACTTAATCTCCGCTTGTGCCTTCAGCAGTCCGATCTGCCGTTGTGCATGAAGCAGCACACGGCGCAGGCGTTCCTCGACGCCGAGGGTTTCAAGCAGCCCTTGTCTCTCCTGCTTGGGTATCTCCAGGTAACCCGCCACCAGATCGGCAAAGCTCCCTGGGTCGTTCACACCCTCCAAGACTTGTTGAATGGCCTCTTCCGGAATCCCCGTCTTCTCGCCCAGCTCGGTTGCGCGCTCTCGCACCTCACGGTACAGGGCTACGAAGGCTGCGCTCTCAGCGTCGATGGGGTCGAGGTCGGGAGCTTCTTGCACCGCCGCTTCCAGGTAGCTGCCCGCCTGGTTGTACTGCAGGACCGCGCCACGGTGCTTGCCGTGAAGCAGGAGTTGAATGCCACCCAGCCCACGCTGCACTTGCCCGATGCGGGCGACTGTCCCCATGGTGTGCAGCCCCTCGGGCTCCACCTCCTCTTGATCTTCACGCTGGCACACCGCGAAGATCAAGCGACCGTCGGACTCGCTCTTCAATGCCGCCTCGATGGCCGCAAGCGTGCGTGGCCTGCCCGCTCCAATGGGCGCCGTCACACCCGGAAACAGAACCAGCCCTCGAAGCGGTAGTACAGGGAGTCTCCGGCGTATCAGTCTTTTTTCCGTCATGCTAAATCAGCCCCACTAATCACAGGATTTCAGGCCAGGCAGATCGGCCCGTCGCGCCCCAACTGGCACTTACCATGCCCGTACAGGAGCGTCCATGCACCTAAAACACCTATCATCGTGGCAGTGTGCCAGCCACTTAGGCGTTACGGACGCCCAAGTGTCTGTCAATATGGCAGCGAGTGTAGTAAGGCTCGAGCACAGCGTGAGGCAGCGTAGCGGACTACGGAGCCCTTGGAGCTATGTTGAGCAGCGCTTTGAGTTCGGACTCGGTCAGCTGTTCGAGCAGCCCAGCCCGGGTGGTGACCTCGCGGGCAGGTTCAGAGTTGTCCGACTCACAGCTGAAGCGAATTATGTCGGCTGGCTCAGGGAACGAGCTCTTAGTCTTCTTTGTCGCGATCATGCCAGACGTCCGACCTACTCGTTCGGCGGCCCAGCGTCGACCAGCATCATCTGTCAACCAGCGCATGCGTCCCCACTAGTGGCAGTTCCCTGGCAGGTTGCCAATTGGTAAATATCAAGGTTAATCTACGCTCGGTTGGTAACATACGCCAATGGACGAAGCACAACTCGGACCGCTCGCGGCGCGCCTAGCCGACACGCTCACCGGATCCTATGTCATTGAGGGCGAGATAGGACGGGGTGGCATGGGTGTGGTCTATAGCGCCCGTGATCTGAAGCTAAAGCGGCGAGTAGCCATTAAGCTGCTCCCCCCCGAACTGGCGTTCCGGAGGGAAATCAAGCGACGATTCATCCGTGAGGCCCAAATGGCCGCTCGGCTATCCCATCCCCACATCGTCCCGATACACGCGGTCGGTGATGAGAATGAGCTCGTCTACTTCGTCATGGGCTATGTGGACGGCGAGTCGCTGGCCCAACGTCTCCGAAGACGTGGCCGTCTGCCTGTTGAAGAATCCCGGCGAATCATGAAGGAAACCGCTGACGCTCTTGGTCTGGCACACGCCACCGGGATAGTCCACCGTGACGTGAAACCGGACAACATCCTCCTGGAAGGAACGCGCCGGCGCGTCATGGTGACGGATTTTGGGATAGCGAAGGCGTTGTCAGAGGCCGGAGCAGGTACGCTCACGGGTACGGGAGTAGCGCTGGGCACACCGACTTACATGAGCCCGGAGCAAGCGGCGGGCGAGAGTGATATCGACGCTCGCAGTGATCTCTACTCTTTGGGAGTGGTCGCGTTCGAGATGCTCTCTGGCAAGCCGCCGTTCAAAGCCCCAACGGTGCCAGGCGTGTTGATGAAGCAGATCACGGAACTACCGCCCGATCTGATTCGGCTGCGATCGGAAGTGCCGGAGGAATTCGCCGCCACGGTCATGAGGTGCCTGGAAAAAGACCCTGAGACTCGGTGGCCGACGGCCGATTCACTGCGGCGAGCCTTGGAGAGCCGTTCCTCCGTCCCTTACCGACCCCGGTCATCTGTGCCACGGCGATCGAGCGGTTCCCGTGCGACACCGGCCCTTAGATCGAGCCGCGAGCCCCACGATTGGGGTGATTGGTGGGATGAGCGCCAACGTCACGGCGACCGACCACGACCGCGCCATCTAGCTAGGCAGCAGCAACGCGATCGCAAGCAGGTCAAGAAGGCTGATGAATCCGGTTCCGAGACCGGCATGATACGCAAGTTCCGCGCGAACTTCGCCTCCTATGTCTCGGTAAACGGGGGGCTATTGCTCCTCAACGTGGTGACCACGGGCCTCGACAGCCCCTGGTTTCTAGTGGTGGCCTCTGCCTGGGGAATTGGACTGGCATCTCAGTACGGCAAGCTGTGGGCAGAAGGGTACAGCATGCGCGACGTACTCAATCCCCCACCCGCAAAGGACTCGCTCGCCCGCGCCAAGACGGCTGGGCCGTCGAGGGCACTACCTGCATCTGTTGCAGAGCCGTCGAGTGGAGAGTATGGCAAGTATGCGCCACCGATGGAGCAGATGCGTAAAGACCGCACCGCGATCGTCCAGGTTGTCGAGAAACTGCCCGAAGCGGATCGCCAAATGTTGCCGGATGTGGTCCGGACCGTGGACCAATTAATGGAGCGTGCCGCCGACCTGGCCCGGACCCTGAATCACATGGAAGGTGACGTTGATTCCGACTCATTGAATGAGCTGGAGACCCGCATCAAGGAGCTCCAGGATGGGACGGACGGCGGTGAGGATGACAGGCGCATCGGCCTGTTGCAACGGCAGCGCGATTCACTCGCGGAGTTGTTGAACCGTCGTGAGGCAGTTGAATCTCAATTCGAGTCCTGCGGGCTGGCCGTCCAGAACATGCGATTCGACCTGTTGCGACTCCGCTCGGCGGGCGTGGCGGCGGTCATAAACGATCTCACCTCTGCCACTCAGCAGGCGCAGGCTCTGAGAATCGACGTTGAAGCAGCCATTGGAGCTGCCGGTGAGATAAGAGAGGCCTTGGGTCGCAATCTGGATTAGCCACCACCAAGACCCTCCAGTCGATGGCCCGCTCGCATCACAGGCTAGAAGCGGTGCAACTCTTCGATAGCACCCACCAAGTCGCCCACCTGCGGTAGAATCACATCTTCCAGTTCGGGACTGTAGGCGACAAACGTATCCGCTGCCGCAACCCGCCGCACCGGCGCGTCGAGCCATTCGAAATACTCGTCGGCCAGCCTTGCTGCCAACTCAGCACCATATCCCCACGACCGGGAATCCTCATATGCGACTACGACCTTGTTGGTCTTCTTCACCGACTCGCCGATCGTATGCCAATCCACCGGGCTGAGCGATCGCAGGTCGATGACTTCTGCGCTGATTCCCCGCTCTTCCTCCAGTTGCCTAGCAGCTTGCACGGACCGCTGGACAACGGCACCGTATGTCAGTACTGTCACATCAGCACCTTGACGAGCAACCCTTGCTCGGCCAAACGGGATCATGAACTCCGGGCCGGGATTCACTCCCTTGTTGTAGGTCTGCCGGTACAGGTGCTTGTGTTCCAAGAAGATCACGGGGTCATCACAGCGGATTGCGGTTCGCAGCATTCCATTGGCGTCTAGGGCCGTTGCCGGACATACCACCCTCAACCCCGGAATCCCCGTGTACACTGCAGCACCTGTTTGTGAGTGGTAGATAGAACCGCCTTTCAGATAACCACCGTAGGTAACCCTGATCACCACGGGAGCTTTGAAAGCACCATTACTCCGCCAACGCATTAGCGCCAGTTCGTTGCGAATCTGATGGTACGCTGGCCAGATGTAGTCGAAGAACTGAATCTCCACGACCGGCTTGAATCCCCGAGTTGCCAGGCCAATCGCTCTTCCCACAATGTTTGCTTCTGCAAGGGGTGAATTGTAGACGCGGTCGGAACCGAATTCCTTCTGCAATCCCCAGGTGACCTTGAACACCCCCCCCTTTCCCTTGACCCGCTCGATATGTTCGTCCGCAGAGATGTCTGCGATATCTTCCCCAAAGACCAAGATCGTGGGATCATTCCTCATCTCGTCCTTGAGACATCTGTTGAGCAGGTCGACCATCGTCACGGGACCGCCGCTGGACTGCGGTTCGTTTTCAGTGTCGAAGAGCTCACCAGTTACGTCGACATCGGAGTATACATGCGCGTAAATGCTATCGCTCGACGGCTGAGGTGACGCCAGCGCCACTTCAGTTGCCAATTCGATATCATCGTCAGCTTTTGCCCTGATGTCTTCTATTTCCTTTTCGGTTGTAACTCCATCAGCAATGAGTCTCTCTGGAAACGTCGTGACGGGGTCACGCTTCGCCTCATCCTCCCGCTCCTCCTGCGGCTTGTACATCACCTCATCATCTGACAGCGAGTGAGAATACGGACGAATCACATGCGCGTGCACCAGCGAAGGACCTCTCCGGCCGCGGCAATGGGAGACTGCGCGCGTCAAAACATCGTAACACGCCAGGGGATCACAACCATCCACTTCCTCAACGTGCAAGTAGGGAAACGTCGATGCCAATCTCGAGATCGATCCACCCGCAGTCTGTACGTCCACCGGAACTGAAATTGCGTAGCCGTTGTCTTCGATCAGGAACAGAACAGGCAACTTCAGATTGCAAGCGCTATTGAGAGCTTCCCAGAACTCCCCTTCGCTGGTGCTGCCGTCACCTGAGGTACACAGCACCACTTCGTCTGGCTCAACCCTCTCCGCTCGGTCAGAGATCTCTTCTATCATGTCAAAGCGCAGCCAAGCCTCGGCGCAGCCGACAGCTTGGAGGAACTGGGTGCCGGTCGGACTCGACGATGATACGATGTTCAAGTCTTTGTGGCCCCAGTGAGACGGCATTTGCCTGCCGCCGGAGTTCGGATCATCGGCCGCAGCAACTGCAGACAGGAGCATCTCGGTAGGGGTCATTCCCAGCGTCAGACAGAGAGCACGGTCGCGGTAGTAGGGGTAGAACCAGTCATAACCAGGCTTCAGAATCTCTCCGGCAGCTACGAGTACTGCCTCATGACCAGCACCTGAGATTTGGAAGAAGATGCGATTCTGTCTCTTCAACTGTATCTCTTTGTCATCCAGGCAACGGGACGTATAGATGAACCGGAACATCTCGAGCAGTTTGTGTTTTTCGAGACGTGCACTGGGTCCACGTGGTTGATTCTTTCGTCTACTCTGAGTGGACATGGCCGTCAACTCTGAGTTGTACTCCACGTACCCGCATTCTCACATTGGCAACGACACAGCCGGTCATCGTCCAAGCCTCGTGATCTTTCGTAGCGTCTCCAATCGCTTCAACGTTGACTCACTGGCTGACTCTTCGCCAAATGCATTGAGACCGTCGCGCACATCTAGTAGCACCTCAAGGATCAATTGCTCGCGTTGGAACGATGCATCGAGATCCAACATGCGGTCGCTATCTTCCGATTTCTTGGCTCGATCATACGCCTCACGATAGATCGCCTCGAGATTGGCGAGGATACGCTCCCTTGGACGCATAGTCACAGCGACTCCACTCTCATAGCCGGCGCCTAGCCTTCGCATCCCAAGAGGACCAAACCGCTTGGCACCTTAGGTGAAAAAAAGGTTGCTTTCTGTGGCATCACTGACCCGGCGTCAGCGACAGCCAGAACCTGCTCCACACTCGTTGGGTTGAGCATCACGCCAAAAGCTGCCGCTCCGTGAACGACTTCACGTACAACCTCCTTGGGGTCTGCGCTGTAACCCAAGCGAGCACCTTCACCTGCCGTTGCAAGGAGCGGCTTGACCACCAACTCATCTATGCGTGCAACATCCAATGACGCGACAGTCGGCTCGTTTGCAAATTGTAGGTCGCCCAGTTTGGCTCCTGCCTTGAGCAACAGGGCCAACGGGTTCCCTCCCGGTCTAACGATTATGCACGCCGTTCCGCGATCCTCCAGCTCGACAAGATGGTCGGTGCTACTGACATCCTGGGACAGTTCGTGCACGTGGAATCTGTCCCGGCAACCACTCAGCATGCCATCTATGTCAGCCGCTTCACCGTATACGAGTCGATGAGTTGGCAAGACCTTGAGCCCTGGATCGCCTAGTGCCACAACCGTTCCCAGCGTCCGATCAGCCGCCGGGTTCACCTTGCGGTAGGCCACGGCGGTCTCGTAGCGATGGTGACCGTCAGCGATGTACAAAGCTGCTGCCCCTGCTGCATTTGCCAAGGCTGTTGCACGAGCACCAACCACTTGCCACATCGCAACATCCACACCACCCAAATGGGCGCGCACTTGAGGCTCGTGCGACACGACTTCGGCCAAGCGCTGACTCAGTTCGCCATTCTCATCGCGCGCCAGCATCAAGAGTGCTTCGCACATCGTCTTCGTCGAGTCCAATAAGGCTAACCTATCAGCCTTTGGCTCAGCGTGCGTTTTCTCGTGCGGCTTCACCCTCCCCCGTGAGAATGGCTCTACCGCAATTGCGGCAATCACGCCGGTACGCGTGAGCGTCTGTCCCTCGGCTTGGTCGAAGGCCTGCTCTACGACATATACGCTGTCTTCTCCATCTTGCTGCAACACCTTTGCCGCACGCCAATCTTTGAGTAGTAGGGCGGCTCTGTCGTACTTATCTTCATTCCCTTCCGGCAGGATCAGATGTACGATGTTGTGGGGGTCACGTGCGGCCAGCTCGCCGCGCAGCTTCGCAGGTATCGCATCGTACGGTGGGGCGAGGCGGTCACTGAGTTTCTCGCCGTCTACATACCGTTCCCCGGCGAACGGTGTTACCAAGGCTGGAGGAGGTGTATCAGTCATGCCCACCCTAGATCAGTTTCTGGAATTCGATCTCCGCGTCGGCACCGTGGTAACCGCTCGACCGCACACTAGTGCCATAAACCCCGCCCTGCAACTGAAGATCGATTTTGGCAATCTTGGCGTTAAGCAGTCGAGTGCCCAAATCACCAAACGATACGGATGCGACGAGCTGGTTGGCCGTCAAGTGATTGCAGTCGTCAATCTCCCCGCACGCCGGATAGCCGGATTTCGATCGGACGTTCTAGTGCTGGGTGTAGTGCTGCCAGATGAAGACGTTGTACTGCTCACTCCAGACGCCAACGTACCCGATGGTGCACGAATCTGCTAGCTGCCGTCCCGAGGTCAATCGACGATTACCAGTGACGAGCTGCCCGTACAGCTTCCTCCAGCAAGCACCGATACGACCCCAATCGGCTCTCCGCAATCTCACCCCTCCGCACCGCTTCGATCACTGCACAATTCGGCTCCTCCAAATGACGGCAGTTGTCAAACCGACAGTGCTGTACATGAACACTGAAATCGGGGAACGCTAGAGCCACTTCTCTGGGTTCCACTCCCCACAACCCGATATCTCTGAGACCCGGTGTGTCCACGACGTACCCTCGCTCCCCAAAGGGGTGCATTTCAGCCGCAACGGTGGTGTGCCGTCCACTCCCGGACTTTTCGCTCACGGCTCTAGTGCGCAACTGAAGCCCAGGCTGCAATGCATTGAGAAGGCTGGATTTACCTACGCCCGTCGGGCCCGTGAACAACGAAACGTGTTCATCCAACGCATCGCGTAGGGCTGCCAGACCCCGTCTCTGTTCCGCACTGGTCAAGATCACCCGATACCCGGCTAGCGTGTAGGGTTTAGCCAACCGATCGGCGCCGTCCGCCAGATCGCACTTGTTTATCACAACCGTAGCGTGCAATCCGTTGACTTCCGCGACTACCACGAATCGGTCTATGAGATGTGGATCCCAATCGGGGCGCTTGATTGCACCAACGACTATTACCTGATCGACGTTTGCAGCAACAGTCCTCACGCCCCTCGTTTTGCCCGGTATGCGGCGGTTCAACACCGATTGGCGTGGCAACACCTCTTCGATTGTCGCCCCACCGTCGGCGTGTTCGTGCACGACAACCCGATCACCCACAAGGACGCGTTCTTGGTTTTCTCTTTTGAAGCGACCACGCAACGATGTCACCAAACACTCACCAGCCACCAGTACTTGATACAAGCCACCAGTGTGGGAGAGGACTACTCCAGTCCGATTCTCTACCAGCCTGGTACTTCCTTTCGAGCATGAATCAGGCGCTCGAGATGATCCTTGAGATCATAGAGAGTCAGATACATCAGACAAGCGCCGGCTTCATCTGGTGTGCTGCCATATCCCAGATACTCCGTCTCAAGGTGACCAACCACTCCACCACCCTCAACTGACCAGCGTACAAAGAGGATAGCGGCTCCAAATCGGTCGTCCTCAAGTGGGGCCTCATCGACATAGACCTGCACCGAGTAGGGATTGCCGTCTGACCCATCAAAGGCTGGTGGACGATTGTGTTTGCTGAGGTATCCACCCCAGGTAGCATCGTCCATCATCGCCTCGAGAACGTTTCCTTCACCACACTAGCGGTCATGAACGCGACGTTACCCGGCCGTTCCGCGAGTCGGCGCATCAAGTAGGGATACCAGTTGCTACCGAACGGAACGTATACACGAACGTTGAATCCCCGCTCCTTGAGCGAATGGTAAAGATCTCGCCTCACTCCGTAGAGCATTTGAAATTCGTAACGCTCGGTCGGAATCTCTTCAGCCTCCACGTGCTCGAGCGTGCAATCAATACGACGCTCATCGTGAGTAGCAATTCCCGGATAGTTGCCTTCGTCAATCAGTCGCTTCATGAGATTGTCGAATGACTCGTCTATCTCCCGCTTGTCCTGGAAAGCAACCGCCTCGGGTTCGGCATATGCACCTTTGCACAATCGCACCCGCGCACCGAGGGATATCAATTCTTCGATGTCCCCGGCCGAGCGGCGCAAATAGCTCTGGATCACCACACCCGTGAGATCACCGAATTCGGGGTGGAGTTGTCTGAAAACCTCGAGTGTCCGGTCCGTGTGCTCCGAACTCTCCATGTCCATGCGAACAAAGATGCCGTGTTCCCTCCCTCTCGTGAGGATGGTGCGCATGTTCTGCACACACAGGTCGTGTTCGATGTCCAAGCCCAACTGCGTCAACTTCACCGATACATTGGCATCCACTCGGGTACGGGCGATCTCGTCCAGAGTCCTGATGACCTCGTCACGAGCGACATACGCCTCTTCGCTGGTGTTCACGCTCTCGCCGAGAAGATCCAGACTTGCCGTGATACCCGTTTGATTCAGGATACGTGCAGCTTCGATTGCACTGTCGACTGTCTCTCCAGCAACGAAGCGAGATGCAATCTTCCGCGCAAAACCATTGCGTTTGACGAAGCTGAAGATCTGGCGTTGATCACTGAGCCAAAGAAAGAGACTGCGTAACATGAGAGAATAGGATTCCGGTCAAGTGTGGTTGTAAAATCGCTTGTTCTGTGCTGCCATACTCGTGAGGCTCTGTGCCGGCTCGAATCGAGAACCGTACTTGGCTGCCAGCTCTTCCAGAGTCACGACCGCCTGCTCACTTCCCACAGCGTCTAGATAGCGCAGTGGACCACCCCGAAAGGCTGGAAATCCAATCCCGAAGATCGCGCCAATGTCACCGTCACGAGCCGAGCGTACTACCCCTTCTGCCAGCGCCCGCGCGGCCTCATTCAACATGGCATATAGCAGTCTCGAACGTACATCATTGCTGGGAACTGCTGCATCGGACGCCACACCAATTGTCTCGTAGGCGGCCGGATCCACTTCCTTCTTCTTCCTCCGGTAGTTGTAGAACCCTCGCCCACTCTTGCGTCCCAGGCGGCCCTGTTCCGTCATCAGTGCCAACCCGTCCAACGGCTTCAAACGGTCGCCGAACGCATCGAAAAGTACGGTAGCGCCCTTCAAGGCAACGTCGAGCCCAATCTCATCCAGCAGCGCAATCGGTCCAACCGGAAAGCCAAAGGAGGTCATCGCTTCATCTAGTGTCTCAATCGAGACACCCTCCTTGAACATCCGTCCAGCCTCGTTGAGATACGGTGCGAGAATCCGATTGACCCAGAAACCAGGACGGTCCTCAACAACAATCGCCGTCTTCCCCATCGCCCGGCCGAAACACACTGCACTGACTACAACCCAGGGCGCCGTACGATCTGTCACGATTACTTCCAGCAGAGGCATCTTCTCCACTGGAGAGAAGAAGTGCATTCCGACCACCTGCTCGGGGCGCTCGACGGCCTCTGTTATTCGGGAAATCGGAATCGTGCTCGTGTTGGAGGCAAGGATGCACTTGGCACCGACCTCAGCCGCGAGGGCCTTGAAGACCCTTTGTTTGACCTCGAGCCAGACAAGAGGGCCTGCAGTCGGTCGAATTCGTACTTGCTCATGCGACCCTGCTTCAACCTGCGCCGCAGATTGGTGCGAGCGTTCTCAATCCCTCTGGCGACAGCGTCTAGACTCGTGTCGCGCAGACGCACGTCCGCCTTCGCCTTGGCTACGGCTACACCCGCAATCGCCGAACCCATGAACCCAGCACCGACAACCGCCACGCTATCCACCACCACCGCATCCGGAACGTCACCTGCTACACCCGAATCCTTCTTCAGCGCTTTGGTCGCAAAGAAGATCTGGACCAATTCGCGGGAAACATCTCCTACCGCCAGCTCGGCGAAATGAGCTGCTTCGCAATCGAGACCAGCCGAGATTCCGTACTTGATACCATGCTCGATCGCCTCCAGAGCGGCCAAAGGCGCAGGGTAATGACCACCCGTCTTCTTGATCACCGCCTTGCGTGCTTGGGAGAATATCAACCTCTGACCTATGGCATTGTTTTCAATCAAGCGCCCGGTGATACCGCCTCTCGCCCGCCTCGGTCGCCAACCATCTGCCAGCCGCTTGGCGGCTCCCAGGGCAACTTCCTCGAGAATCTTCGGGTGAACCAGTTCATCCACCACTCCTCGCCGAAAAGCCTGTTTCGCCTTCAGCGGCTTGCCTGCTAGAATCACGTCCAGCGCAGCACGGAGTCCGATCAGGCGCGGCAGCCGTTGGCAACCCCCAGCCGCCGGGATGATACCCAGTTGGACCTCTGGCAGACCCACTGCGGTGTCGGGCGACTCAGTTGCGACCCGGTAGGTACACGCGAGAGCAGCTTCCAGTCCACCACCCAGGCACGTCCCATGAATTGCTGCAACGATGGGCTTGCCGACGGTGGTCATTCGCTCGACCAGTTGCTGGCCTACCCGCACCAATGCCAAGGCCTCATCACGATTCCGCAGGGAGACGAATTCACCGATGTCTGCGCCGACAATGAAGTTGTCGGGCTTTCCCGAAATCAGTATGGCCCCACGGATGGCAGAGTTCGTCTGCAGCGTGTCGAGGTGTGCCTCGAGCTCGGCTCTGACGGAGCGTGAAACCGTATTCACCAATTCACCGGGGACGTCGAGCGAAATTCGAGCAATACCGTCTAAGACCTTCAAGGTCAGCGCACCCATGATCAGCTCCGCTCCAGCACCATGGCGAAGCCCATCCCGCCCTGGGCGCATACCGAAATCAAGCCAAACTGCATATCTCGCTGCTGCATCTCATTGGCCAACGTCACCGTTATTCTCCCGCCCGTCGCGCCAAAGGGGTGTCCGATCGCGATCGATCCACCCATCACGTTGAGGGTCTCCCAGTTGATGTCACCAATGGCGCGGGCTCGTCCCAGCTTGGCTTCCGCCCATTGCCTCGACTCCAACGCTTGAATGTTCGACAACACCTGAGCGGCGAATGCTTCGTGCATTTCGACCAACCCCAACTCGCTCCAGTCGATTCCTGCGCGATCCAGAGCCTTGGGAATCGCGTATGCGGGCCCCTGCAACAGCTGATCAGCAGGGTCGAGGGCTGCGACGGCGTACGACCGAATAAACGCGAGTGGCTGATAGCCAAGCGACCGAGCAGCATCCTCACTCATGAGGAGCACTGCGGATGCTCCATCAGTGAGGGGGGAGGAGTTGGCCGCCGTGACAGAACCGTACCGTTTGTCGAATACCGGCTTGAGCTGGGCGAGCCGCTGGAGATCGGTGTCCTGCCTAATCCCATTGTCCTGTGTGATTACCCCGTCAATCCCCCCTCCCAGAATTGGGGCGATCTCGGCTGTTATCCGTCCGTCTTCTGTACCTGCGTGAGCCAATCTGTGGCTCCGGAGTGCAAAGCGATCCTGATCATCGCGACTGATGTCGTTGAGTTTCGCCATTTTCTCGGCCGATTGCCCCATGGACTCACCGGTTGACGGTTCGGCTATGGCCGGAGCGACCGGGACGAAATCTCTGGGTCTCAGCGAGGCTACGAGCCCTAATCGCTGACCAAGGCTCTTCGCCCGACTCATTCGCACCAGAAACTCCGAAAAGCGGCGTGAATGGAGTATCGGGATGTTTGACAAGCTTTCCGCGCCGCCTGCGATCACGACACTTGCATGTCCCAACTTGATCTGATCGTGGCCTTGCGCGATTGCCTGGTTGGCGGAAGAACATGCACGATTGACCGATGCAGCCGCGACGTGCTTGGGAAACTGAGGCAAGAGGCTCACCTCACGGGCCAGGTTGGGTACCAACGGGCTAGCCACGACCTGTCCGAAGTACATCTCGTCGACCACATCCCCGTCGAGGTTGGCCCGATGAACCAATTCCACCACGGCGAGACGCGCCAGATCGACCGCGCTCATGTCCTTGAGCGCGGTTCCGGCCCGACAAAACGGGGTGCGACACCCTGCAACTACTGCTACTCGGCCGTTATTCATGCGCAATTTCCTTCGCGAAAAAAGCTACAATGAAGACACGTGCGGGGACACCACTTGTGGCGCGTTGGCCTTTTGGCCCATCATATGAGCCAACAAGTCGTTGAGTGCCATAGTTTCGCCTGAGGTCCGACACCTGTTGAGTGATCGTGGAACACACATTCTCGTACGAAACCAGATCAGCCAACATCGCGAAGATGGCGACACAGCCCGTGGACCTGCTCGTGATCGGTGCAGGAATCACTGGAGCTGGCATTGCCCGCGATGCAGCAATGCGGGGGATTCAGACTGCCATCGTCGACAAAGGTGACTTTGGATCCGGCACCAGTTCGCGTTCCACTCGACTGGTGCACGGTGGCTTGAGGTATCTCGAACACGGTCGACTGCGGTTGGTACACGAGGCGTGCAAGGAACGCAGTGTGCTCCTCAGGATCGCGCCGCATCTCGTCTGGCCCCGTTCCTTCCTGTTCCCCGTTCATGAGGGAGCCCGAGTGAACCGATGGAAGCTGGCCGCAGGCCTGTGGCTCTACGACTTGCTGGCCATGTTCGGCGGTGTGGGACGTCACAAGGTCATGGGTATGCGAGCTATGAGGCGAGCCGAGCCACGCCTCAAGAGCCGGGGGTTGAGGGGAGGTGCCCGATACTTCGACGCGCAATGCGACGACGCACGGCTCACGCTGGCAACGGTTCGAAGCGCACACCAACACGGCGCGCTCGCCGCCAACTACGTGCAGGTAGAGAGACTCGAGGTTGCAGATGGCCAGATAAGGGGCGCCAAGGTCACCGACCTAGTAACAGGGTCGCCTCACACAGTCCACGCACACATCGTCGTCAATGCCACGGGACCCTGGTCGGACCGCTTCCGGGCCCAGCAGCAAGAAGGTGACCCGGCTCTGCGGCCGACCAAGGGTGTCCACATAGCCGTGCCGCGGCATCGCATGGGCAACCAAGAAGCTCTCACGATTGCTTCACCGGTCGACGGTCGTGTCATGTTCATCATTCCCTGGGGTGAGTTGTCGTACGTCGGCTCTACCGACACCGATTGCCTCGACCCGCCCGAGGAGATCTACGCGAGTGGCGACGATGTCGTCTACCTGCTCAGATCGGCAAATGCACTCTTCCCCGACGCGCGTCTCACGCCGGAGGACGTGGTGGCCACCTGGGCCGGATTGCGTCCGCTGGCAGCGGCGTCGGAGCCACAGGATTCCAGCGCGGTATCCCGAGAGCATCGCATAGTCGAAAGCCCATCGGGTCTGATATCCGTCGTCGGGGGTACGCTCACCAGCCACAGGGTCATGGCCGCAGAGGCAGTGGGGGAAGTCGGGCGGCGACTACATGAGCTAGATGGCCGGCCGGTGCCACACACGCCCGACACGCACAGGGAAGCCCTGCCCGGCGGGGAGGCCCGCGACCTGGCAGTCCTGACCGACGAGGCAGAGCGAGATGGCATTGCGAGGGACACGGCAGAGCACCTGGTGCGGACATTTGGGAGCGAGACGCCGGCTGTGATAAGGTTGGCACAGGCAAGACCGGAGCTATCGAGGCCGATTGTAACCGGGCACCCGGCCATTCAGGCTGAACTGGTGCACGCAATGCGCCGCGAGATGGCGTTGACCTTGGGAGATCTGCTCATACGGCGAACACATCTGTTCTATGAAGCAGCTGATCACGCCCTGGACCAGATCTCGTCCATCGCTCAGCTCGCCGCCGCTGAAATGGAGTGGGAGGCGGACAGGAACGCAGCCGAACTGGCAGCCTTCAGCAACGAAGTAGACCTCACAATGGCTTTTCGCACCGAGTTGGGACCCGTGAAGTCCTGAGGAGCGATCTCACCTGTCAACAGACGGTAGTCTGCCATCCTCCACACGAGCATCCCGATAGGCCCGCGCCGCACGGTACTCCACAGTCAATCGGGCCAGGCTCGCCTCTCGCTCATCGTAGAGTCGTCTGTGACTGCGGGGGTCGCAGGTGGCGAGCCCGTACGCTGTCAGTATCGGTAACCCAATCGTGCTGTCGAGATAACACACGACTGCGTTGGGAAGTTGGTCAGGGTCCACCTTTCCCCAGCTGACCGCCTCGGCCGGGGTTGCACCCGACAACCCCCCGGTGTCAGGCCGGGCGTCTGTTATCTGTAAGTAGTAGTCGTGCCCAGACTCATCGATTCCCAAGACTTCCTGGATCTGCGGCTCGGTCTGAAGCACGAAATTCTTGGGACTCCCACCTCCAATGATGACGACGGCACTCTTGCCCCCCTTGCGTTTTGCATCCAGCACAATCCCAGCTGTCTCATTGACATCAGCCGAAACGTCGAATCGGAGAGCGTGATCCTCGAGTGCCAATTCTGCCACGTTCATCCCGATAGAGGAGTCTCCTGGTGAGGAGGTGTAGACCGGTACGCCGCATTCATGAGCGACGGAAAGCAGGGACTTGCGCTCCAATCCCAAGGCTTGCTCTCGCTCCCGGAGGTAACCACCCAATAGATAGTGGTATTCCGCAGTGCTCATGCTACGCTGGAACTCATCGCGTAGCGAGACGTCCCTAATGAAACGGTCCGTGCGCAGCAGTACACTGTAGTCGAACAGCACGTCGTAGATCCGAACAACTCCCTGTTGACGCAATGTCAGGTCATCGGCGAAAGGCGAGCCCCTGTGCATCGAGAACCCAAGCGCGAAGTGAGCGTCGTGGTAGAGGTTTGCACCAGTCGATACGATCCAGTCGACGAAGCCCGCCTCAAGCAACGGAATAATTGATGACATCCCGATGCCCGCAGGAGTCAGTGCTCCCGTGAGACTCATGCCGACGGTTGTGTCGGCAGAGAGGATCCTCTCACTGAAGAGGTGGCAAGCCTCTCGCAGACGTCCCGCGTTGTACGCATGAAAGGTGTTGTCGACCAGTTCTACAACGCTCTCCTGACCGGTTATGGCTGGGGGAACGATCTTCGGTCCAGTCAGGTGCGGATTCTCGTGCGCCATCTTCGTTTCGTCCTCTCCGCAGATTATGGCCGGACGTGATCATCGGGCGATCGATCATTCCAGTTGCTCAGCACTATCTCAACGACCCGTGCCGGACTGTCGGTCAAGTGGAAAAGGCTCAAATCGTCGGGGCCTATCTTGCCCTCAGCCCTAACCGTGGACTCCAGCCAGTCAACAAGACCTCTCCAATAGTCTTCACCCATCAACACGATGGGTATCGCACCGATCTTGCCGGTCTGACGCAGTGTCAGAACTTCGCAGAGCTCGTCGAGCGTGCCATACCCCCCCGGGGGGAAGATGAACGCCGAGGAGTACTTCACCAGCATGGTCTTGCGCGCAAACATGTACCGGAAGTGAACCGTTCGATCCACATATGGGTTCACATCCTGCTCTTCCGGCAGTTCGATGTTGAGACCTATTGAGAGCGTGCCTGCCTTCTGAGCACCCCGATTGGCAGCCTCCATTATGCCGCCACCGGCACCAGTTATGACGGCGAAGTTGTGTTCCCCGAGCAGTTTTGCTGTCTCAACCGTCCGTTGATACCAGAAGTCGTCGGACGGCGATCGGGCAGATCCGAAAAAGGTGACCGCCGCACGTACATCAGCTAGCTCATCGAATCCCTCGACGAATTCGCCTAATATTCGCAATGCGCGCCATGGGTCAGTGTGTACGAATGCACGACGCTCAAAGATGGTCGGGGGCTTGAAGAGTTGTTCGTCGGCTGTGAGGTGTCCCACGGGGATGACGCTGGGATCAGGGTCTGAGGACTTCGATTGCTGCGACATTGTCTTCCTTGACGTTGTAGAAAAACGGTGAGAGGCGAACGTGTCCTGGGCGCGCGTCGGCGATGACACCGGCTTCGGCAAGTCGCTTCACCTGAGATGTGGGGTCGGCGTGCGGTATCATGACGATGGCCGCACGTTCTTCGGGGTTAGCAGCAACCTTGGGCTTCAGTCCTGACTCAGTGGCACGATTGATCAGATCGTCCGTGAGATCTTTGACAACTTCTCTGACCGTCCGCACCCCGATCTCGCGGATTATACCCAACCCACCGAGCTGAGCAAATACTGCTGCCAATGAAGGAGTTCCCTGTTCGAAGCGCCGTGCATCCTTGTGCCATCGGATCTCACACGGATCGAAATCGAACTGGTGCTCGTTTGCAAACCAACCTGATACGGTAGGAACGAGTTCTTGGACGAGCTCTTCCCGCACGTAGAGGAACACGATCCCCGGCCCACCTAACAACCACTTGAGACCTCCGGCACAGAGAAAGTCGACGCCGGTTTCGTGCACCTCGAAGGGGAGTTGGCCAACACTCTGGTAGGCATCCACAAAGCAAAGCGCACCGCGTTCGTGGGCGATCGAGGCAAGCGTGGTTATGTCCTGGATCGCGCCTGTGGTGAAGAAGACGTGTGAGGTAGCAACGAGTGCCGTCCTGTCATCCACGGCATCAGCAAGAGCATCCAAGGGAACCGAGATCCCGTCAGGGCTCTCCACGGTGACCACTTCCACTCCTGCCGGCTGCTTCACCAACCATTGGTACGCCACCGTCGGGAAGTCCAATGAGGTTGTGACTACCCTGGGACGTTGCCTGTAGTCGATTGCGCTTGCGAGGACTGAAGTCGCAGTCGAGACCGAAGAGTGCAGCGCTATCTCGCTGGCGGCTGCATTGATTACTTCGGCATATCCGACTCGCAGGTCGCTCAGCGCTTGCCACCACACATCGTACCAAGCCGAGGCTCCCCGCGCGTGCCACTCGCGCAAGTAGTCGGTTACCCGTTGCTCCACTCTCGTCGACAACGCACCAAGAGAACAGGAATTCAGGTAGATTTTCTTCTGGAAGATGGGGAACTCTGCGCGATAGTGGGCCAACTGGTGCCCGGTTGACTGTCTTTTCATGCAGGCCAATATAAGGGGCGCCGAAGGCCTGGTCAGGGAGGTGGGTATCATGACGGCATCAGAATGGCAGTCCCGGTAATGCCACCCGGCCATCAGGGATCTGCGGCAGAAGGCGGTAGTTGGCTCAGGCTCATGGGTCATCTAGTTGCCCGTGCGGCAGTCAACCCACGCTTGGCTGTGGATCTCGTGCGAACGGCGTGGGCCTTCCGAACTCGTGGTTGGTACCGCTCTGCACCGTTTCTTCCCGTGCCCCCAAGAGAGTACATCCGCTGGCGCATGCATACGGCCTATGGTGACGAGTCCGCAGTTCCTTCGATTGAGGATGTCGTCCGGTTTGCACGGTGGCGTAGAGAGGTGATGCGGCTTTGAACTCCGAAATGCTGGCGACTCTGGTGAAGCAGCATGCCCTTGCGCTGGGTTTCGACACGGCTGGCATTACCGATCTCGGCCCAACCCCTCATGCCAACACACTGAGAGAGTGGCTGTCACGGAACATGGCCGGAACGATGCGCTATATGCATCGTCAGGAGAAGCACAGAGCGCAACCAGCTAGCATCGTCCCGAATACATCTCGTGCGATCGTCCTCACAAGAGGCTATTTCAACTCTAACGGCAGGCAACCGGTCGGGACCGGAAGAGTGGCCAAGTACGCGCGGGGAGCCGACTACCACGATACTCTGAGGCAACCTTTGGAGGAGCTGGCTTCATATGTGCGGTCACTCGGCGGCCCGGATACCATCGCCCGCAGTTTCGTGGACGCAGGCCCTGTACCTGAACGAGAGTTGGCACAGCGAGCGGGGCTCGGTTGGATCGGCAAGAACACTATGCTGATTGCGCCCACCCGCGGATCGTTCTTTTTTTTGGCCGCATTGTTTACGAACTTGGACTTGGCAATCGACGATCCGTTCGAGGCGGACCGTTGCGGCAGCTGCACGCGCTGCCTGGAGGCCTGCCCCACCAACGCTTTTGACCGCGAGCGTTTGCTGGACAGCCGTCGGTGTATCTCCTATTTGACAATCGAGTTTAGCGGCGAGATCGCCACGGGATTGAGGGCGCTGATGGGAGATTGGATCTTCGGGTGCGACATCTGTCAGGACGTGTGCCCTTGGAACGCGAAGTTCGCCTCGGTCCGACAAGATCGGGAACTGGGACTGGACCCGAGCCGTGCGTTCGAGGACCTAGGGAGCTTGATCGAGATCGAAGACGCAGAGTTTCGGCGGCGCTTCGGCTGGACACCGCTGGATCGACCCGGCGCAGTTGGAGTGCGCCGCAATGCAGTGATCGCTGCAGAGAATTCAAAAAGGGGGGATTCGTGTCGGACGTCCCAGACACAGTGACAGATCCGGCGTTGCGGGCCCGTCTCAACGAGATACAGCAAAGGCTGCAGAATGGCCTAGCCCGGGTCGATGTGAACCACCGCCTGACCGGCAAGCCGGTGAGCTTCCGGGTGATATCGGGTCAGACATTCGAGATCGTGTTCAAGGAAGTCCCCAGCATCGATGAAGCAGAGGTCCTAGGTATCAAACACCTGATCGGAGAGAAGTGCTATTGCCACGTTTTCCCACAAACAGCGGAGACCCTGGGGGTACGGTTCGTATTACCGCTCACAAGGCGGTAACACAGTGTACAGGTATCGGACCCTTCTGGCGCACTAAAAGCGAAACCGGAGTCATGCCATCCTGGATCGTTCGGCCGCGAAGTCACAATCCAGTTGGATGGTCGATGAACTCCCATGGCAACCCGAGTTTTTCCTCCAAGTGAGCTGCCAGTCTTTTCACACCTACCGTCTCAGTAGCATAGTGGCCGGCGTAGACCACGTTCAACCCCCACTCCTCAGCATCGAAGTGCGTGTGATGGGTGCCCTCTCCGGTTAGGAAAGCATCGGCTCCAGCGTCGCGAGCTTGCTCGATCATGCTCCCAGCACCTCCTGAGATTACTCCAACCCGATTGAGTCGATCGGGCCCGGCAGGAATGACATGAGGGTCGACGCCGAGACAGTTCCTAACGCTAGTGACGAAATCATTCAATGACATGTCAAGTGCACCGACGACGCCTATCGCTTGCCCCTTGTAGTCGCCGAACGGCTGCGTTTGCCTGATTCCCAACATTTCAGACAGCACAGCGTTGTTCCCAACATCAGGATGGAGGTCGAGGGGTATGTGGGCCGAGTAGAGGGCAATGTCGCCCTGCATCAGCTTGCGCACGCGACGCCCGTGCCGCCCGGTCAGTGGCTCGAGGCCACGCCAGAAGAGCCCGTGGTGCACCAATAAGAGATCGGCTCCACGCTCGGCGGCGCGGTCGATTGTAACCTGGCACGCATCAACTGCGGCTGCGACCCGATGTACAGTCCCCGAGTTCTCGACTTGGAGGCCATTCATGGCCTCGGGATCGTCGACGACGTCGGCAATGCGGAGATAGCCATCGAGGTATCTGGTTAGTTGCGTTAGATCAGTGGTCATCATGCATCCGGAGGAAGACGTTCGAGCGGCATCCGGAACCCAGTAAACGACAGCATCAAGACATCATAAGCATGGTAAGGCGACAGCAGATTCCACATTCTGGGCCAGCACAGCGCTCGTAACATTATGTTTACAAATAATTTACAGACAATGGCACTCAATTCACATGAGGGTGTGGAAATCCGATGTCTCGACAGGATGGCTGCGGACCGTAAGGCTCTTCTTTAAAGTTCAGCCCGATTTCGGTGTGGTGCTGGATGGCGTAGCATTGCCCATTTTGACGTTACCGTTTACCTCACCACCTTCGTGCACGAGAATCCGCTGGGTCACAATATCACCTTCGACCGTGGCGGTATTCTGGACCTCAACCCGCTCGGTTGCCTGAATGGACCCGGCCACCCGCCCGCCGACGATGGCCTCCTTGGTGATCACATCACCCTTGACAGCTCCTCCCTTGGAGATCAGAACCTGGCGGGCAGCCTGTACGTTACCCTCCACCAGACCATCGATCTTGACGACACCCTCTGTCTTCAGCTCGCCGATTACGGTCAGGTCCGGTGCCACAATGGATAGGGTGGTCTCACGCCCCTGGCCGCGTCCTTGAGTTTCCGCCATGCTGTCACTCTCCCCCGACGAGAATATTGCCACTGTTGCACTCCCTTGTCACTTGTACCCTTGGGTCGATTGGCTGACCGTCCTTATGCACCTCAAAATGCAGGTGGGGAGCGGTCGAACGTCCGGTCGATCCGGAAAGCCCAATCACCTGGCCTGCATTCACCGAATCACCACGGGTCACCAGCAGCAGGGAGGCGTGGCCATACATGCTGAGGTAACCGTCACTGTGTTCTAGCCTGATATAGAGGCCATACTCCAGATCCCGTCCTGCGCTTCTAACGACGCCGCCGCCGGCGGCTCTGATGGGTGTCCCCTTGGCCACGGCGATATCCAGGCCTACGTGGGCCTCAGCATCACCACCCACCCCAACTGGCCCTCGAGTGATGACTCCGGGCTGATCCAATGGCCAATGACTCGGGACCGAGGTTCCTGTTTCGTAACAAGCCGTTGCGTTGGGGGATCGAGCCGTTATCGCCGGCGCACTGGGCACGCTTGCTTCGGGGCGCTGCAACTCGGGGACGACGTCACCACCTAGCATACCCCGCAGCTGCGCGTAGCGCGCCTCGGCGTGTTCCAGCCTAGAAGCCAGCTCCCGGACCTGTTGGTTCTCCGCCGCGAGGCGCTCTACCTCCCCCTTGAGGCTGGGAACCTGCGCTGCAGTTCTGGCAATCGGTGCGTACAACGCAGCCGCTGCAACAATGACGATCGCCAGGAGCGTCGCCGACACAATTCCCGCGCGCAACAACCACAGGGGCAGACGAAGTGACTTTGAGTCTAGCTCGCCCTCCTTGTGAACGATGATTGTTGCACTACGTCGCTTGCCTGTCATCCGTCGAATGGCTTTCCTAGGATTCTCTCTAGGATGCGGGCGAGATCGTCTTCTGAGTAGAAGGCGATCGTGAGGCGGCCACCTGCCCGTCCCGGTTGGTTGAGGTTCACATCAGTCTGCAGATAACGTCGCAAGGTATCCTCAATGCGCCGCGCCTGAGGCGACTGCTTTGCACCACCTTTGGTGGCACGAGGCCTTCTCCGCGGGGCCTTGGCTCCGCGAGTCCGCGTTTCGACCTCTCTGACAGACAGCCCGTTCTTGACGGTGAGCCGCGCCAGGTGTTCGACTGCAGCTTGATCCGTCAGTTGCAGCAGTGCACGGGCGTGGCCGACAGCGAGCTCTCCACTGTGAAGCATCTGTTGCACCGATTGAGGGAGTCTGAGCAATCGCAGCGCGTTTGCCACCGTAGACCGATCTCGGCCCACGAGTTCGGCCACCTCGCTTTGGGTCACCTGGAAATCCTCCACCAGACGGCGGTAGCCGTTGGCTTCGTCCAGCGGAGATAGAGCATCGCGTTGCAGGTTCTCAACCAGTGCTAGCGTCAGCAGGGTCCGGTCGTCGACGTCGCGCACGACGGCGCCTATTTCACTCCAATTCAATTGCTGAGCGGCTCGCCAGCGGCGTTCGCCTGCGATGAGTTCGTACTCACCGGCCTCCGCTGGCCGGAGTACAATCGGCTGCAGTAGACCTGCTGAGCGCATTGAGCTGGCCAGCTCCGTGATGGCTTGCTTGTCGAACGCATTGCGCGGCTGGAAGGGATTGGGACGAATCTTGGCGAGGGGAACTCGTCTGAGATCTCCGGATTCGTCCGCCTCGGCAGTTGTGGTCGGACCGAGCAGTGCCTCGAGGCCACGTCCGAGTCGGCGCCTGTTTGCCGCAGTCATATGAGAGCCTGCCTTGTCGGACTCATGTCGTTCGGCAATTCCGCCTGCTCACCTGCGCGGGCCACCAACTCCTGCGCCAGTGCGAGGTAGCTCTTTGCACCGATGGAACGGACGTCGTAGAGAATGATCGGCTTCCCAAAACTGGGAGCTTCCGCGAGCCTGACGTTTCGAGGGATTGCGGTGCGGTAGACACTGGCACCGAAGTATTCCCGAGCCTCGACCCCAACCTGCTTGGAGAGGTTGAGCCGGGCATCATACATCGTGAGCAGCACACCCTCGATGGCTAGATCCGAGTTGAAGTTGCGCTGCACGAGGTTGATCGTGTTGAGCAATTGCGAGAGCCCCTCGAGGGCATAATACTCGCACTGAATCGGAATGATCACCGAATCCGCAGCCGCAAGCATGTTCAATGTGAGCAGTCCTAGCGACGGAGGACAGTCTATGAGAATGAAATCGTAGTTGTCACGCACGGGCTCGAGTGCCTTCCTTAGAATCGATTCCCTGCGCGGCCGGTTCACGAGTTCGATTTCCGCACCGACCAGATCCTGATTCGACGGAGCGACGCTGAGCGTCGGCAGACCCACGCCCTCATGAACTATCTCGCTGATCGGTTCGCCACTCATGATCACGTCGTACAGCGACACCTCAACTTCCGTCTTGTCTAGGCCTACACCGCTGGTCGCATTCGCCTGGGGATCGGCATCTACCAACAGCGTCGATTGCTCGGCGGCCGCCAGCGATGCAGCAAGGTTCACTGCCGTGGTTGTCTTTCCCACTCCACCTTTTTGATTGGCAATCGCGACGACCTTACCCATCAGCATAAATCCTTACACGGCAATCAGTTAGAACTCTGAGACCGACAGAACGAAGATGCCAGGAGTCCGCGGCAGGAATATATAGGTGGATGGTGTAGCGGTAAAGGAATCAGATTTGTGACCGGTGTTTCACGTGAAACTAAATGCCCCGTCGCAAGCCTGTTTCACGTGAAACAGGTCGATCATGCCACCTCGAGTCTCCGCCGCGACACTTCGAGGACGAGGTTCTGGAGATCGGCCGGAGACACTCCTGGTATGCGTCCCGCCTGGGCGAGGGATTCCGGCCGCACGCGGTCGAGTTTTTGACGGGCCTCGGTACTGAGGCTGGCCAACGCCAGGTAGGGCAGATCCCGTGGGAGAACAAAGTCCGCCAAGGCCTGCAGCTTCTCAATCGCCTGGCGTTCGCGCTCGAGGTACCCTGCGTACTTGAGTTCGATCTCCACTGTCGTCCAGACATCATCCGTCGCGCTGGGAACCGGACCTTGCGTCGCTTCGGCCAGGCGCCGAAGTGACACCCGCGGTCGACGCGTCAACTCAGCCACCTTCTGGGACGACGCGATGGGCGACTCGTCAACCTCGTCGAGTACTCGGTTGGCCTCAGCCGGTGTCAACGCAACCTCATGAGAAAAATCTAACAGACTCTCTTCCTCATTCATGCGGTTCTCAAGCACCTCCAACTCCCAATCTTTGAGCATCCCCAGCGCCCGTGCCAAGGGTCCCAGTCGTTTGAGGGCGTTATCCTGCCGCAGCATCAATCTGAATTCGGCACGCGAAGTGAACAGGCGATACGGTTCATCAACGCCGCGGGTGACCAGATCATCTATCAACACGCCCACATAGCTATCCTCCCTCCCCATCACCACTGGCTCCTCACCTTGGACACGCCGCGCCGCGTTGATCCCAGCCATCAGACCCTGACCGCCCGCTTCCTCGTAGCCCGTGGTCCCATTGATCTGCCCGGCGAAGAAGAGACCCTCGATGGCCTTCACTTCAAGCCACGGAGTCAGTTGTTCGGGCGGGTAGTAATCGTACTCTATGGCGTAACCACAGCGGGTGAGCTTGGCGTGCTCGAGTCCTGGTACCGCATGGACGAATTCAAGCTGAACGTCGGCTGGTAGTGAGGTCGAGAGCCCGTTAACATAGAGTTCTGAGGTGTCGAATCCCTCCGGCTCCAAGAAGATTTGGTGGCGCTCCGCATCCGGGAATCGCACTATCTTGTCCTCGATTGAAGGACAGTACCTCGGGCCCCGCCCTGCAATTGCACCTCCGTACAAAGCAGACTCGTGAATGTGCCGCTCGATGATCTCTCGCAGCGCCACTCCCGTCCAGGTAATCCAGCAAGGGCTCTGGTCGGGAAACTCCTCAACCCTGTACTGCGCGAATCGGCGTGTCGCCTCCTCCCCATCCTGCCGTACCAGCTTGTCGTAGTCGACCGAGCGACCATCCACCCTCGGAGGTGTGCCCGTCTTGAAACGATCCACCAGGAACCCCAGTGCCTCGAGCTGCTCGGCAATATCCACCGCGGCCGGGTCACCCGCCCGGCCAGCCGATATCCGAGTCTCGGTTCCCATGTGAATCGTACCCCTCAGGAAGGTCCCGGCTGTAAGCACCACGGTCCGCGCCTCCAGTCTGCGTCCATCCGTGGTGACTGCTCCATGCACCCGATCACCATCTAACAATAGTGTCGCGACAGTGCCTTGATTGATCTCCAGACTGGGGTGCTCCTCCAGCAGCGCACGAACGGCGCGGCGGTATAGACCGCGATCGCACTGGGCCCGTGGCGCCCAAACCGCAGGGCCCTTGGATCGATTGAGCATGCGGAACTGAATGGCCGAACGGTCTGCTGCACAGCCCATGATGCCTCCCAGTGCGTCGATCTCCCGCACCACAGTCCCCTTCGCAATCCCACCAATAGCCGGATTGCAGGACATCTGCCCAATCGTCTCGAGGCTCGATGTCACGAGCAGCACGCGCCGTCCTAATCGTGCCGCCGCACATGCAGCTTCCGATCCGGCGTGGCCGGCGCCGATCACCAAGACGTCATAGGTTGGAGACATGGGCGGGAAAGATAGTCGCCCAATAGCTGAGTTGCCCAGTTCCGACAGTACTGCCATGCACCGGTGTGAAGTCAAGCAGAAACGAAGCACATCCGCTTGGCAACGGAGTACGTTCGCTACGTCGACCCGGCAATCAAGGGACTATGGACACAAGCACCAGACCATTAGGTGACCAGCTGTTGGGCAACTGAGGACAACGCACCCTGCTTTGTGACCGCCCCAACCACTGCGTGGCTACCCCGCCCTCACCCACCTCCACATCTCCTTGGGGCTAGGCCTCTTGCCGTACATCAAGATCCCAACACGGTAAACCCTGCCCGCAATCCAAGTCACGAATACCAGACCAAGGACCAGGAGCACGACTGAGACGACTAGATCTGTGGGAGGCACATCAGAAACGACCCATCGGCCCGGCATTGCGATCGGTGAGCTGATCGGGATGAGAGTGAGAGCGACGAACAGGCTACCGTCCGGCTCTGTGATCATGGCCATGAGTGACACAATTGCAGGGATCACCAGAAGCATCATCACTGGCGTTTGCGCCTGCCGCGCTTCTACGTCCGAGCTTGCTGTAGCCGCCACCGCAGCGAACATTCCTGCGTAAAGAAAAAACCCAAGCACAAAATAGGTGAGTAACACACCGATCGTAGCGATTGGAATCTCTGGTAGTTGGATTGCAACGCCAGATTGTGGTATGCCAAACAACTCCGCCAACGCTTGCCGCTGCGTAAGCAGTAGGCGGGCCGTCACAGCCCAGATTGTCAGTTGAAACAACCCAACCGTCCCAACACCGAGGATCTTGCCGGCCAACAGCTCGAAGGGCCTCAGGCTTGACACAAGAACCTCGACTATGCGCGTAGTCTTCTCCTCTACCACAGCTCCGAGCACCTGCATGCCATACATGAGGATCGCAGTGTACAACAGGAACCACATGAAGTACGCCAGAAAGAATGTCGCTTCTCCCGATTGTTCCGTTGCCTCACCCCCCCGGATCGTCACCGTCCGCATCTCGAGAGGAATAGTCGCCTGCGCCACCAGTCGAGGATCGACACCGACTTGATCGAGCCGCTCTGTTAACACAGCCTCACGAGTGATCCGCTGTAGGATCGCGATGTCCACTTGCGAGGATGCATTAGATCCTCGATACTCCGCGTGGCCATCTTCGACTGTCCCATCTGTCACGATCAGAAAGCCGTCGATTTCCTTTCGACCCACCACTTCCGCCAGCGAGTCAGCCCTCGCCTCCAGCCCAGCCAGGTCAACCACTATGCGCGACGCGGCGACCGGCCCGGACTCGTTTAGCATACCGGTCAATCGGTCCCCGAACGCTGTTGACGTACCATCCAGCACAACCACAGAGCGGCTACCGCCTCCACTCGTGGCCATGAACATCGGCAACAGCACCATCAGCGCCATCAAGACTGGCCCCATTACGGTGGACACTACAAACCACTTGGTTTTCACCCTCGCCACAAATTCACGTCGGATCACCACCCAGATCTTACGCATTGTCCACCTTCCCGTCCGCTGCAGCCGTGGCTGCTTTGGGACCCACCAGGTCGATGAAGATCTTGTTCAACGTAGGTTCGGCAATCTCGAAGCGCGTCACAGCTGCCCCAGACTGAACCAGCAGTTGCAGCAGTCGCTGAGCATCGGCACCATGAGCTAGTTCGAGTTCTGCATACTGTCCGTAGCTGTCAGCCCTAGACACGAGCGAGCGATCACCAAGCAAGCCATCGATCGATGCGACGCCTTTCTCTACGGCGACAATAACGTGATCACCACCGTGTTCTCTCTTCACTTCACTCAAGGCACCGTCGACCACCTTCTCACCACGAGCAATTATGCATACTGAGTCACACAGCTTTTCCGCTTGTTCCATGATGTGGGTAGAAAACAAAGTCGTCGTGCCCCTCCGTCTTAGGTCCACGACGACGTCTTTCATTACTTGCGTATTGACTGGATCGAGGCCCGCAAATGGTTCGTCTAGGATCACCAGTTCCGGCTCGTGCTGTAGCGTTGAGATGAATTGCACTTTCTGCTGCATGCCCTTGGAAAGATCGTCAATCTTCTTGTCCACCCAGTCACTCAAGCCCAGCCGCTCCAGCCACCTCATGGCATTCCTCTTCGCCTGCCGCCCGTCGACAGCTTTTATCTGGGCGAGGAATATCAGCATGTCAATCACCTTCATCTTGCGATACAGGCCCCGTTCCTCAGGCAAATACCCAATTCGGTGACTCATCTCCCTGCCTCTCCTGGCATCCCCAAACAAACGGATCTGACCCGAGTCAGGAGCGATGATGTCCATGATCATCCGGATGGTGGTGGTCTTGCCAGCACCGTTCGGTCCCAGCAATCCGTAGACAGACCCAGTCGGAATCGCAAGGTTCAGCTCTCGTACGGCCGTGTGACCAGCGAACCGTTTTGTGACACCACTGAGATCTACAGCCAACTGGTTGGGCATAGGCGGACCCCGCGACTGGCAATCAAGTTTTGATCAGGGGAACTACGCAGGACTGTGCGCCGTTAAGTATAGCGGGTTAAGAATTCCAAGCCACATCAACACAATTGAGACGGCCGATCGAATAACAGATCGGCAAGTCGGAACGGTAGTAGTCGTGAAACTCTCGAATCGCCTGCATTCCCTGAACGCAATCGAGGCGCCCCCATACCTGCGGGCGGGAATTCTGGCGGCATTCAAGGTCGAAGAGACCAATGTGGTTCCGATCCGGGCTACTTCCCGCCCGCTAGTGCCCGGCTTCCGCTGGATCACGTTGGCAGCGGCAGCAGCTGCGATACTGTTCGCCGTTAACATCGCACGCAGTCCAAGGAGCGTGGCTTCGCCGTTGGTGGACCAGGCCTTGGTCGGCCTTTCGGACAGTGGCAGCATGACCAACTCTGATCCGGTGGCTCTTGGACAATGGCTGGAGTCGCGTGTCGGACGCCACGTTGAAGTCCCTCAGATAACCAACGCTTCGCTCATGGGTGCCCGCGTTGCCACCATGAATGGCGTCCAGGCAGTCGCTGTGACCTACTGGCTCCGCGGCAAGGAACTCACCTATTTCGCCATGCCCGGCACCGATGTTATGGGAGCGGCAGTCATGAGCGACCGAGTCCGTACCACCTCAAGCAGGGGCTTCAATGTGGCAACGTGGACGGAGCATGGGGCAGCTCGTGCAGTCGTGGCTCAGATAGACAAGCGGGAGTTAGCGGCAGTCGCAAAGCAGTGTAAACGAATGGGTGCAAATACTACTTACTGATAGCGTCAAACGCCGGTGTGTGCTTTGCCCCACACTACCCCATCCACGATCTTGACGTCGTAGCACCCAACCGGTTCAGTCGCAGGTAGTTCTAACGCACTGCCATCACGCACATCGAACTGCGCTCCATGTAAGCCACACTCCAGCACGAAATCATCCACCATCTCCCCATCTGACAACGGAAAATCAGCATGCGAACACATGTTCGAGACCGCGTAGACTTCTGCGCCAAGCTTGACTACACATATTTGGTCGTCGTTGGAGAGGTCGACACTCAGAGGCACCCCTTCAGCTAGTTCATCCACCGAGGCGACGCATTCGAAGCCAGCGTCCATCATCACCCGTCCTATTTGTGCTAGTCGTTAGTCACCGGCCCATCGAGCGGCACTCACTCGGTCGAAACCGGCTCGGCCTGTTCTTTGAGGGCGGCGTGCAGTGTGTGCCATGCCAGGTTGGCACATTTCACTCGGGCAGGAAACTCGCGCACACCGGCAAATGCCGCAAGCTTGCCTAGCTCTTTGCGACTAGCCGGCTGGTCGGATTCAGCAGTTACCATTGCGTGAAACTTGTGGAACATCTCCTCGGCCTCGGCAATTGATTTGCCCATGACCGCGGCCGTCATCAATGACGCCGACGACTGCGATATGGCACAACCTGACCCGTGAAAGCTAATGTCTTCAATCATGTCACCATTCAGCTTCACGTACACCCTGATCTTGTCACCACACAGTGGATTGTCGCCATGTGCCACGTGATCGGCATCCTCGATCTCGCGGAAATTGCGGGGGCTCCTGTTGTGATCGAGGATGACCTGTTGGTATAGATCTCTCATTTCCATTATGCGCCAAACACCTCACGTGCCTCCATTAGCGCGTCGGTCAGCGCGTCGACTTCCTCAACCGTATTGTAAAACGCGAACGATGCTCGCGCTGTCGCCGGTACGCCGAAGAAGTCCATTACCGGTTGGGTGCAGTGGTGACCGGTGCGGATCGCAACGCCTTCCTGGTCGACGATAGTACCTATGTCGTGAGCGTGGATTCCATCTACGGTGAACGATACCACACTAGCTCTAGAATCGGCCGATCCAATGATCTTCAACCCAGGCACCGTGGGAAGTCGCTCGAGAGCGTATTCGAGGAGTACCCTCTCCTGTTCGTGAACGAAGTCCCAGCCGAGCTGCTCCAGATAGTCGATAGCGACCCCCATACCGATTGCGCCGGCAATATGGGGAGTTCCAGCTTCGAATTTCGCCGGCGGTGGAGCATAGGTCGTCTTCTCAAACGTGACCGACCGGATCATCTCCCCACCACCCTGGTACGGCGGCATTGCCTCCAATAGCTCCAAGCGGCCGTACAATACGCCTATCCCGGTCGGCCCATACATCTTGTGGCCGGACGCGGTGTAGAAATCACAACCGATGTCCTGCACGTCTATGGGCATGTGCGGGGCTGCCTGCGCACCGTCGATCAGCACGACGGCTGATTTGTCCTTTGCGAGCCCCACTAAGTGCTTCACGTCGTTGATCGTGCCCAATGAATTCGACACGTGGACCAAGGCAACGATCCTTGTCCGTGGGCCCAGTAGTTTCTCGTACTCCGGCACGATCAGCGTCCCCGATGTGTCAATCGGAGCAACGCGCAGATTGGCACCAACCGATTCACACAGCATCTGCCACGGTACGATATTGGAGTGATGCTCCATTGCGGAGATCACCACCTCGTCACCGGGTTGGAGCAGCAACCTCCCGTAGCTACTCGCCACCAAGTTGACGGCTTCCGTGGTCCCTCTGACGAACACCACCTCGGCGGGATTGGCGGCATTGAGGAACCGCTGCGCCTTGACCCGCGCAGCCTCGTAGGCCGCCGTGGCCTGCTCGCTGAGGAAGTAGACACCTCTATGAATGTTGGCGTTCTGATAGCCGTAGTATCGCGATAGGGCCTCGATGACCTGAATGGGTTTCTGGCTCGTGGCTGCGTTGTCTAGATAGGTTAGCGGTTTGCCACGCACCTCCTGACCGAGCACCGGAAAGTCCTGCCTGACCCGCTCGATATCGATCGTTCCGGTTGCGCTGTCCGGCTCAGTCTCTGTCTGCATCGTCGTCACCTGACCGCACGTCGTCGTTCCGCACCATCATCTAGTCTTGCATGTACCAACTGGTCGAGCTGCTCTCTCAGCTCGGCGATCTCGATCTCGTTAAGAATCTCCACACCGAAGCCGTACGTGAGCAGGTTGCGAGCAACCTCGGCCTCGATTCCACGGGTTTGCATATAGAACAGCGCCTTCTCGTCAATTGGGCCCAACGTTGCACCGTGCGTACACTTCACATCGTCAGCGTAGATCTCCAACTGCGGTTGGCTGTCAGCACGGGCTCCCTTGGATAACAACAAGTTGTTGTTGGTCTGCTTGGAATCCGTCTGCTGGGCACCCGGATGCACCAGGATCCGCCCGGTGAATACGCCACGTGATTTGTCATCGTAGATCCCGTTAAAGAACTCCCAGCTTTTGCAATGCGGCCGTGCGTGCTCGATGGTCGTATGATGGTCCACGTGCTGCTTGCCCTGGATCTGCGTGAGGCCGTAGAGACTGCATTCGGCTCCCTGACCAGCAAGCACTGCGTTGATGTCGTGGCGCGACAAGGCACCGCCGATCTCTATCGTGGTCAGCGCGAAGTTGCTGTCACGTCTCTGGTGCGATTGGGTCGTGGCGGTGTGACTCGCCCGTGCACCCTCTCGCTGAACCCGATAGAGATGTAACCGAGCGTTCTCCTGTACCACTGCCTCTGTAACGGCATTGGTCCAGTAGGTTCCGTCCACGAGACCAAGATGGGTCTCAACGACGGAAGCTGCCGCGTTTCGGCCGACCACGATGAGATTGCGTGGATGGGACACCACCGGACGACCCGCACTTGCAGTCAGGAAAAGAAGCTGGATCGGTTCACCCAGTATCACATCCTGTGGTACGTACAGGAAAGCACCGTCGGACATGAAGGCAGTACTGAGTGCGGTGAATGGGTTGTCTGTCGTGGCATACTTTGCCAGATGACGTTCGACTCTCTTTGAGCCACTATTGGCAACGTCGCGCAGACTTCCTGCCACCACTCCATCCGGGAAACCATCGGTAGACGAAAGTTCCTTCGAGTGTCTGCCATTCACAAAGACCAGGCACTGGTCCTTACCAGCCTCGAGGATGTGTTGTTTGACCTCTCCCAGCGAGAGCGTGGGCCGTTCGCCATTGGCTAACGCAAACTTCGTGTCCGTCAGGTGCGCGACACTGGTGAAGCGCCACCGCTCGTCGCGGGAATTGGGGAACCCCGCAGTGCTGAACTGCTGGATCGCCTCGCGCCGCAGGTGCTCGAACCACTGCGGCACCCCCGAGCCACCGTTACCGGAGAACGCCTCATAGTCGGCTACGTACTCGTCTCTTACCTCTAACGCTTTGGTCATCGGTCGGCCTCAGACCCCGGCGGGTTGCTTGATCCAATCGTAGCCCTTGGACTCGAGTTCCAGGGCCAGCTCCTTGCCGCCGGATTTCGCGATGCGCCCGCGCGCCAGCACGTGCACGAAGTCAGGCACGATGAATTCGAGCAACCGCTGATAGTGAGTGACCACCAAACTCGCATTCTCCGGACTGTGCAGTTTGTTCACCGCCTCGGCCACCGCCTTGAGAGCGTCGATGTCGAGACCCGAGTCCGTTTCGTCGAGGACGGCCAACTTGGGCTCGAGCACCGCCATCTGCAGCACCTCGTTGCGCTTCTTCTCGCCACCCGAAAAACCGTGGTTCACCGGACGCTCCATCAAGCTGTCCGTCCAACCGATCGCGTCGAGCTTCTCCTCAAGCACATCCATGAAATCGATCGGGTCGAGTTCCTCGAGACCCTGGCACCTGCGCTTGGAGTTCACAGCCGCGCGCAGAAAATAGGCATTGGTGATGCCGTGGATCTCGACCGGATACTGGAACGCCAGGAAAAGACCGGCACAGGCGCGCTCTTCCGGCTCTAGCTCGAGCAGGTTGCGGCCCTCGTAGGTAACACTGCCCTCGGTCACCTCGTAAGCAGGATGCCCCGCCAATACCTGGGCCAACGTGCTTTTTCCCGAGCCGTTCGGGCCCATGATTGCGTGCACTTCACCGGCGTTGATCGCTAGGTCGATTCCCTTGAGGATCTCGACTCCATCCACCGCTGCGTGCAGGTTCTTTATATCCAACATTGCTCTATCCTTGATTCTCAATTCTTTCACCTATCGTTCTGACTACCCGCAGGTCTCTAACCGACGCTCCCCTCGAGACTGATCCCCAACAGGTTCTGCGCCTCGACGGCAAACTCCATGGGCAGCTCGCGGAACACCTCTTTGCAGAAGCCGTTTACGATCATGGAGACGGCGTCTTCGGCAGAGAGTCCGCGTTGCTGACAGTAGAAGATCTGGTCCTCCCCGATCTTCGACGTGGTGGCCTCGTGTTCCATGATCGCCGAACTATTGCGTACGTCGATGTACGGGAACGTGTGGGCACCGCATTTGTCGCCGATCAGCATGGAATCACATTGGGAGTAGTTCCTCGCTCC
>JBDGXD010000003.1:0-43043 GCA_039584755.1 Gemmatimonadota bacterium
TTGGAGCTGCTGGATGGAAAGGCCGTGGGGCTCCACCCAGCGAATACCGCCGCCCCGGCCAAAACCAGACCGGGTTGGCGCTATAAAGGAACACTACTAGTAGTGACCGGCATGGACCGTGATGGCGCCGACGGCGACTTGGAGGCGCTGCAGGAGTTGCTCGAGACTTCGTGGCCGACTGTCCCGGTCTCCACCCTGACCGCAACAGGACTCAAGCAACTGGGCAAACGCACCTTCGAAGCGCTCGACATCATGCGGATCTACACCAAGGAGCCCGGCAAAGACGCGGATCTCGGTAAACCGTTTACGCTACGCCGTGGCTCCACCGTAGGCGATCTGGCCCGGGTGATCCACAAGGACATCGCGGAGGGACTGAAGTTCGCCCGCCTCTGGGGACCCAGCGCGTTCGACGGTCAGTCGGTGAAGGAGGCGCACGTTCTGGAAGAGGGTGACGTGGTGGAGATTCATTGGTGATCGCCCGGGGTGAGTAACGCGCCCTTCAGGACGCAATTCTTTGCCGAGCCGCGCTCTCAGCGCGGGACTGACAAAGCGGAGGCGCTCCCCTAACCCTCCCCCATCACGCAATACCGCGCGTACTCCAAATCGAGATTCTTGTCGGTGAGGATCACGAAGTCACCCCGGCCGGCATGTTCGGCTGGGTCGAAAATTCGGAAGTCGGCGACATTGTCCATGGACACCACCAGACTGCGCGTTCCCGGTCGATAGTGCTGAACCTTCTCGGGAATGCCCGTGAAGTTCTCCACGTGGAAACCACCCACCATGTGCAGCACCAGAGCCCCCGGAGTCGTATCCAGGTGCGTGCTGATCGCATGAGCCATGGAAGCGTCCCACAGAGCCTGGGCCTGAACACCGTTCTCCATGAATGAGCCCATGTGTGCAGGTGGCTGGGCCGGTGGAGCCTCGGCGACAGGGTGGCTCGGCTGCTCGGCAACGTGCGCGCCGACCGAATCACCGTGCGCTGACACCTCACCCCCCGGCGGTATGCACTGCCGTTCCATCGGCATCTCGGCCATGAGAGCGAGCCATTCCGCCCGGTACGTATCGCTCGGTTCGGGATAAGGCAGTGGCGGCAACAAGCTCAGTCCGTACGCCGGCAGTTCGTCGAGCGCATCCCGGCCCAGCCGGGTGACTCTGTTCACGTAGCGACGTGGTGCGTTGGCGGCGATGACCGGGCTCCCAGCCTCCTTCGCCAGCTCAACCATCACCCGGTAGTCGGCGTCGTAGAATTTCCACGGGCGAGTGCTGGCCTTGAACTGTTGCTCCGTGATCAAGCCCTGCAGGTACTCGTCTACGATGCCCTGCACGTCACGTTCGAACATCTCCAACGAGAGAGCAACGGGACGAATAACGCCAGAACCCTCCGAAGCTTCGGCCGACGCCAGCGCCCCGCGCAACAACTCGGCCTGGATCCAGTGGCCGACCGGGTCGGTGTGTGACTCTCCCACCAGCACCACCTCCACGTCAGCCATGGCTCGCATGACATCTGCCAACGACGCAGGCTCACCCTCGCCCGTGAACACGCGAAAGCGATCCATGTAGTCGACGTCCTGGGTGAGGGTGAGTGGAGGCAGAGATGGCAGACGGGGCAGTAGGGGCAGGGGCACCGCGTTCAGGTCCGACGACTCACGGGTTGGCTCTTGGGCAAGAGACGCAGGGCCCGGAACAACGACACTAATGCTCCCGAAAGCTAGGAGCGGCAGTGTCAGCAGGAACAGGGAGGAACGATTCATCACATCTCATCCGCGATTCTGGGTAAAAGAGAATCTAGGCGCGCGCGGCCGCGTTGGAAGTGTGGAGCAGCGCGCTCGAACGAAGTGTGACGCCGTTCAGGAAAGGGTGCTCACACTCGAGTATGCAGCTCGGCCATCGGGCTGTCCACCGCGGCCGATCCTCTCTGCCGCGCACGTCCGCTCCCGTTCGCGCTAATCCGCGGCCCTACTCGGTCGGATCCTCCGGACGCATCGTCTCGATGAAGTGGGCGCTCACCCACCATATGTCTCCCTCTCCGATGAAGAACATGAACCTGCCGTCGGGAGTGACGGCGGGGCAGAGACTGAACTCCACGTCCGCTATCTGCCCGCCGAGCGCCGCCGGACTAGTCCAGGAGCCGTCCGGGCTGCGGTAGCTGACAAAGAATTGGAAATCGAGCTCCGTCCCACCATGGCCTGTTGAAGTGAAGATCAGGTAACTCTCGTCGGGGGCGATGAACGGGGTGTGCTCGTCCCCGGCGCTGTTTATCACCTCCCCCAGATTCTCCGGCTCTTGATGGCTTCCATCCACGAAGCGTGAGCGGTAGATGTCTCTCCCCCCCATGCCTCCGTCCCGGACCGAGGAGAAGTAGAGGGTTTCGTCAGACGACACCGAGACTAGCCAATGCTGGTCGAAGTCGTTGACCAGGTGCGAGACCGGCAGTGGATCGGACCAGCCTGCTGGGGTCCGTTCCACGAACCAGATATTCTCCTTTCCCGCAGATCCGCTCGGCTCGAGCGGCCGCAGGGAGAGGAAGTAGAGCCGCTGGCCGTCGGGAGTGAAGATGGGCTCGCCGTCTCCCTCTTCCGAGCTGAAGGGTGCGGGACCAGGCGCGGTCCAAACGCCGTTCTCCTGCCGCATGGTGAGGATCGGGCCTCGGAACTTCTCCGTCCAGTACACCTCGTTCCCGTCGGGCGAAAACACCGCCGGACTGTGCTCCGAATTGAAGCCATGCCCCGAGACGATCCCCGGGGCGAAGCGCCGGGGACTAGCTCCCGGCTCGGGCTGACCCAGGTAGGGGCCTCTGATCTCCGGGAAGCGAGGCGGATCCTGAGAGGCGCCCAGCGAGACAAACCGAGTGGCGGTCTCACCGTGTTCATTCTCCCGAGCAACGTGAAAGGCGGTCTTGCCCTGCCGAGTGGGCCGGTCGATCCTGGCGCCCCGTTGCAGCAGCCACTCGGCCAACTCCGTGCGCCCGTGCTCCGCCGCGATGTGGAGCGGGGTGACACCGTAGAGGTTCTCCTGGTCGAGCTCGACTCCTCGGGCCACCACCACTTCGGCGATGGCTGTGGATCCACCCCGAGCTACCGCGTGGAAGGTGTCCTCGTCCCACCACTCCAGACCTCTTTCTCCGGCGAGTTCCACAGCCAGATCGAATACACCTTCCAGTCCGTTGCTGGCGGCCACGTACGCCGCCCTCACAATGGACTCATCGTCTTCGGGGAGGCGCGCGCCGCTTTCCAGCAAGAAGTCGATGATCTCCGGCCTGCCGTAGAACAGTGTCGAGAAGAGAATCTCCTCGCCCCGAGCGGTACGGTCATTCACGTCCGCTCCGGCGGCGACCAGGTGCCGCACAGTTTCCAGGTCGTCACCCCAGTTGGTGGCCAGGAACAGCGCCGTACGACCACGAAACTCTCTTGCCATGGGATCGGCGCCGTTCTCCAGCAGGAACCGGGTCAGGGCCGCATTCCCAGCGTACGCAGCCAAGTGGAGGGGAGTCCGCTCCTCCACATCGGTTGCCGCGACGTCGGCTCCTAACTCCAGAAGGATTTCTGCGGCCTGCAACTGACCCGCCGCAACCGCGTGGTGCAATGCGGTCTGGAGATTCTCGTCCGCCTCGCTGAGCAGCGCGTCATCCCGGGCCAGAAGATCGCGGATACGGTCGATGTCGCCATCTCTGGCGGCCTCGTGAAGCGCGGTGGCTCCACCTTCCTGGGAATCGCGTGAGCCGCAACCGAGCGCGGTTGTGCAGAGCAGGAGGGGGATGACAAGGGCAACGACCGAGAGCCTGAAAGACGTAGAGGTTTTCCTCATCGTGGCTTTCCTCTATTGGGAAGCGGGGTACCGAACAAGAATACTAGATCCACCAGGCACCGTGGCCACGCTGCGGGTCCGAGATGAAGGCGCAACCGCAACATCTGAAGTCTGCGACTGTATAAGGAACTACGGAGACATGTTCATGTATCCACGGCGCCGGTCTACTCTATGCTCCACGCGATTGCAGCGTGTTGTGCTCGCGACCTGCCTCAGCTTCTTCCTGGCATCGTGCTCAACTGAACCCACCGACACGTCTCCCTACCCCGTAGCCGACGCCCAGAACGTCGATGGCTGGGAGCTGGCGGACGCCGCCGTTCTGTTGTCTCAGGTTGACGGAATGCGTGGCTTCCTCGTAGCGCGGAACGGCGTTCTTGTCCTCGAGGAGTACTTCAACGCAATAGGCCCCGACAGCACGATGGACGTTCGCTCGGTCACAAAGAGCTTCACGTCGGCGCTCATCGGTATTGCAATCACCAAGGGCTTCATCGAGAGTACTGACGACACGCTTGGGGAGTATCTCGTCCCTGGCGTGGTGGACCACCTCGATCCCGACAAAGCCGCCATCTCGATTCATCATTTGCTGACGATGTCGGCCGGACTTGAGTGGCGGCAAGGTCGTTTGGGCAGTGACTTCACGAATTGGTATCTGTCAGACGACCATGTGCAATTCGTGCTCGACAAACCGCTAGTCGCGGTATCCGGAACTACATTCGCCTACAGTGACGGGATGGCCCACCTGCTTTCGGTCGTTCTCACCGAAGCCACCGGCAGGAACGCCGATGAATTCGCCGCCGAGCATCTGTTTGCACCCCTCGGAATTGATGAGCGAACGTGGTTGCGTGGGAACCGCGGCTACAACTTCGGCGGTGTGCGGCTTCAGATCTCGTTGCCAGACATGTGGAAGTTTGGAGAACTATATCTCAACCACGGTCGCATTGGTGGAAACCCGATTGTACCCGAACTGTGGGTCCAGCGATCGACGCAAGCGTACCTTAGCACGGATGGTTACAGTCCGTTCGGCCCAGAGTACGGCTACCTCTGGTGGATCGGCGAGGGCGCTCCCTACGAGTTCTACTTCGCCAACGGGTACGGTGGCCAATTCATCGTGGTAGTCCCGGCGACACGAATGGTAATCGTGACTCAGTGTCAGCCGAGCGGGTTCACACGGGACGAGGCCGAGATGCACTGGTACACGATCCTACGCACGGTCGTCGAGCGAGTGATTCCTGCGGCGAGGTGATGGGTCGATCCTGGCGCCGCCGGCTTCTGCGGTAGTCGCGGCGCCCTACTCTGCCCTGAGCGCAACCACCGGATCTATCTTCACCGCCCTCCGGGCCGGAACGAGGCATGCAACGGCGCCGATTACCAGCAGCAACGCAATCACGCCGGCATAGGTGACCGCATCGGTTGGGGCGACCTCGTACAACTGCGCCCGCAACAAGCGCGTCACGGCAGCCGATGCGGGTATTCCTATTGCCAAGCCAAGGGTAACCAGTAAGAGCCCGCGACCGACAACCGACCGCATCACATCGGCGCCAGTCGCCCCCAACGCCACGCGAACGCCGATTTCCTGGGTGCGTCTGGTGACGTAATACGCGAGTACCCCGTATAGTCCAATTGCAGCCAACAGCAATGCCACTCCACCAAACAGCCCGATGGCAACGCTCATCACGCGACTGCTCTCGATTGACTCCGACAGGAGATCGTTCATGGTGGCCACGTTCGAGAGCGGCACGTCGCTATCTAGCTGTAGCACCGCGGCCCGGATGCCCGGTGTGAGAGCCGTCGGATTGCCCGAAGCTCGCACTACCAGATTCATCGACGACCAAGCAGACCTGGCATGGTTGAAGTACATCTGCGGCGCCGGTGCCAGGTCTACCGACGTAATGCGCGCGTCACCAACCACACCGATTATCTCCAACCCTTCCGGAGCACTCACGAAGTTATAGATGGTCACCCTGCGCCCGATTGGATCTTGATTCGGGAACAGTCGCCGTGCGGCTGATTGATTGATCACCAACAATGGTTGCGGGTTTGCCGCATCTTCATACTCATGGTCGCGGCCCATGAGTACGGGAATACCCATTGTCGTGAAGTATCCTGGCAGCGCCGTACGCGAATAGACGGCCACCCTACCGCTGGGATCTGGCGGTGGGTTGTCGGAATCCCAGGCAGCCCAATCCATGTATGGGTGGACGACCGGTATGTGGCTGATGGCTGACGCGGCTTCCACACCGGGGATCGCCTTAATGTCCTGGAGCAGGGTGCGGTAGAATCGCGTGCGCTCCTCACTGTCATAGTCCGAAGAGGAGATCTGCACCTTTGCAGTCAGCAGGTCCTCGGTAGCGAACCCGACGTCTACGCCCTTCAGCTGCACGAAGCTCCTGAGCAGCAGTCCCGACGCTGCAATGAGCACAACCGTGAGCGCGACCTGTAGCACCACCAACCCGCTGCGGATTCGCGTGGTACGGCCACGGGCAGAAGTCCGCTTACCGCTACTCAAAGTGGCGGCCGGATTCACCTGAGACGCTGTCAGCGCTGGCCCGACGCCAAACACGATCGCTGTAGCGAACGATGCCACCAAGGCGAATCCGAGCATCGACAGCGGCATGCCGATCGCACCGATCCCTAGCGAGTCCAGCGGCATGAACACGATGATGAGCCGCTGTATCCACAAAGCCAGCACAGTGCCAAGACTCCCAGCGATGATCGCCAGAATCAGGCTCTCCGTCATGAACTGACGGATCAGTCTCGTTCGCGATGCCCCCAGCGCAGCCCTGGCGGATAGCTCCAGCTGGCGGGTCGAGCCTCGTGCGAGCAGCAGGTTTGCCACATTGCCGCAAGCGATGAGCAACACCAGCCCGGTGGCAGCCATTAGCAGAATCAGATCCGGGCGGTAACCCTCTACCAGCGCCTCGCTCAGTTTGGTGAGAAGCAGACCTTTGTCCTCATGCGTCTCGGGATAGGCTTCGGCCAGCTGGCTGGCGATGACATTCACTTGCGACTGGGCCTGTTCCAAGGAGACATCCGGACGCAGGCGGCCAACGATCTGCCAGCTGTGCGACGATCTGCCACCGGTATCCATGTAACCGTCGCGTATCGGCAACCAGATGTCAGTGTCGTAGCGGAAGCGGTAATCGGCGGGCATCACGCCTATGATCGTGGTGGGATATCCTTCCACCGAGATGGTCCGGCCGATGACATCAGTCGACCCTCCAAACCGACGCTGCCAGTAACCGTGACTGACCAGCGTGACATTGGGCGCACCCGGTTCCCCCTCATCAGTCGTGAACTGCCTACCCAGCTGTGGCTCGACACCCAGGGCGGAAAAGAAGTCGACCGTTATCCAGTTGCCACTCACACGCTCCGCTTCGGCCAGACCCGTAATGGGAAACCACTGCAGACCGGACCGGATGAGAGCCAAGGACTCAAACGCATCACTGCGGTCACGGAAGTCGATGTAGTCGGGATAGGAGACAACCGAGTTGACCCTGTCACCGAACGTCGCCCTACCATACACCAATCGCTCGGCGCTCGGGTACGGGAGATCTCGGATGAGTACCGCATCAAGTACACTGAACATGGCCACGTTTGCGCCGATGCCGACAGCAAGTGTAGCAACGGCCGCGAGGGTGAACAGCGGTGACCGGACCAATACTCGCTTCGCGTAGATGATGTCCTGTGTGAACGCATCAATAGAACCGGCTCTGCGTACGGGCCTATCACCCTGTTTGCGGTTGCGCTTGCGTGGTGGTTTGCTTCCACCGATCGGGCTCAAGAGGAACGATGCGTTGTTCCTGACCGCGTTCGACAGGATGTCGCCTAACACGTCCTTGTAGAACCGGATCGCACCGAACGCTCCCTGGTTGTAGCGCGGCTCCTGGCGCTGCTTGGCAAGGAACCGCACGATATCCGGACCCCATTGCCGCCGCAGCGACTTGGGGTAGGCGAGCAGCAGGATTCTGAACCCGATGCTGCCGCGACTCTCCGACCGACCCGGCGCGGTCACGGAGTCTCTCTGGCATGTGCCCGCGGGATGCGAGCGCGCACCAGCTCCAAATCGTTTTCCAGGCGCACCACCTCCAGATCGAGTACCTCTCGTCCGAGGTCCGTGATCTCGTAGAACCGCCAGCGGGAACCGGCTTCCTGGCCGCTCTCTTGCGGCGGCGGCGACTCCTCGAGCAAGCCCTCGCGCTCCATCCGTTGGATACCCGTGTAGAGGGTACCGGCACCGAGCCGCACCACACCGTTGGTGCGATCCTCCACCTCGCGCTTGATCGCGTACCCGTGCATCGGGCCGGCGGCGAGGGTTGCGAGTATATGGAAGGTTGCCGGAGTGAGCGGCAGGAAGGCCTGGGCATCGTCGTGCTTCATTGATCCGCCTGGTCTATTGGCAAAGTATTATCGATCATCGATAGTCGATCGTCGATAATGCTAATAGCAACTGCCTGGCGGGACAAGCTCTGCCAAGGGCCGGTCGGGATTTCGACATCTGGGTGCTACCCATGAAGAGCGGGCAGCGTCCGCGTGCCGTTCTCGACGGGCCGGAAGAAACCCTATTCCCGGCGATCTCACCCGATGGCCGCTGGCTCGCCTACTCCGAAACGGGCACGCAGGGCGACCGGGTGTTCGTGACCGACTTCCCTGAAGGCCGGGGGCGCTGGCAGATCTCAGCAAACGGGATGGCCCCTCTGTGGAGCCCGAACGGCCGCGAGCTGTACTTTCAGCAGCAGACGCCTGAGGGGCGCATAGCGGTGTTCGCAGTAGAAGTTGCCGACGGGCTGACATTCACGCCGGGCCGCGTGACACAGCTGTTCGACGGACCGTTCGTGGGCCCGATTCCGTTCGGCCGCAGCTACGATATCGCGCCGGATGGCGAGCGCTTCCTGATGGTGCGGCAACCCGTGGGGGGCGAGGTCCTGACGAATCTCGCCGTCGTGGTGAACTGGTTCGCGGAGCTGAGGCAGCGGCTGGAAAAGTGAGCGGCGGCCTTACCGCCCTGCACTTTCGAGCTCTATAAAGTACGCTTCCCGCCGGTCGCGAATGCGGCGGATGTACAGCACAGGCTCGAGACAACGACAGTAGCCGTACCGTGTGCGGCTGTGATACTCGCGCTTAGCCAACAGTGGCATTACGTCCTCGACACCGCCGAACCATACGTTGGGATCACCACCCAACTCTGCAGTCAGCCGTCGAGCATCACCCACGTGACCGTACCCGGCGTTGTACGATGCCAAGGCAAACCACAATCGATCTTCCGGTGTGGCGGCGTCATCGGTCATGCCGTAGAGGCGCCGCAGGTAGAAGGTGCCCGCCTTTATGCTATGCTCTGGAACGGTCAACGAGTCGAACCCGAACCCTCGCGCTGTGCTGGGCAGCATCTGCATCAACCCCACCGCACCCGCGAAAGATTCCGCATCGGGATCGAAGCGGCTCTCCTGAAACATCTGTGATGTGACCATCAACCAATCGAACGCGTATCTGTCGGCGTATCTACGTACGATGTCATCGTAGGGTGAGATAACCCCACTCCTCGACACGCGTTCGGTGGCCCGCCTTCGCACCCCACTGGCATTCCCGAAATATTTCTTGCGGGTGACGTTGTAATACCAGCCGCGGTACATCTGCTGCAGAAACGCATCCATCGCCGCCTTGAGCTCCACGCTGCTCTCCCGCACCATCCAACCGTGAGGCATTGAATCACTCACCGGGAACAAACCCACGATATCGTCGCGCCACGTCAACTCGATCTCGAGCATATCGCTGTCAGCGATCGTCAGGTCGTACTGGCCAGAGGCCACCCCTGCGATAATCTCCTCGGTCTCCATGTCCTCGTTTGCGGCAACGATGTTCACACCGATGCCTTCGCTCTCGAGCCGCTGCGCCGTGTTCCAGTAGGTACTGGCACGCCTCACCACGAGCGTCCGTCCCGCCAGATCAGCTGGTGTTGCCAGCGTTGAATCGCCCGGTCGTGCAACGAGGATCTCGCGGACCCATGCAGTCGGCCGCGAGAAGGTCACCGGGCCTTCCTCCCGAGCCGCAGTGGCCGTGAGCCCGGCTGCGACCATATCGCCACGACCTTCCAGCAGCCAACTCAGCATACCAATCCTGGTCGGGACCACGATGAACTCGACCTGGACACCCAAGCTGTCAGCAAACGCCTTGGCCAGGTCGTGCTCGAATCCCATGATCTCGCCATGCCACACGAAGTAGGCGGCCGCGTTGTTCCGAGTGAGCACGCGCAAGACTCTGCGCTCCCTGATTCCTTCCAAATCGCCGGCAAAGATGTCGCTGCGATCGGTCTCGGGATTGTAATGTCCGACGTAGTCGTTTACGGCAGCCAGCAACTCGGTGTTCTCGCGCCGGACACCCCAGGCGAGGTGTCGTCCTTCGGCAACGACTAGCCCCGCATGGAGATTCGGCTGATAGGCAGACACCTCTTCGATCAGGATATCGTCAGCCACCGTCGCACCGTAACTGCCGCGCGCAACACGATGCAGGATCTGTTCGGTCGTCAGATCCTCGGGCGCCTCGGCGATCGTGAAGTCGGAGCCTTCAAGACCCTCCAGCGTTTCCCGAAATGCCGACGACCGCCGCACCGTGATCTCACGGCCAGACAGATCGTCCAGTGACTCGATGGGCGCGGAATCGACAGTCACGATGCGCTCCCGCACCGTTCTCAGTGGATTGCTGAATGCGATCTGCTCAGAGCGCGCCGGGGTGACAGTCAGGTTGGCGGCGATGATGTCGCCCTGTCCCTCGATTAACGCCGGAATCAGGTCGTCATGTTCGTCGACCCAGACCCACTGCGGGTCGAGATCCTGTAGCCGCACAAACTCCTCGACCAGGCGCCGCTCCAACGACACGTAGTGCGGTTGTCTCGGTAAGCCACTCACGCTGGCTGGAGGCGGGGACAGGATGCGTATCCGACCGCCTCCTGCCAGAGTGGTCAAGTCACCACGCTCCAGGTCCGCTTGCTCGACATCTGGTGTGAAATCACGCTCGCCGTCACACGCGCCGAGCCCGGGGGTCATCAGCACAACACAGCAAGCAAGCAGGGCCTTGGCCGTGTTTCGGGAGACAGTAGTGAGGCAAGAGAAGTATGTCAGCATCCGGAGAAGATGTGGCGTTGCGGCACCGTGCGCGAGGCCGCACGGCAATCCACCCGCTGCCGGTGGGGCGGACGGACCGCCAACAACAGCCTTATGTCGACGGACAACGGGCTGATGTCCACGGACAATAGACTGCCGTCGACGGACAAATGGCTGTTGTCCACGGACAAATGGCTGTTGTCGATGGACATTCGTCTGTTGTCCACGGCATTCGTCTGCTGTCGACGGACATTCGCCTGTTGTCGACGGACAAATGGCTGTTGTCCACGGACAAATGGCCGCTGTCGATGGACGAACGGCTGATGTACACGGACAACCGGGCCGAAATTCAGGTAAGCCGCGCCGAAATTCGGGTAAGGCGTGCCGAGATTCAGGTAACGCATGCCGAAGTTCAGGTAAGCCGTGCCGAAATTCGGGTAAGGCGTGTCGAAATTCAGATCGGGCCGTGGCGCCGAAGGACGAGAACCAGGCGTTTCCTGCGGGTAAACCGGGCTCGGCTTTCTGTCGCTTGAAGCGACGGCAGGCCGGGTCCGCGGAGGGGGGATCCGTGGCCGACCAGACCGTCGCTGAAACCTCGGGCGCGATCGGCCGTATAGTATGACATCATAGTATGATTCCATATCATGGTCACTGGGGGCGTCGGTGGGGCTCAAACAACATTGGTTTCACATCCTCTTGGCTCTCGCCGAGGGAGCTACACACGGCGCCGAGATCCGACGGAGAGTGGTTGACCACTCCGACGGCACACTCAAACTGTATCCGGCAATGCTCTATGGCTCGTTGGAGGATCTTCAAGCTGGCGACCTGATCGCCGAGGTAGAAGATCGATCGGGACGTCCGGAAGGTGAGAACGAGCGCTACCGCTATTACCGATTGACGCCCGCCGGCCGCAAAGCACTCGCGGTAGAGACAAAGCGATTGGAACAAGTCACGCGCATTGCGCGGGAGGCGATGGCCACGGGGAGGGTTCGGTGAACTCACGGACGCCTGACGGGAAGCAGCCTGGCGAACGCTACTTCCGAGTCCTGTTGCGTTGTCTTCCATCCGAATTGCGCTCCCGCCACGAGGCAGAACTCGTTGATGTCTTCGCGGAAACGCGCAACGAGTTGGGCCGACGGCCGGGCATCACATGTCTGCTGCGCTTCTACGCCGGTATCACCGCGGACGTGTTGCGACGTCGTTTCGAACGAAAGAAACAGACCCGGCGGGCTGCTGCACGGTCCGGCCTCCGCATCGCCTTGCCACGCTGGTTGTTCGAGTTACGGCAGGACACGGTCTATGGCATCCGCAGCCTGACCCGCTCCAAGACATTCACCGTCATCGCAGTTCTGTCTCTAGCCTTGGGTATCGGCGTCAACACGGGGATGTTCACGTTCGTGAACACCACGCTGAAACCAGTACCGGGTGTCAACCACGCGGAACGAGTGGTAGAGGTCCTCGGCACGAGTCAGGGTCGGGAGATGGAAGTCTGGGCATACCCGGACTTCAAGGACGTACGAGAGACTACGGTCCCCATCGAGCTCGCCGGCTGGAAAATGAGGGACGGTAGCCTCACTACGGGACAGGGTGGGGAGCGCGTTCGAGTGATGTACGTGTCGGCAAGCTACTTACACGTGCTGGGAGTCGTGCCTGCGCGAGGCCGTGACTTTCTTGCGTCGGAAGATGTGAGCCCCGGTCAGCACCCGGTTGCCATCGTGAGTCATGCCATGTGGCAGAACCGGCTCGACGGCAACAGCGACATAATCGGCAGCACGATTACACTGAACCAGACACCCTACACCGTGATCGGTGTGGCTCCGGAGGAGTTCACCGGACACCGACCACTCCAAGCCGGCATGGACCTGTGGGTCCCACTCATGCAGGACCGTTGGGTCGCCGGCAAGAACGGCATGGCGGACAATCGGGACAGTCGTTGGTTGCGTGTGTTGGGAAGGCTGCGAGAAGGCGCAACGATAGACGACGCGAATGCGGCATTGCAGACAGTCTTCACTCGACTGGAACAGCAATACCCCGAGAGCAATGAGGACCGCGGAGCACGTGCTCATCCGTTCAAATCCATTCAGGCCATGGGTCGTGCACAGTCGATGATGGCTGTCTACGGTCTGTTCGTGCTCCTGGGGGTAGTGCTGCTCATCATCTGCGGCAACGTGACCGGCATGGTGCTGGCTCGCAGCGCAACCAGGGAACGGGAGATCTCACTGCGTCTGGCACTCGGTTCCGGTAGAGGACGCTTGGTTCGGTTGCTCATGGTGGAAGCACTCTTGCTTGCGCTGGTGGGTGCCGCATTGGGTGTGGTCTTTGCCTACTGGGGATCGCTGGCCTTGATGACAATTGCCCCACCGTTGCCAGACGGAAGTTTCTTGGATGTCCGGCCCAACGGCGCGATCCTCGGCTATACGCTGACAATGGCTCTTGCCGCCACCCTGGCTGTTGGCCTGATTCCAGCTATCCGCTTCAGTCGCCCTGAACTGGTCTCGTCGCTGAAAGACGACACCGGTGTCGGCGGCCGTCGCGTCGGTCGTATTCACCGCATCGCCGCGTCGGCCCAGACCGGAGTCGCGCTCATACTGTTGGTACTCTGTACGCTGAGTCTCCGAGCCGTCGGTACGATGGGCCGGCGAGACCTGGGGTTCGAGCCGCACAACCTGCTGGTGGCACGGATCGACCTCGGCCAAACCGGCGACGAGGCTGTGGAAGATGCCAGTGTCTTCCTCAACCGGATGAACGAGTCGGTCGGTTCGTTGCCCGGCGTTGATTCCTGGACTGTAGCCGACGGGATCCCGCTCGACCTGGTGGGTAACTTCACCTCCGTTTCACGCGCTGATCGACCGGACGAGACGGCCGGACGAGTTACCGTCGAGTTCACCCTTGCAACAGAAGGATTCTTCGAAACGGTAGGAACACCAATCCTGAGGGGTCGCGGCTTTCAGATCACCGATGATGCGACTTCAGAACCCGTAGTCGTCATCACTCAAGGACTGGGAGAGCGGATGTGGCCTGGTGAGGAGGCGTTGGGTAAGCATCTGCGACTGTCGATCCGTACCCGTGAAAGCAGAGAGTACAGTGTGATCGGTGTGGTCGGTCACGTCTCTTCGAGCAGGGCCACAGAGGACTGGCCCCAGGTATTCGTCCCGTTGTGGCAAACCTTCCACCAGAGAATCATGGTGGCAGTGAGAGCGACGACAGATGCGCTGGCGTTGGTGAGACCGTTTCAGTCGGCGATCATGGCAGCCGAACCAAGTCTGCCTATCCCGACGATAACTACCTCCGAGTCTCTGGTGACACGCAGCACCGAGGGCCAGAGAATGACAGCCCAAATGGGCGCCTGGTTTGGCCTCCTGGCACTGCTGCTATCAGCCATAGGTGTTTACGGAGTAGTCGCGTTCGCGGTAACTAACCGCACCCGTGAGATCGGTGTTCGCATGGCGCTGGGTGCAACACGTGAAGGGGTCTTACGTACCGTACTCGGTGATGCTCTGCGCTTGGCCGTACCGGGCTTGGTAATTGGCGGGATACTGGCAGTTGGCACAGGCTTCGCTATTCGATCCACTCTGCTGGGTGTGAGCCCGATGGATCCGATCTCGTTTGGAATCGTAATCGGCATCCTGGTTCTGGTGGTGCTGTTGGCCAGCATTGTCCCAGCCAAGAGGGCATCGGGCACCAATCCGATGGAGGCGTTGCGGTGTGAGTGAGCCCGTTCAGGATTCGAAGCCAGCCGGCTGAATTGGGAACGTCGATAACCTGGCTCAGTGTGTCACAAAGCCGTATCGTTGACACACGATGACCGACATCATCGAACGCCTCAACGTGGCCCTGTCAGGCCGCTACAACGTCGAGCGCGAGCTCGGCAGCGGTGGAATGGCGCTTGTCTTCCTTGCCCACGACAAGAAACCCAAACGCCCGATTGCACTCAAAGTGTTGCGGCCCGAACTCGCGGCTACCATCGGCCTCGAGCGGTTTCTCCGCGAAATCGAGATTGCGGCCAAACTAACCCATCCGAACATCCTTGCACTGCACGACTGTGGCGAAGCCGACGGCCTGCTCTACTACACCATGCCGTATGTCACCGGGGAATCATTGAGAGATCGCATCCAGCAGGACAGACAACTCCCGATTGACGATGCGCTCACAATAACCAGGGAGGTCGCCGATGCCATGAGCCACGCGCATTCGCTTGGCATCGTGCATCGTGACATCAAGCCAGAGAACGTGCTATTTCAAGCCGGGCACGCTGTGGTTTCCGACTTTGGGATCGCGTGTGCTGTATCCGCGGCCGGCGGTGAACGGCTGACAGAAACAGGTTTCGCGGTCGGCACCCCAGCATACATGTCACCCGAGCAAGCCATGGGTGACGGCGAGATCGACGCCAGGAGCGACATCTACAGTCTCGGCTGCATGCTCTATGAGATGCTGGCCGGCGATCCCCCCTTCACCGCATCCACGGCGCAAGCACTGCTGGCACGCAAGTCGATCGAGCAGGTACCGGCGATATCAAATGTGCGTGAGACGGTACCACGATGTGTTGAGCAAGCAATTACCACGGCACTCGCCAGAGTTCCCGCTGACCGTTACGCGACGGCGCTGGACTTCTCGGCGGCCCTTGCAGAAGGGACAGAGTCAATAGCAAGCGCGATCGATCGGTCGGCGATTGCGGTGCTCCCGTTCACGAACATGAGTGCCGATCCCGAGAACGAATACTTCAGTGACGGGATCACCGAAGAGATCATCAACGCCGTAGCAGGAGTTTCCAATCTGCGGGTTACCGCTCGAACTTCGGCCTTTCAGTTCAAGGGCAAGGAGTACGACGTTCGTGAGATAGGCCGCAAGTTGAACGTGGGGACTGTGTTGGAGGGCAGTGTTAGAAAGGCGGGAAAAAGGGTACGCGTCACGGCACAACTCATCGAGGTTGCAGACGGATACCACTTGTGGTCGGAGCGGTTCGATCGTGACCTAGAAGACGTCTTCGCCATTCAGGACGAGATCTCACTCGCCATCGCCGACCGATTGAAGACCGAACTGGTCTCGGGCAAACAGCCGGCCACAACCGATGCGCCGGAGGACTACCGACCCAAGCCCGCGGCTTACGACGCTTATCTGCGTGGCCGCTATCACCGGCAGCGGATGTTTGCCGGTGGTGACGCAATCGAGAAGACGAGAGCGAGTTACCGCGAGGCAATCGAGATCGATCCAGAGTTTGCCCTACCCTACAGCGCCCTGGCCGAGCTGCACATCGTTCTCGCCATCGGCTTCGCGGTCCAACCGGGTCGTGAACTCATGCCCGAAGCCAAACAGGTAGCTGATAAGGCACTCTCCCTCAACCCGAACCTCGCCGAGGCACAGTTGGCAAGAGGGCTCGTGGCGATGTATTACGACTGGGACTACCCGGCGGCAAAGTCTGGGATCGACAGGGCGATTGCCATCAACCCCAGCTTTGTGGACGCGCATTTCTGGAACGAGTTCTACTACAGTTACGTGGAGCGGGACTTCGAACAGGCGGTGGCCGCAAACAGGCGTGCACAGGAGCTGGACCCGCTAGACCTCAACATCACGTCACGTCTCGGGCAGGTCTTGCTGCTGTTCGATCACTTCGATGAGGCCATCGAGCTACTGGAAGGAATCCTGCGGACCGATCCCGACCATATGGTCACGCATATCGAACTCGCGGACGCTTATCGCCGCAGCGGCAATTATGCAAATGCAAATGCAGCGGCCGAACGCGCAATAGAATTATCGGGTCGGGCAGTGGCAGCGATTAGCATCGCCGCCTTCGTGGCTGCAACATCTGGTGAGGTACTAAGAGCACAGGAGCTGTGCCACGAACTCGCCGAACGCACGCAGAACGGGTACGTGTGCCCCTTCTGGCTCGCCGTGTTGCACGCCGCGATGGGTGAGATGGACCGTGCGTTCGACTATCTCACCGAGGCTCTGCGGGATCACGATCCCAATCTCCTATACCTCTCCGCGGTGCCGCGCTTGATAGGATGGCGCTCCGACCCGCGTTACGAACGCCTACTGGGCGACATCGGCTTGGGGCATCTGTTGGAGGCCAAGCCCTAAGGCAACGCGTCCGGCATCACTCCGAGCAAGGCTGGCTGTCGTCACCGACGGACCTCCCAGCAGCGGTCGCTCATCTCCCGCTTGACCTTCTTGGGATCCTCGATGATCTGGTAGAACTCATCCAGGTATTTGACGGCCCGCTCGACCTGTTTCTCCTCGAGACCTTCCTGGTTTTGATACAGGGCGTAGATAGCTTGCTTCTGCTTCAGGAACGCGGGAAGCGTCACATCCAGTTGGTCGCTATCGCGGCAGAGTCCACGGTACATCCGTTGACGAACAGAATGAATGGGAAGCGAGGGATCGGGTTTCGCGTATCTTGCTGAGACCAAACCGGTCCAGTCGAAGTCATAAGGTACCGGAAAGACCGGACCCGCTGGGTTGCCGATCACCGTCATGTTGTGGCAGCACTCGGTCTCATCCGGAGCAGAGCTGAACGCGGCCCAGTCGGTATTCCCCACCATGAACTGAAACGTCTCCGCCAGATTCAGTTGGTCTTGCTCATACTGAAATGGTGGGACCACCGGGACTTGGAGCGCCACCCAACCGTTCCTGCTGGCCATGTCATCATCATCCTCGATGAAGAACGCGTACTTCGTGAGTGGTTCGCGATCGCCCTCGGTGTCCACATAAGTGATCCGTGCCAGACGCACCTGATAACTCAGATCCGTGAACAGGTTGTACGTGCGATAGGCCAGGTGCTCCAACAGGATGTACTGTTCGTAATCCGCCCGCTTGTCCTGACAGTGGGTCACGAGCTTGAGCTTGTCCTGACCGGCGAACACGGTGTTCTCGACTTGCTTCTTCTTGAAGTTGATCCTGACCGGTGGGAAACCGCAGTTTCTGGGATTGAGCCGGAACTTCCCTCGTGTCTTCACCTGAACGTCGAGGCTCACACGCAAGCCGTCACTTCCCTCCAGTATCACGACTCCCGGATGGTACGAACTTGTCTGCTCTCTCTCCTTGAAGATCACCTTGAGAGGTGCTTCGATGGTCAGTATGAGCACATCGTTGGACGCGAACAGGGCTTGGGTCGCACCCGTCCCACCCGAGCCGGCGTCTTGCGCCGTCACGGCAGTCCCGTAAGCGAGTCCCGCTAGCAGCAGGAATATTGTCTTACACATGAGGCGGTCTCCAGTCGTCTCGTCGTAGCATAGTCTCCGAACCCCAAAGTATGCACTCGACCTGGAATTAGCGACACCGCAGCCTACGTCAGCCAGAACTCCGGGCGATCGCGTTCGGCCCGCGCCGTGCTGGCCCTCTCGCTGCACTGGACCCATCTTAGGATGGTTCACTCATCTGGCGCGATCGCTGTCTTTGCCGCGGCTCGAGCCCGTCGAACGGCGGTGGCGCGAGCGCAAGACTCCTGGATACCCCTAACAATCGGAATGTTCCGGTGGAGCCGAGGGCCAATGACCAGAGCAATCAACCTGCCACTCCTGACGGCACTCACGCCGTTGGCGTTTGTGTTTGGCTGTAGTGGCGCTGACACGTCTTCCCAGACCGCGGATTGGCCCAGTATTCCCCGCAGCGTTGCGGTCGATTCATCGCTGGAAGAGCATGTGGCGACTCTGTTGTCACAGATGTCATTGGAACAGAAAGTCGGCCAGATGATTCAGGCCGAGATCCAGAGCGTCACTCCAGCGGATGTCAGGGATTACCATCTTGGCTCCGTGCTCAACGGAGGCGGTTCGTATCCAGATAACGCCAAGACCGCGAGCGTAGCTGACTGGCTGGGATTGGCCGATGCGTTCTATGACGCCTCGATGGACACCTCCGAGGGCGGACTCGCGATTCCGGTCATCTGGGGAACCGACGCCGTGCACGGCCACAACAACGTCAGGGGGGCCACGCTGTTTCCCCACAACATCGGCCTTGGCGCGACCCGCAACCCGGATCTGATACAGAGCATCGGCGAGGTTACGGCCGTCGAGGTGGCTGCAACGGGAATCGCCTGGAATTTTGCGCCAACCCTAGCGGTCGTCAGAGACGATCGCTGGGGTCGCACGTATGAGGGCTATTCGGAGGATCCCGAGGTCGTGCGACAATACGCCGGGAGAATGGTCGCGGGGCTTCAGGGAAGCGCAGGGTCACCCGAGTTCCTAGACGCATCGCGCGTAGTTGCCACGGCCAAACACTACATGGGCGACGGGGGAACCGACCAAGGCATCGATCGCGGAGACAATCTCTCCACTGAGCAAGAGCTGCTCGACATTCACGCTCAGGGGTATTTCACGGCGTTGGAGGCCGGTGCTCAGACGGTGATGGCGTCGTTCAACAGCTGGCGCGGTGAGAAGTTGCATGGCAATCACTACCTGCTCACCGAAGTGCTCAAAGAGAGTCTCGGCTTCGACGGGTTCGTAGTCGGCGACTGGAACGGCCACGCCGAGGTTCCCGGGTGTAGCAACGAGTCGTGCCCGCAGGCGATCAACGCCGGCGTCGACATGTTTATGGTGCCCCAGGACTGGAAAGCCCTCCTCGCCAACACATTGCAGCAAGTCCAGGCGGGCGAGATCCAGGAGGCCCGCATCGATGACGCCGTACGGCGCATCCTGCGTGTCAAGGCGCGGACGGGACTGTTCGCCAACGGCCGCCCGTCGTCGCGGGCAGGCGACGCATCGTTGGTCGGCACCGCTGACCATCGACGTCTGGCGCGACAGGCCGTGCGCCAATCACTCGTGTTGCTCAAGAACGCTGAGGGGGTGCTACCACTGCCACGCAACGTGGATGTGCTGGTCGCCGGGAACGGCGCGAACGATATCAGCAGACAAGCGGGCGGCTGGTCGGTCACCTGGCAGGGCACGGAGAACAGCAACGAGGACTTCCCTGGCGCCACGTCGATCTTTGCGGGGATTCACGAGGCGGTCACGGCAGGCGGTGGGACGGCGATTCTGAGCCCGGACGGCTCGTTCAGCGAGCGGCCGGATGTGGCCATTGTGGTCTTTGGTGAGGATCCATATGCGGAGTGGGAAGGCGATCTCGAGTCATTGAGCTTCTCGGCCAAATACGGCGAGCCTGTCGAGCTGCTGCGTCGCCTGAAGCAGCAGGACATTCCGGTGGTGTCGGTGTTCCTGAGCGGACGACCGCTGTGGGTCAATCCTGAGCTCAACGCATCTAACGCTCTTGTCGCGGCGTGGCTGCCGGGTACGGAGGGTGGCGGAGTAGCCGATGTGTTGTTCCGCGACAATGAGGGCGAGGTGAACTTCGATTTCACCGGCAAGCTGTCATTCAGCTGGCCGAGGGATCCTTCCCAGACGCCGTTGAATCGTAACGATCCGGACTACGAGCCGCTGTTTGCCTATGGATTCGGCCTGAGCTACGGCGTCGTGGATACTTTGGGCAACGAGCTTCCCGAGGGCAACTAGCGGAACTAGGACTGCTGCCACTCCAGTCGCGGTAGCACCTCGGCCTGCTTCTCGCACATCAGGTCGATCAGGTCCACCGCCGCGCGATAGGACACCGTGGTGGGATCCAGCAGCAATGCCTGCAGTGGCCCACAATGGCGGAGACTCGTTGGATCGGGGGTCCGGTTAGCGCACTGCTCATGACGGATACATTAGTAGCTCGATTGGTGCATCACACGAGCAACCTCCGGGGCCGAGGGCGATGAGCCGCAAGCAACTCGAATGGTGGCAGACCGGTGTCGTGTATCAGATCTACCCGAGAAGCTTCAAGGACACGACCGGAAACGGCGTTGGTGACCTGCATGGTATCATCGACCGGATGGAGTATCTGAGCGATACGCTTGGCATCGACGCGATCTGGATCAGTCCGTTTTACCCTTCACCGATGGCGGACTTCGGATACGACGTGTCGGACTACTGCGATGTACATCCGCTGTTCGGCGATCTCGCGACGTTCGATCGGCTCGTGGCACAGGCACACGAGGTTGGCCTCAAGCTGATCGTCGACTTCGTACCGAACCACTCGTCCGATCAACACCCTTGGTTCATCGAGTCAAGGAGCTCCCGCGATAACCCGCGCCGCGACTGGTACGTGTGGCGCGACGCAAAGGCGGACGGCTCGCCGCCCAACAACTGGCTCAGCGTTTTCGGTGGCTCAGCCTGGGAACTGGACGGCCGAACCGACCAGTACTACTTGCATTCGTTCCTCAAGGAGCAGCCCGATCTGAACTGGCGTAACCCCGCGTTGAAAGCAGCGATGTCTGACAACATGCGGTTTTGGCTCGAGCGAGAGGTGGACGGATTTCGCCTCGATGCAGTTCTCTTCATGCTGAAAGATCCTGCAGAGCGAGATAATCCGCCCAACCGCGGCGGCTCGCAGCACATGCACAAGTCGCTTGGTGCGTACGAGTCTCAAGTACACCTGCACGACCAGGGCCACGAAGAGGTGCACCGGGTATTCCGCGACATGCGTGCGCTGCTGGACGAATACGAGTCGCCGCGCATGGCCCTGGCGGAGATGCACGTGTTCGACTGGGGCGAGTTGCGATCGTACTACGGCCAGGATCTCGATGAACTGAACATGCCGACCAACTTCGGGCTGTTGAACGCGCCCTGGACTGCGACCGGAGTTCGCGGAGTCGTTGACGGCCTCGAAGCAGCGCTGCCGGCGGGTGCCTGGCCCAACTACGTCCTCGGTACTCACGACGACCAACGGTTGGCCACCAGGCTCGGTGAGCACGGCAGCCGCCAGGCGGCGGTTCTGCTGCTCACGTTACGCGGATCGCCCACCCTGTATTACGGTGACGAGTTGGGAATGCGTGAAGCCGAGGTCCCGCCGGACAGGCAGCAGGACCCGTGGGCCAGCAGAGAGCCGAGGCTGGGTCGCGACGGCTGCCGCACACCGATGCAGTGGTCGCCGGATCCCGGTGCCGGGTTCACATCGGCGAGTGACCCATGGCTGCCCGTTGGGAGCGACTACGAGGTGCGGAACGTGGAATCACAACTCCGCGATCCCGATTCGCATCTCGACCTGTATCGCAGGTTGCTGGAGTTGCGCCGGAACTCGGCGGCTCTCACAAGCGGGTCGTACGTGCCTGTGGATCCGGTTCCGCCCGAATGCTTTGTCTTCGAACGGTCGCAGGGAACCGAGCGCGTTCTCGTCGCTGTCAATTTCTCAGCCGAACTGCTCTCCATTGACACCACAGGATTCGTCGGTGCGATCGCAGTATCTACGCAGCGCGTGAACGAGGGCAACGAGGTCAACGGTACTCTCGGGCTGCTGCCATACGAGGCCGTCGTGGTAGTCGAGATTCCGCCGCACGTCGAGCCTAAAGGTACGGAGTAGAATATCATGGCCACTTTGGACGTACTGATCGTTCTTGCGTTTGTCGCCTACGCGGTTTGGCAGGGGTTCGCTGCCAGGCGCGTTGCATCGCAGAATCTGGAAGAGTATTTCCTCGCCGGGCGCAGCCTTTCCGGATGGAAGGCGGGCCTGAGTATGGCTGCCACCCAGTTTGCCGCTGACACACCGCTGTTTGTGACCGGGCTGGTGGCAACGGCCGGAATCTTCCATCTCTGGCGACCATTCTGGATCTTCGCACTAGCATTCTTGCTGCTGGGCTTCGTGCTGTCGGGCAGCTGGCGCCGAGCCGGCGTGCTCACCGATGCGGAACTCACGGAAATACGTTATGGCAGCCGGCCTGCCGCGACGTTGCGAGGTCTGAAAGCCGTGTACTTCGGGGTTGTCATCAACTGCGCCATTCTGGCCATGGTCCTCATCGCCGCGACACGCATTGCCGAGCCGTTCTTGCTGTGGGATCAATGGCTGCCGGCAGCAGTCTTCGATCCAGTCGTCGATCTGGTCCGTGCCATAGGCGTTCCACTTGTGCCAACGAGCGAAACCGCTGACGGCACATTCATTCTCGATACTATCAGCTGGGTTTCGGTGCCTTACGACGGTGCTGACGAGATGGTTTGGATCCTCTCTGCTCGCAATCTCATTTCCATTCTGGCCATTGTCGCGGTTACGACCCTCTACTCCACCACCGGCGGCCTGCGCTCCGTGGTCGCCACCGACATGGTGCAGCTCGGTATCATGTTGCTGGGAACGGTCATCTTTGCCGGCTACGTCCTTGCCGAAGTCGGTGGCCTTGGCGCCCTCACCGATCAGATTCGAGCGTCTTTTCCGGAAGACGGTTCCGCCGGGATCACGGGCAACCAGATTCTCGCTTTCACTCCGTCACAGGCGAAAGGCATTTCGCTCGCCGTTATGGCTACAATGCTCGTCCAGTGGCTGGTGCACATGTACGCCGACGGAACCGGCTACCTGGCGCAACGTACCATGGCGTGTCGCACGGATGCGGACGCAAAGCGCGCGTCGGTCATCTTCACGTTTGTACAGGTGGTGGGTCGCAGCCTCATCTGGCTCCCGATCGCCCTCGGCGTACTGGTGCTGTTCCCGCCCGCCCAAGGACTTGCCGGTGAACTCCTCGCCGCCGATCGCGAAGCGACGTACGTGCGCGGCATGAGCGATCTCCTGCCGGCGGGTGTGCTCGGGTTGCTCCTGACTGGCATGCTCGCCGCCCTGGCCTCCACCGTCGACACCCATCTCAACTGGGGATCTTCCTACCTCACCAACGACATCTTCAAGCGCTTCGTCTTTCCCCGTCTGCTCAAGAAGGAGCCCCGACCGCGGACGCTGGTTTGGGTGGCACGTGGCTCCAATCTGTTCATTCTTCTCGTGGCCCTTGGGGTCATGACCCAGTTGACCTCCATTCAGACAGCATGGCAAGCAAGCACCCTGCTCGGCGCAGGGATGGGGATTGTGTTGGTCATGCGCTGGCTGTGGTGGCGCATGACTGCATGGGGAGAGATCGCAGCGATCGTAGCTTCGCTCGTGCTCGCACCGATTCTGATCTTCACGGTCCCCATGGAGAACCAAGGGACACGGCTGTTTGTCATGGCAATTGGGGGGACGTTGGCAGGCGTCTTGGCTTCATACATCTCAGGACCTGAATCCATGAAGCGCCTGAGCAACTTCTATCGTCGCGCCAAACCACCGGGCTTTTGGGGACCTGTTGCCGTCGCCGCGGGTGTGCCGCCCGCCTACGCAACCCGCCAGCTGGGTCGGTCGCTAGCCGCAATGCTGTTGTGCGCGACCACCGTGTTCTGCCTGCTTACCGGTCTCGGCTCATGGATGGTAGGTAGTCCGGCACCGCCATGGCTTCCTTTGCGCGGTCTGTGGATAGGGCTCTTGTTGATAGTCGGGATTGCACTCATCCCGCTGTGGTGGAAGCTCGGTGAGCTCGGTAAGACTAGTGAAGAGGTCACTACCTGATATCACAGGCCGATCGCGTCGGTGGTCTTGGTGCGTTTTGCGAAGTAGAATCCGAGGCCAACGATGAACACGACGTAGAGCGCCACCATTAGCACATCGGCAGTCTCGAGCTGAACTGGGGCATGATTACCCTTGGGAAGTGATTCCGGAAAAGAGATTGAGACCACGCATCACCTGGTCACCCTGAGCTAATCATCCGCGAGCGAATCATGTTCGTCGAGCCATTGGAGCAGCTCAGAGAGCCGGCCCGTGGCCAGCCCGATGCACGTGTCGGCAGCCCCGTAGTAGAGGCGTACTTCGTCATCCACCAGGGTCCAGCCGCATGGGAACACGACGTCCGCCACGTCGCCAAACCGCTCGTATGGCTCACTGGGAGTGATCAGCCACTCGCTCGAACGCTTCAGCACGCGACGTGGGTCCTCGAGATCGAGCAGCGCGAGTCCCAAGCGATAGATGGATCCCGACGCCGTGGTCCGGACACCGTGATACAGGATGAGCCATCCGCGATCTGTCTTGAGTGGCGGCGGCGAGAGTCCGATCTTCCCCGCGTCCCACCAGCCCCCTTCGCGGGCCTCGAGGAGAACCACATGCTCTCCCCAGTGCGTCAGGTCTGGGGAGAACGAGATCCACATATGGGCACCACCGACCCCAGCCGGTGGCACGGGACGATGAATCAACGCCCAGCTCCCGTCGAATTTGACGGGGAAGAGCGCGGCATCCTTGTTCTCGGGTAGCATGACCGCACCGAGTCGCTCGAACCTTTCGAAATCCTCGGTGGTGGCCAGCGATACGAGCGGGCCTCCCCGGGAATAGGCGGTGTACGCCACGATCCAGCGCTGTTCCTCCTCGACATAAGTGAGTCGTGGATCTTCAACCCCCCAGATCTCCTCGGGGTATTCATCAGGCTGGCCGACAAAAGTGGGAGCGGCGTCTATCCGCCATCCGGCCACACCGTCCGCGCTGCGTGCCACCGTGAGGTGCGACAGCCCGCGCCGGTCTTCAACCCGCATCAGCAGGATCGTCTCGCCGTCGCGTATTGTCGCCGCCGGGTTGAACACACTGTGGGCAGAGTACGGTAGGTCGGCGGCAGTGATAATGGGGTTGGCCGGATGGCGCGTGAACAAATCTGCGTGTGGGGTCATGATCTTTCGCCATGTTGCTGGTTGCGATCGGTTCTAGAGCTTTGCCTTAGTCTCGGCCTGGGCAACATCAAGTCATGCGTGACCGTCATGAAGCAGCGATGAGCCGTCGGGTGCGAAGAAGTGCAGCCTGCTGTGGTCGATGGACAGGCTGACGACCCCACCCGGGGGCGGCGCCGGCCCACTGGGGACCGCAGCGATCAGTCGTCGGCCTCCCACCTCGACATATAGATGCGTCGTGGCACCCAAGACCTCGGCCAGGAAAAGATTCCCGGGGATCGTACCCATCCCCGCCGCGCCGGCTAGAGCCAGATCCTCAGGGCGAATGCCGAGCGTGACCGCCTCGCCGGAATGGACTGTGGGGTCAGGGCGTCGCTCGCCCAGCAGCGGAATCCTCAACGTGTCACAGACGAACACGAGCCCATCACGCTCGCGCTCCAGGCGCCCATCCAGGAAGTTCATAGACGGGGTGCCGATGAAGCCGGCCACGAACTTGTTCGCGGGCGCGCCGTACACGTCGATCGGGCGACCCACTTGCTGGATGCGCCCGCCGTCGAGCACCACCAGCCGATCGCCCAGCGTCATGGCCTCCATCTGGTCGTGGGTCACATACAGGGCCGTGGTCCCGACGCGTCGCTGCATTCGGGCGATCTCGTGACGCATCTGGCCGCGCAGGTGAGCATCGAGGTTGGACAACGGTTCATCGAACAAGAACACCGCGGGCTCCCGGACCATGGCCCGTCCCATGGCGATGCGCTGCCGCTGCCCGCCGGACATGTGCTTCGGCTTGCGATCGAGGAACGGATCAAGCTCCAGGATATCCGCCGCCCAGAGCTCACGGCGGTCGATCTCCGCCTTCGGGACCTTCCGCAGGCGCAAACCGAGGGAGATGTTCTGGCGTCCCGTCAGATGGGGGTAGAGCGCGTAGTCCTGGAAGACCATGGCCACATCGCGCTCCCGGGGTGGCAGATGAGTGACCTCTCGCTCGCCAATGCGGACCGTCCCGCTCGTGACGCTCTCGAGCCCAGCTAGCATCCGTAGGATCGTTGATTTGCCGCATCCGGATCCACCCACCAGGACCACCAGTTCACCGTCGGACACTTGAAGGTCGAAGTCCTGAACCACGGTCGCGGTCCCGAAGTCCTTGCGGACGTGCTCGAAGGAGACGTTGGCCACGCTCTACCCCTTGATACCGGTGCTAGCCATGCTCTCGATGAAGTAGCGCTGGAGGAACGTGTAGGCCACCACCACGGGCACCACGAGCACCATAGCCGCGGCGAGCTTCGTAGCTAGCTGGCGTGGGCCGGCGCCACCACCCAGAGAGAAGACCGTCAGGAGCTGCGGCAGCGTCATGAGCTGCTCATCCCGCACGACCAGCAGCGGCCACAGCACCTCGTTCCAGGCGCCCATGAAGGTGATGATGCCGACCATCGCCAGCGGCGCCTTCGACAGTGGCCAGAACACGGTGAACAGGATGCGCAGCTCTCCCATCCCGTCCAGCCGCGCCGAGTCGATAAGAGAGCGGGGCACTTGCAGAAAGAACTGGCGCAGGATCAGGATCGCTGTCGCGTTGAAGGCGAACGGCACGATCAGCGCCGCGTAGCTGTCAACCCAGCCGAGCTGCACGATCAGAGTGTACATGGGGATCAGCGTGAGCTGCGCTGGCACGAGCAGTACCGCGACGGTGACGGCGTTCAGGATACCGCGCCCCGGAAAGCGGAGCCGGGCCAGGGAGTAGGCCGCGGCCGACCCGAAAACGAGCACCGAGAGCGTAACGGACGTCGCTACGAGCATGCTGTTTAACAGAGCGCGTCCAAACGGAGCGCGGGCCCACATCAGGCGGTAGTTGTCGAGGGTCGGCTGGTCGGGGAGCAGCGATAGTGCTCCCACTTCGGCGGGTGACTTGAAGGTGGTGGCCGCCATCCACAAGAAAGGGTAGAGGAACGTGGCTGCCGCCACAGCCAGTACGACGTAGAAAGCCGCGCGCCTCATGACTCTTCCGCGCTTCCGATTACCCGGCGTTGGACCACGAGAACGGCGGCGATGATCAGCGCCAGGGCCAGGCCGAGCGTAGCCGCGTAACCCATCTTCTGGTACGAGAAGGCGTTCCTGTACATGTAGAGAACGACCGACAGAGTCCGCCGCAGCGGTCCTCCACCGGTCAAGACGTACGGCTCGATGAAGAGCTGGAAGCCGTTGATCGTGGACAGCGTCACGACCAGCAAGGTCTGCGGCTTGAGCAGCGGGAGCGTGACGTGGAGGAAGCTCTGCCAGGCCGTCGCCCCTTCCAGCTCGATAGCCTCGTGGCAGCTCCGCGGGACACTCTGTAGGCCCGCGAGGTAGATGACGACGTAGAACCCCACGTTCTTCCAGGTAGCCATAATGGCGATGGCCGGCATGGCGATGGCAGGATCAGTCAGCCACGGGACCGGGCCGAGATCGAGCCGAGCGAGCAGTCCATTGATGAGCCCCACGTCGGTAGCGTAGAGCGCGCTCCACAGTATGGTCACCACCGCCCCAGATATGACGACAGGAAGGAAGAAGGCTGCCCGCCAAAACGCGCGAAGCAGCAGCGGCCGGTCGAGGGCCCAGGCGAGGGTGAGGGCGACAATGATCTGGAGCGGCAGATGAACCGCCAGGAACACCAAGGTGTTGACGAGGGCCTGCCAGAAGCGAGCATCCGCCATCAGGTGCTGGACGTTGTCGAGGCCCGCAAAGCTCGGGGCGGTAACAAGGTCCCACTTCAGCACCACCAGTACGACGGAAAAACCGATGGGGAAGAGTGAGAATAGCAGCAGGAACACCGCGTACGGCGCTGTCAGGAATAGACCGGAGCGGGCCTCAGCGTGCACGCAGCACCGCCCGGACCTCGTTCGCAGCTTCCCGTACCGCCTGTTCCGGAGGCACGATACCGTAGATAGCCGCGGCCTCGTAGGCCTCCGACAGGATGTCGAAGACCTCGACGATGTCGGGATCGACGTCGATGTCACGGCTCCGGTCGGCGCGCCCAGCGTAGGCCTGGAGGGTCGGCCAGCGTGTCAGCGCGGCGGCGAAGCGCACGTCTGCCGCCAGCCCGCGGCGATACGGCAGCTGGGCGGCCTCCTCGATCAGCAGCCTGTCAGCTTCCGGCGACGTCAGGTAGGCCACGAACCGGGCGGCTGCCGCCGGATGCCGCGTCGTTGAGAAGACCGCGATGCTCTTGAGATCGGCAAAGGAGTAGGCCGCTGCCGGATCATCACCATCCGGCACGGGCACGGGAGTCACATCATAGCGAAGCCCCGGGACCTTCAGCTCCTCCAGCTCCTTCACGAACCAGGGACCCACCACCTTCATGGCCACGGTCCCGTCCATGAACGGGTCGCGTCCCTCGAAGTTGGAGCGAGGCAGAAGACCCTCAGCGAAGGCTTGGCGCAGCACCTCGACGGCCGCCACTGCCGCCTCGTTCTCGAAGACCACTTCGCCTCGCGCCACCAGCGTGCGCCCGTCAGATGCAGCGAGGTAGAGCGGGTAGAAGTCGTAGAAACGCTCGAACCAAGTGGTCTTGAGCCGCGCCCAGAATCCCCACCGGTCCAGCCGTCCGTCGCCATCGGTGTCGCGCGCCAGCGCGCGGAGCGCATCGATGAGCTCACTGTATGTGCCGGGAGGCGTCACCCCTGCGTCGGTGAGCCGACCGACGTTGTACATGAGCATCATCGGGTTGGTCTTCCAGGGCACGGCGTAGATCCCGCCGTCGGGAAGCCTGAGCGACACCAGCATCGGCTCGCTGGTGCGCTCGCCGAGGCGAGCGGCGGTGCCGGCCAAATCGTCGAGGCGAACGACGGCGCCCGCCCTCACGAGGCGCGCCAGGAGCCCCGAGGACACGTTGGAGCAGATGTCCGGGGTCGCGTTTCCGACGACGGCCGCGAGCAGGACCTCTTCTGAAGAGCGGCCGGCGGGAATCGGCTGTACATGCACCTGTATGTCAGGGTGTCGGCCGTTCCACTCGGCGGCCAGTCGCCGCGCGAGATCGACTTCGACTGGGTTCGCAGCCGGCCAGTACGTCAGCTCAATCGTAGTTCCGCCTGCTGGCTCCCGAATCGTGAACGTCGCTCCCCGTCGCGACACCGTCACCCGTTGCTCTTCCGGGCCGGCGAACTCCCGCTCTGCCGGCGCGTCTGCCGCAGATGGTACGATGGCCGCGACCAGGCGATAGCCAAGGTAGACTGCCGCCTCCGGATGCGTCGCCACCGAACCAAGTGCAAGCAGCGCTTCGATGGTCGACTCCGCACCAGAGTTACGGTTCACGTCGTCGGCTGAAGCCCCCCCCAAACCGTCTAATGTCCGTCCTGTGGCCGTGTCGTACATCGTGATCCCGGGGCGGTTGGCGCCCAGAAACCAGCTGGCCGTCAAGCCGGCCAGGACGGCGTAGCGGGGCTCCTCGGTGGCATCGGCCAGGGCGAGGTAGCCCTCCACCACGGGGGAAACGCCGTAGGCAATCTGCGGGAAGGGTTTCGTGCGTCCATCCGAGTAGACCAACTCCGGGACCTCGCCCGCGAGCAGAAACCGCACCCAGAGTTGGTCGGCCTCGCGTTGAGCGGCGACGACGAGATCGGGGCGGCTGAGCACGCGTCCGGCCAGTGCCAGTGCCTGTGCCGTGCGCGCTCCCCAGGCGTGCCAGACGCCCTCAGCAGGATCGATGTGCGCTCCCCAGGGTGCAGTCTCGGCGTCTCCCTGCGCCAGAGGCACGAGTAGGTCGGCCGTTCGGCCGGCAAGATCTGCGCGTTCCGGTGTAGGTTCGACCTGTTGCACGGACAGCAGTCCGAGCAGCGCCTCTGCAGTGGCGGTGGCCGAACCACCCACCAGGTGTCGTCGCTCGACCTCGCGCGCAAGTCTGGAGATTGCACGGTCAAGTGTGGGTCGCAGATCGTCGACATCCGGATTTTCGGGCCCCAAAACCCGGACAGCTTCTCCCATGGCCCACAGCGCGCGAGCAGCCCAGTACGAGAATGACCTCCGGCTGGTAGGTGCGGTGCGGTTGGGTGTCCCATCTGCCTGGATGAAGTTGAGGAACTCGCCGTCCCCCTGCTCCATCGCCGTCACGAACGACAGGAGACCCAGGGCCTCCTGTTTGGACCGAGGGTCGGCGGTCTGCTCGAAGTGCCGCAGATAGACGACTGCAGCGCGTGCCGCATCGTCAACCGCGGCGAGTCCCTCGAATCCGTCGCGGGCCGGAGAGCCGACCGGGCGGTAGTCGGGCCATTCTGCATAGAGGGCGACTGCGCGCACCTGCCTGCCGGCCACAGTCACGTCGAAGCCGAGGTGAAGCAGGTGGTCGAGGCGCAGCTCGATGGCTTTCGCGCCGGCCGGAATGGCAACTGGGGGCGGGCCCGGCCCGCAGCCCAGCATCATCAAGGCCGCGGCGGCTACAGCCCACGCGGTTCTAGTGATGTCTTTCATCTGGGTGGCAATCGGTCCAACAGGAAGCCGACGGCAAGGTCGGTGACGTTCCAGAGTTGGATGTCGGAACTCGTGCCATAGCGGACCGGGCGCAGTGTGCCGTCATCGATGCGGTAGCTCCAAAGTTCGTTGTGGCTGAGTCCCGAGGCCTCTACCGCCGCACGCGTGTTGTCGAGGGTACGGCGCAGAACCGCCACGTACGAGCGCATCTCCTCACTATCGTCTCGCAGTCGACCGGACGCGTCGTAGGCAGCTTCGATCTGACGTGCAAGCCCGAGCAACAACAGGTTCACCTCCCGGCCCCAGACCACGCGCGGCGAGTGGTAGGCATCGGCGCGAAAGCGCTGCTGAACCGTAGGGCTCGCGTACATGTCGTTGACCACGACTGGCCCCAGCCCTGCCACGAAGAGCCCCACCGGATACGGCCGTGCGAACACATCGAGCATTTGCAGCACCGCCGCCGGATCGGCTGCTCCACTTAGAATCTCCTCCGTGTAGTCCACGAGGAAGAGATCAGTCGCTGGGTCGCTATTGGCGGCGGCAACCGGCCGACCCTGGCTGTCGAGCGATAGGGCCAGGAACGAGAGCGGCTGCTGAGCAACGCCCTCTTGGTCGAGGAGCTGGCGCCAGTACTCTCGTTCGGGGCCGGACATCGATTGCAGGGCCGAGTCGATACGCCGCCGCATCTCGGCTGCGTCCAGGCGCACCTCGAAGTGCCTGCGGGCTCCGCGCCACGTGGCGATCGCCGCGCGCAGCGCAGCCGGATCCTGCAGGTAGGCGTCGAGCGCCGAGACGTTCACAGAGACGCGTGCGAGGGCGTCTGCCGCAGAGAGACCAAGCTCGTCAACGCTCCGCAGGATTCGCTCGATGGCCTCCAGCGCCTGCGGAACCCACACAACATTCACGTCCATTGCGAAGCGGCCGCCGCCGTAGCCCACCCGACTGTCGCGCCAGCTCCCGGGTAGCCATCCCTCGTCATCGCGCTGGAAGAAGCTCACCAGGTTTGTGGCAGTGGGCTGCTCGGCGTAGGGACGCGCGAGTTCGGCTGCGAAGGCGAGGTTGCGCATGAGCGCTTCAAGACGTGGCGGGCCCGGCCCGGCCGAGTCGGTCAAGAACCGCCGCTTTCTATCTGTCGGCACGTCCGAGCGCGCAAGATATCGATCGACCAGGACGGGCAGTTGCAAGTCGTCGTCGACCATGCGGTAGTTCTCACGCACGGCCTGCAGGTTCTCGAGCAGCTCGCGCGCCCGAGTGAGGTTTGCTACCGCGGCCTCCGGGTCGCTTGCCCTGGCCTCCTCCCAAGCACGAATCAACGAGCTGTACTCCGCGGCGTTTTCACGGATCGCCTGACCGCCCAGCGCTTCCTCGTGACTCACGTTGCCTGAAGCGGCGAGCTTTCCAAGCACGCTGGCAATCACGAGTTCCTGCAGTTCCCCCGACGAGATCGGCTCGAGCATGAGCGCGGACATCATCTGGTCACGACCGAAGTAGGTAGCGTAGTTCGGCAGCGACGCGATGAGCTTCTCTTCGGAACTGAGCAGTTGAAGAGCGAGCACTTGGCGTTCGAAACGGCGCAGGGCTACGAGCTGCGGGTTCCGTGCGGCCTGGTCCGCAGTCAACGTCCGATCGAGACTGTCGGCCCTGCGCTGCCGTCGTTGCATGTAGTCCGCGAACGCCTCATTGAACAAGCGTTCGGGACCGAGCGGGGTAAGGGCATCCGAGTCCGTGGTCACCGCCACCTCGAACTCGACGCTCCCGCCGTTGCGCGCACGCACCAATACCCGATCGTCCACGAGCGTCGCAGTCGAGGCGCTGGCGTCACCGCTGAGTTCGAGCATGAGCCGATTGCGACCATCCAGGCTCGTGTGCTCGACGAGAACGCTCCAGCCAACCTCGTTCTCGGAGAGGCTCATGCGCGGCTCGAGCCGCGACCGCAGCTCAGCAACGTCGGAGGCGGCAAGCAGCGTGAGGTGCCGTGTCTGCTGCTCAGTGGGAAGACGCTCGAGACTCTCAATCAGTGAGGTCAGTTCGGGTAAGATGAAAGGCGGATCACCATAGGGCCGACGGTGCCATCCCTGGTATTGGAAATCCCGCTCTTGCCGCATGGTTCCGAGCAGGAACCAGCCGATCTCGAGCGTCGCCACATCCGCCGCGAGCCGGTACCGCATCGTGCGACTCGGCCCCTTCGACTCGGCCGCCGCCCCGGGACCACCCCAGACGACGGGCCATGCACGACCTCCCGCGTCGCGCGCAGTGAACCCGGCGCTCTCATTAGCCGCGTCCGCCCACACGTGCACGACGCGGCCGTCACGCTGATTGAGATAGACCTGAAAAGTGTTGCCGCTGGCATCGCGAAAGAACCGAGCAACATACCCCTCATACGCCACCGGGTCATCTACGCCCGCCTCAGGGAATTCCAAGACCGGCGTCTGTTCCGCTCCTCCAGGCGCGGCCCGACACGCCTGCAGCAGGAGCGGCAATACCAAGAGACATGCGCGCGCTTGCATCGGTGGACCATCCAAGCTGTGGTCAGATAGAATCCCTGGTCAGAATGCCTAATCTAGAGGCGGTGCACAAAGTGCGCGAACCTGTCTGACGCACCGGCAATGTGCTTGTCCGGGAGCCTGAGCCGGGCTACGTTGTCGGCCTCCGCAGGCACCCTCGAGTGAGGAGGTCTCCCAACATGCCAACGCTCCGCATTGCCACAGCCGCGCTCTGCGCCACTCTCTTCGCAGTCTGCGCCCCGGCCGCCGAGCGGGAGGCGTTTGCCTCCGACTGGAAGCAAGGGGCGGTCTGCTACGAGATCTTCGTCCGTTCGTTTTTCGACAGCGACGGGGACGGCGTTGGCGACTTAAACGGACTCATCCAGAAACTCGACTACATCAACGACGGCAACCCAGAAACGCAGCGCGATCTGGGCGCCCGCTGCATCTGGCTCATGCCGGTCGCCCAGTCACCGAGCTATCACGGCTACGACGTGACGGACTACTACAGCGTCGATCGCGATTACGGTACGAACGACGATTTCATGCGTCTCGTCGCCGAGGCGCACCAGCGAGGGATCCGCGTTCTGGTGGACCTAGTGCTGAACCACGCATCTAGCGAGCATCCCTACTTCAAAGACGCGCTGCTCAATCCCAGCTCTCCATACCGCGATTGGTTCATTTGGTCACCGTCGCATCCCGGCGTCAAGAATCCATGGGGCGGCGACAACTGGCACCGCTCGACCGTGCGTGAGGAGTACTACTACGGGTTCTTCTGGGAAGGCATGCCAGACCTGAACTACGAGACGCCCGCCGTCCGCGAGGAGGCCAAGAGCATCGCCACCTTCTGGCTGGAGGAGTTGGGGGCCGACGGCTTCCGCCTCGACGCCGTCAAGTTCCTGGTGGAGCAGGATTACGGAAGAATCGTCGAGCACGTTCCCGCCACCCATGCGGTCCTGCGCGAATTCGCCGCCCACATCCACCGCGTGGCGCCCGCTGCGTTCACGATCGGCGAGGTGTGGGATAGCATCGGCGCCATGCTGCCGTACTATCCCGATCAGCTGGATGGGTATTTCGCTTTCGAAGCATCTGAAGCAATAATGGAATCGGTGCGCACAGGTTCGGCGAGCACGCTGCTCCACCCGTTCCTGCGGCTTCAGCGTGAGCTGCCCGCCGAACGCTGGTCACCCTTCCTGCGCAACCACGACCAAACGCGCACGCTTACCGCGCTCGGCGGAGACATCGCCCGCGCCAGGCTAGCGGCTACGCTGCTGCTGACGCTGCCGGGTCTGCCCTTCGTCTATTACGGGGAGGAGATCGGGATGTCGGGCGACAAGCCAGACCCGCGGTTGCGCACGCCCATGCAGTGGACCCTCAGCTCAGGCGCCGGCTTCACTGAGGGATTGGTGTGGGAGCCACTTCAGACGGACTCGCTCACGGCGAACGTGGAAGTGCATGATACCGATCCCAACTCCCTGCTCAACCTCTATCGTCGTCTGATCCACTTGCGTGGCGAGAATCCCGCACTGGCCGGTGGTGAACTGGTGCCGCTCACGGCCAGCACGGACTCGGTAGCGGTGTTCCTGCGACAAGAGGGTGATCGCACCGTCTTGGTGGTGGCGAACCTCGGGGCAGAGCAGCTCTCCGGTGTGACGATCTCCTCGGAAGGGTGGGTGCTGCCGGCCGGCCAGTACGATGCGCGACACCTTATGGGTGAGCAACCGGGCACTCCGCTCAGCGTTGCGGGGGGCGGACAAATCGACGGCTACGTCCCGCTTCAATCGCTCGGGCCACTGGAGTTTTACATCTTCGAGCTAACAACGGTCGGCAATTAGCGTCTGGCATTCTCGGTTGTACCTTAGCAGTCCCTGCGGTATCTTAGCGGCTCGCCTGCCCAGCGTTGTCGTCTGCGGGCAGGCGGTGCCCCGGTCCGTTATTCGCTAACCAGAACCAGCTGCCATGAACTTTTCAACCATAGACTACATCGTATTTGCCGCCTACGTGAGCTTGATCGTCGGGATCGGCTTGTGGGTTTCGCGAGAGAAGAAAGGGCACAAGAAGGATACCAAGGATTACTTCCTTGCCTCTAAATCCCTGCCCTGGTGGGCCATCGGTGCGTCGCTGATCGCGGCCAACATCTCTGCCGAGCAGTTCATAGGCATGTCCGGTTCCGGCTTCCGCCTCGGGCTGGCGATTGCCACCTACGAGTGGATGGCGGCGGTGACCCTGCTGCTGGTCGCATGGGTCTTCATCCCGATCTACATCAAGAAGGGCATCTTCACGATGCCGCAGTTTCTGGAAGTCCGCTACGACACGCGCGTCCGGACGCTCCTGGCGGTCTTCTGGCTGTTGGTCTACGTCTTCGTCAACCTGACATCGGTGCTGTACCTGGGTGCGCTGGCGCTCGAAGGGATCATGGGGGTGGAGCTTTGGGTCGGGATAATCGGGCTGGCCCTCTTCGCGACGGTCTACAGCATCTACGGTGGGTTGAAGGCGGTGGCCTGGACCGACGTGGTGCAAGTCTTTTTTCTGGTCGGGGGCGGCTTGCTCACGACGTATCTGGCGTTGGACGCCTTCGGCGGCGAACAGGGTGCCATAGCCGGGGCCTCCAGGCTACTGAGTGAGGCAGGGGATCGTTTCAACATGATCCTCTTCCGAGGCGAGTTGCTCTATACCGACGACGCGGGCATGACGCAGGACGCCTACGACCTGCTGCCGGGCCTGAGCGTGTTGGTCGGGGGGATGTGGATCGCGAACCTGTTCTACTGGGGCTGCAACCAGTACATCATCCAGCGGACCCTCGCAGCCAAGGACATCAAAGAGGCACAGCGCGGGGTTGCTTTTGCCGGCTACTTGAAGCTGCTCCTGCCCTTGATCGTCGTCATCCCCGGCATCGTCGCCTACGGGCTGGATGCGCCCATCACACGGGGCGACGAAGCCTACCCCTGGCTGCTCAACGAATACGTAGGGCCGGGGCTGAAGGGCCTGGCCTTCGCCGCCCTCATTGCCGCAATTGTCTCTTCGCTTGCGTCGATGATGAACAGCACCTCCACCATCTTCACGATGGACCTCTACCGCCATTATTTCAGGAAAGAGGCGTCGGAAGGGGAGCTCGTGCGGGTCGGACGCATCGTGGCGCTGGTCTGTGTGTTCATCGCCGTCCTGCTGGCCCCGCAACTGGCCTCGCTCGATCAGGTCTTTCAGTACATCCAGGAATACACGGGCATGGTCAGCCCCGGCGTGCTCGCGATCTTCATTTTGGGATTGTTCTGGAAGAAAGCCACCCCGAACTCGGCGCTGGTGTCGGCCCTGCTGAGCATCCCGCTCTCCTTTTCGATGAAGCTCATCTTTCCCGGCCTGCCCTTCATCGACCGCATGGGGATTGCCTTCCTCGTCTCGGTGGCGTTGATCGTGATCATCTCGCTCGCGGAAGGAAAGGGCAAGGACGATCCGAAAGGCATTTCCCTGGACCGTAAGATGCTCGTGACCGATCCGATCTTTGCCGCGGCGGCCTTTGGTATCCTGGGCATTACCACCGCGCTGTACGCGCTCTTCTGGTAGGATGCTGCAATCGGATGGGGCAGTGCGTATCGTAACCGCCTGAAAACCTGTTCAGCGGAGCGGACGGAGGATCTGGACCGTATCGTTGTTGCGTGCGACGACGATCACCCGGTCGCCGCCGGCAAGCAGCAACGGCTCCATCCCGCGCACCTGGCCGTCGATCACCAGTTTGCTTGCCGCCAAGTCCACCGCCGCTAAACCGCCCGCGCCATCGCCACGCAGCAGCAACCCATAGCTGGCATCGTACCGCCCACGCACCGGTGGCACGCCGTAAAAGTTGCCAGCAACGATCAGGTCCCCGTGGCCGTCTGCGTCGAAGTCTTGCGTGAGCACAGCATGGATCGGTGCAAACTGCGCTTCGACCGGAAGCGGCCGGAGGTCGAAGGTACCGTCGCCGTTGTTCACGGCAACGGAACTGGCAAGAACGTGCGCTTCCAAGACTTCGGCCTGGCGCAGCTCCGCTGCCGAAAAGATGTCCTCGATGCGGCTGGCGCCGAACTCAGCATAGGAGGGGTATCTGCTTCGCAGCTCTGGGATTTGACTGACGAACAAATCCCGACCAGCGAGTGGGTAGCTCACGCCATTCCTATATGTTGTCAGAATCTGCTGCAGTGCCCCTGAGCCGGAGAAATCACCGATGTACAGTCGTACCGGCTCCCTTGGTGAGGCCTGGAGGTAGGAGTTGAGCCCCAAGTTGCCCAACACCAGGTCTTTGCGGCCGTCTCCCGTCAGGTCGACTGCGGTGACGCTGTTCCACCATCCGTTTGTCCCCGCAAGGTCTGCCTTGGCGGTGCGGTCCACGAACCGGCCATCCTCCTGCCGGAAAACTCGAACCGGCGTCCATTCTCCGACCACGATCAAGTCGAGCTGTCCGTCAGCGTCATAGTCCAGCCACGTGGCCGAGGTAACCATGCCGGCCTCTGACAGCCCCTCCGCTTTCTCGCTGGTAACGTCGGTGAACCGGCCAGTGCCATCGTTCTGCAGCACATGGCTCTGGGGTGTGGTACCGTAGTTGCGCGCGACCACGCGGCTGCCAACAAAGAGATCGATGTGACCGTCTCCGTTGAAATCGCCGGGCACAACGCAGCCACCGTTTTCAAAGAAGTGGGGTATTGCATCGTCGGCTCGCTGCAGCCCACCCTGGCCATCGTTGACATACAATCTGTCTCGTAGTGGGGGGTGCTCGTCCCAGAACTCGTTCCCCCCGCTCACAACGTAGAGGTCCTGATCACCATCGCCGTCGGCATCGAAGAAGGCCGCGTCGACATCCTCATGCAGACTGTCCGCACGAAAACCTTCATTGCTGGCGGCGCGGAATGTACCATGAGCCGTCTGGAAAAACAGCCGGGCACTCTGTCCTTTGGCACCGCCAACATAGATGTCATGCAGGCCATCCCCGTTCGCGTCAGCGACCGCGAGCGCAGGCCCCTCGGTGGAGAGCTGGTGTGGCATAAAGGGTTCGCGGTTGTAATCGAAGAAGGTGTTCTCTTCATGTTTGAAGTCGATGCCCGCTTGAGTCGTGACATCTTGGAACAGCGGTGGTGTGCCGGTTCTGTCTTCGTAGGCATACCGGCCGTCAGCGGCTTCCTGCGAAAGCGTGACAGCCTGATCGACCGCCACGTCTGTCATCACCTGGTAGCGCTGGTCCGGCCAGATGACAATCAGAGAGTCTATCTGCGCGGACGAACCCAGCCCGAAATGCAGCCTGGGATCGACCGATGATTGGAAACCGCGTGTGGGCATCTGCTCCAGCAGCTGCATCGTACCGTCTTGTTTGACGATGACCTTAGCACCGATCCCGGCCGTATTCGCTCCAGAGCCTTTCAGAATCACCCGCAAGTAATGATTTCCCGTCACCTCGCGCGCGCGGTTGCGATAGATCGCTGCGGGCGCATTGATGTTGTTCACGACCAGATCGAGAGCACCGCTGTTGTTCAAATCGGCGTAGGCGGCGCCGTTCGAGAAACCCGGCTGCGCCAGACCCCAGGTCTCGGCGGCATTCGTGAAGCTGAGGTCTCCGTTGTTGCGAAACGCGTAGTTGGCAATGGGTATCTGCGGCATGAGTCCGAGGAGCACGAGATCCTCCTCGGTGATACCCTCTTCTAACGAAGCCTGGATAGACCGGCTGCGTAGCACGTTGAAAAAATCGAGGTCGTTAGCCCTGTGGTAGATACCGTTTGTGATGTACAGGTCCTTGTGACCATCGTTGTCCAGGTCGGCGAAGAGCGGTGACCAGCTCCAATCTGTGGCGTGGACGCCGGCCAGATATCCGATTTCGCTAAAACGCCTCCCACCGCGGTTGAGCTGCAGTGTGTTACGCGAGTACTGAGGATGGTACCCGAATCGCAACTTCAGGTACTCGATGTCGAAAGTCTCGGCATTCGCAGAGGTTTGCACGATCTCCTGCCGGTCCGGTAGCATCTCCAGTACCATCACGTCCGGTCGGCCGTCGTTGTTGTAGTCGGCGGCATCTACGCCCATCGAGGCACGACTCAGGTGCCCTATGGAAGTGGTGACCGACTCTACGAAGGTGCCGTCGCAGTTGTTGTAATAGAGGAAGTCGTTCTCCTGGAAGTCGTTGGCCACGTACACGTCGGGACAGCCGTCTTGGTCCAGGTCGCTCACCACCACTCCGAGACCGTATCCTTCAACGCTGCCGAAGATACCAGCCTCGCGCGTAACGTCGACGAAGCGGTCACCGTCATTGCGGAACAAACGGTCACCTGCCCTCGGATGATGCTCCTCACGTTCTGGGTTGAAAACGTTGCCACGCTCCCTGTGGACAGAGTGATTCAGCAGGTATAGGTCGACGTCTCCATCGAGATCGTAGTCGAAGACGGCGGCCTGGGTCGAGTAGCCGGTATGTCCCAGCCCGTACACCTCGGTCATGTCGCTGAAGCTGCCATCTCCGTTGTTGATGTACAACACATTGTGTCCGCGGATGCTGAGGTAGCTGACGGCCGACAAGTAGATGTCGAGGTGCCCGTCTCCATTGACGTCCGCCATCGTGACGCCGCTGGTCCAGCCTTCGCTTCCGGTAACGCCGGCACGCTCGGTAATGTCCTCGAACTGGTAGTCTCCTTTGTTGCGATACAAACGGTTGGGACCCAGGTTCGAAGTGAAGTAGATGTCCGGCAGGCCGTCGTTATCGACGTCACCGACGGAAACACCGCCGCCATTGTAATAGTTGAGATAGTTGAGAATGTTGAACTTGGGATCTTCCGGCAGCTCGTTGACGAACGTGACACCGGTCGCTTCGGGTGGCAGCAACTCAAACAGTCTTGCGGAACCAGCGTCGCAGCCAGTGGTTGCAACTGCGACGCCGACGGCGAGAGCCAGTGCATACGGCACCCTAGTGGAGCGCATGACTGTCAACCAAGCGTAATGCTAGTTCGCCGGCCGGATGCGGATCGCCTGTCCGCCACCGGGAGCGAGGTTGAGTGTCAGGCGTGAACCCGCGTCGACCGGTCGGCTCGAGATGGCAACCGGGAACGGGTTGTGTAGCCAGTGCGCTGATGGTCCGTCCGCATAGATCTCCGCCACGTAGCTCCGGCCTTCAGGCAGGAACGTGAGCGGGATTTCGAAGCTGCGCGCTTCTTCGTCCGTGATGGCGCCCAGATACCAGTCCTCGCGATTCCGCTGCTGGCGCGCCACCACCACGTAGTCCCCGATCTTGCCCTCCAGCACTTGCGTATCCTCCCAGTCCACCGCGACGTCGCGAATGAACTGGAAGGCCGGCTGGTTGTCGTAGTTCTGGGGCAAGTCCGCCGCCATCTGCAGCGGCGAGTAGAGCACGACGTAGAGCGCGAGCTGTTTGGCGACGGTCGTGCGGAGCCGCGACTGCTCGGGGGTCCGCGGCGTGCCATCTTGGCTCTCTATCAGGATGTCGAACACGCCCGGCGTGAAGTCCATCGGCCCGGCGAGCAGGCGCGTGAAGAAAAGGATGGTCTCGTGCTCCGGTGGATTGCCACCATCACCCGCCCAGGCATTGTACTCCTGACCCCTCGCTCCCTCGCGGGTGAGCATGTGCGGATAGGTGCGACGCTCGCCTGTGTCCTTGATGGGCTCGTGAACGTTCAACATGATGCCGTACCGCGCAGCCGCCTCTATCACCTTGCTCCAGTGCCGCACCATGTACTGCCCGTGGTGGGCGTGGCCATGCTTGGTCTCGTCGCCCACGTAGCCGGTCTTCACTGCTGCGATTCCGAGTTCCTGATAGAGCTTGAACGCGTCTTCCAGTTGTCGCTCGTAGTTCTCGATCCCCATCGAGGTCTCGTTGTGTCCGATCAGCCCGACGTTCCGCTCACGCGCGTAGGCGGCGAGTGCGGTCAGGTCGTAGTCGGGATACGGCTGAGTGAACGAGAACAGATCTGCGTTTTGGATCCAATTGCCGTCCCACCCGACATTCCAGCCCTCGACCAGGACGCCTCCGAACCCGTGCTCCGCCGCAAAGTCGATGTACCGCTTCGTGTTTTCGGTCGTCGCCCCATGCTGCGGACCCGAACTCCAGGTCATGGTGTTGATATGCATGCCCCACCAGATACCGACGTACTTCATCGGGCGGATCCAGCTCATATCATCGAGCGCGTTCGGCGGATTCAGATTCAGGCCGAGCACTGACGGCGCGAGGTCTGCCGCTTGATCTGCCAGCTGAATGGTGCGCCACGGCGTCGTGAACGGTGTACGGCCGCGAACCTTGACCCCGTCGTTCCACGGCGCGAGGTAGGCACGCAGCCTGCGGTTCTGCTCCCGACCGCCGACCAGCGTCATGCCGGCGTAGTCGACCAGGTGTGCCTCGTGAATCACGACGTGCAGGCCGTCGCGGAACTCCAGCGTGAGCGGAGTGTGCACCGTATCGAGCGTGCTCAGTGGCGACGCACGGTACAGGTACTCGTACCGATTCTGTTGAAACGCCGGAACCCACCACGCCCGGGCGTCGTCCGCCATTGCGAACTCGGTCAGCTCCTCGGTGATCTCGAACTCCTGCAGGTTGGGCTGCTCCGGAAGCTCGTAGCGGAAGCCGATACCGTCGTTGAACACACGGAACACGACAGTGAACTGGCGACCGGGCGCCGATTGTTCCACCAGCGAGATGCGGAGTTCGTTGTGCTGATCCCGCACTTCTCGCACTTCCCCCCAAGGCTGACTCCAAGTCTCGTCGACTGAGTTTCTCGCTGTGCTGGCCACCTGCAGATCTCGATCCAGCGGCGGCTGACCGCGGAACTCGAAGCCGAGTCGGGATGGCTGGACAACGGCCCGCCCGTCGCGGTGCAAGCTATAGTAGAGCCGACCGACTCGGATCTCGGCCGCGACCTGGTTGCGACCGTCGGGTGATACGACGCGCAGCGTGTCCTGTGCCAGGGTGGGGGTTGCCATATTGAGCAGCGCACCCAATACACCCAGCGTGTGTGCGATAATCCTACAACGCAGCCACATGTTCATCAGGTGTTCTCCTATTCGACCGAGTCCGAACAGTTCCTCGATTACTCCGTTTGCCCACCAGAAACGACTGACCGTGGGCGGTGTCTCACCTTAGCCTGTGTATGTCATACAGCTTATATTATCAGTATTGGGAGCCTCAATGACCACTGAGCTCTTGCACCAGATGTCCCGCCGCGCGATTCCCGTACGCGCGCTGTTGATCCTCGGCCTCCTGTTGGGACCCGTGTCTGCCTGCATCCGCACTAGCAGCACGACTCCCCCCGAAACCGCTGATTCCCCGGAGCCGGATTCGACCGAGTCAGCAGCAGCACCTGCCGATCCGGTGGTCGATACAAACATGGCGCCGATAGTCACGGCGGAAGACATTCAGCGCTCGCCCAATGAGCCGGTCGGGAATCTCCTCGCCGGCCGATTCCCCGGTGTTACGGTCACGCAAGGCCGCGACGGCTCGCTCATGATCCGCATCCGTGGCACCACTTCGATCCATGGTAGCAAGGAACCGCTGTACGTGATCGACGGAGTTGCGGTCAACCCCGGACCGACCGGGGGCCTCCACGGCATCCAACTCTCCGAGATCGAGACCATCGAGGTGCTCAAGGACGCCGTCGGCACGTCGATGTACGGTATGCGAGGCGCCAACGGAGTCATCGTCATCACCTTGAAGAAGCCGGGTCGGTAGCGGCACGCCCACGCCCGCCTGTTGCGGGAGACAGCCGGAAAATCAGTGGGCGGTCATTGTTGCGTGTGACCACGTAAAGTTCACCGCG
>JBDGXD010000004.1:0-40734 GCA_039584755.1 Gemmatimonadota bacterium
CCGCCTTGTGATTCGGCAAACATGAGATGCGGGTTGGTGGGATCCAAGACTGTGTAGAAGCCATCACCACCGCCGACGTTGTACCAATCACGATTGCGGATCCCCTGGTTTGACAGTGTGTTGCTCGGCCCGCACCACGATCCGTTGTCCTGCAGTCCGCCGCAGACATAGTACGGATCCCGCATGTCCACACCGATCTCGTAGAACTGCGCTAGCACCATGTTGTAGATCTGAATCCAGTGATCTGACCTGTCGAACGAGATATCTACGCCGCCGTCGCCACCCATGATCAGGTGGTTCGAATTCGCAGGATTGATCCACAATGCGTGGTGATCGGAGTGCACCCCTCGGGCCGCGTCAGGTGTGAATGTCTTGCCGCCATCACTCGAGCGGTACAGGTTGGCTCCACCCGCATAGATCCGCTCGGGATCGTTGGGATCGACTCGGATCTGACTGTAGTACATCGGCCGGTTGTTGGTCTCGCTCCTGAACTCCCAGGTCTCGCCCCGATCGGTCGAGCGGTACACACCCCTACCCTGTCTCGCCTCGACTATGGCAAACACCACGTTTCCATTGCGTCGATATACGTCAACCCCAATGCGCCCCTTGTCGCTCTCCGGCAGCCCTTCGGTCAGTTCCTGCCAGTTGGCACCGCCATCGGTTGTGCGGTACAAACCACTGCCCGGGCCACCTCCACTGAAACCGAAACCGGTACGACGCCGCTGATACATGGCCACGAACAGCGTCTCGGGATCACCCGGGTCCATCGCCAGATCGATTGCACCAGTGTTCTCGTCGACAAACAGCACCAACTCCCAGGTAGCCCCCCCATCGCCGGTACGATAGACACCCCGTTCCGGATTGGCACCCCAGAGGCGGCCCACAGCGGCCACGTAGACGATGTCCGGATTGTGGGGATGCACTCGGATACGGGCGATGTGGTGAGTTTCCGCGAGACCCATATGAGCCCAGGTCCGACCGGCATCGGTCGACTTGTAGACACCATTACCCCACGGCGAACTCTGCCGGTTCTGCGGCTCACCTGTACCCACCCAGACGATGTTGGGATTCGAGGGAGCCAACGCTATCGCTCCCACGGAGGACGTGGACTCATCGTCGAACAGCGTTTCCCAAGTAGTCCCGTTGTTGGTTGTCTTCCACACACCACCGGTGGCTAGACCGACGTAGAAGATGGCGGGGTTGGATTCGACTACTGCCAAATCACTGACGCGACCACCCATGATGGCCGGCCCGATATTCCGCCATTGGAGGGCTGTCACCGCCTGCTCAATATCGGTCTGCGCCACTACGGGCACACTCAGCATTGGAACGGCAATTACCGCCGTGGCGGCTAACACCGGCCACGGCAAATGCTCTAGAACAACTGATCGCATCGGATTCCTCCAGATGGGCGCACGGAGTCTCGGATTCATAGGAGTAGACAAGCGAATTCTACGTGTTGGGCGGATGGCAGCAACCCCGCCCCTCGCCCCGTGCCGTACAGGGTACAGAGTGCAGGGTACAGGGTACAGGGTACGGGTTCAACGTTCAGCGTTCATCCCCTTCCCCTCCTTCCCCTCCTAATCACGGATGTGACTGGCGGCGGGGATGCTTTACACATGGCACACTGGGGTGCACGTTCCACCACGGCACTCCACCGGAGGAGCAAGTGATGCGAACCGCTCATCCTGCTGCTATCGCACTACTCGCAACATCCGTCATTAGCTGTGAATCTGAGTCGTCAGTAGACGAGAGTAGTAGCGCACGCGATAGTGCGGGCGTCACCATTGTCGAGAACACCAGACCAACTTGGCAGGCCGGAGATAGTTGGTTGGTACCTGAGACTGCGAGGGTGACGATCGGTGTGATTGGGGGTGATCCAGCGTACGAGCTCTTCAGACCACGGGCCGCATTCCGCCTGAGCGACGGTCGCATAGTGATAGCCAACAGTGGGACTCAAGAACTGCGTTACTACGACGCGTCGGGTCGCCACGTCATGAGTGTGGGCGGCCGTGGTGGCGGTCCCAGCTAATTCGGGAGAATCGACCGAGTATTTCGCGTTCCGGGCGACTCTGTCGTGGTCTACGACCAAACCCAGCGGCGGCTCACTGTGTTTGATCCGCAGGGCCACCACGTGCGAGACGTCAGTCTCAATCAGCGTGAGCAGAACTTTTTCCCCATCATCGGCGGCCGGTTTCCCGACGGCACCTACGTTGGCGCTCTGCGGCTTCGTCGCCAGAGCGAAGAGCTTCCCACCGGACTCGTGCGCGACAGCCTACTCGTTTTGAGGTTCTCCGTTGCCGGTGGACTACTCGACACTGTCGGCATTTTCCACAATCGATTGATGGACGTACAGACACGGTCGATAGGCAGCAACAGCTTTCGCGGTCCGGCGGAGGTGGCGTTTTCCCCGCGCTCAGTCTGGACCATCACCGCCGACAGGCTGGTCGTCGGCACATCTGACAGCTACGAGATCAGAGCGTTCAGGAAGGATGGCACTCCGGACTGGATAGTACGGAAGTATCACGAGCCGATTCCGGTCACTGATGGGGACCGAGAGCAGTTGGTTCAGGCGTGGCGGGACATCTGGTACGATCGGCTGGACAATCCCGAGATTCAGTATGTGCTCCATACCTTGGAGGAATCTCCGCTACCGGAGACGTTCCCCGCTTTCGATCCGCAGGTGCTCGATGACCGAGGCTGGCGAATTGGAGAGTCACTACTGACCGACCCCGAAGAGAACCTATGGGTTGCCGAGTATCGACCACCCGGTAGCGGCATGTCTCCTCGCCGAACTGTGTTTAATGTGAGCGGAGAATGGTTGGGTGAAATCACACTTCCCGACGGATTCACCCTGATGGACGTTGGATCCGATCACCTCATCGGGCTGTGGAGTGACGATCTAGGAGTCGAAAGCATCCGACTACACGACGTCAACAAACCAGGGATTACCGACCGGTCTGGTGACTGAGCCAGTACACGGCGCGGCGACTACAGCACCGGTTCGTCAGACTTTGGCCGAAGCACTGTCCAGATGCACCAGGATACCCAGCCGCAGAATAGCACGGCAGCAACGGTGAACCCAGACACGCGGAGGATGGCACTGTCGACTGCAGCGCTGGTGTCAGGCACCACGTCCTTGAGTTCGAACGGGAAGTGACGCAAGTACTCCACGTAGGTCCCCAACAGTACGACTCCTAACACGATCACCCCTACCCCGATGGCTATTCCAGTTCGCCGCCAGAAGCGCCCCAAAACTCCTAGAGACAACAAAGCCAAGCCTAAGATACGTACCGCTAGCTGCCACTCCTCCAGCCCTGCGTTGTAGGCATATGTGAATCTCACCAGATCGGTCCAGCCAAATACTGTCACGGCGGCACCGAGCGCTAGCATGAGAGGCCACGGTTTGAAATCGCCGTTCAGCGACTCCTGTCGGGGAAGCGGTGTTCGGCGCCGTAAGGCCTCACGGCTTGCTGCTCCATTGCGTGGCTTCGCTCGATCCAACCTCCGGTCCTGCCGATGAGAGATCGGCGTCGCATCGCTGAGCTCGGGTTTCAACCGATGACTTTCACGCTCAACAGATGGAGCAACGAACTCGACGGGCGGCTCGATGGCTTCGACGGTTGGAGCGACGGCTTCAATGGGTTGCTCGGCAGCCTCAGCTGGTGGCGCGACAGATTCGACTGGCGGCGCGACCGCCTCGGCAGACGGAAACACTTCTTCGACAGTTGGTACGATCTCCGCCTCAGCTTGAGAGCTTTCCTCACCAAGCCCGCTCTCCCGTTCAACAGACGCCGGAGCCGTTTCAACTTCAACCTGCTGGGTCTGTTCGGCAGCCACAGGATCCGGCTGGAGAATCTGCTCCGCAACGGGCGTAGTCAGCTTTTGCGTGACATCAGACACCGCCAAGGTTTCCTGTACCGTCGTGGTCTCTCCTTCTGATTCCGATTGGCCGACTCCCTGCAGCTCCTCCACCGACAAAGTGATCTCCTCGGTCACATCGGAAACGATGCGAGGTTCCGCTGACTCGTCAGGGGCAGAATCCGACTCCGGCTGCACCATGCCGAAGAGCTCCTCGAGGGAAGGTTCTCCAGCATCCACCTCGTGTTTCATCTGCTCGTACTGCGCCCAACTCTCCACCAGCTCATCGGTTCCTACGACCTGCTCAGTCTCGTGCCTCACTACTGGGGAGGTATCCACATCACTGTCGGATGGCTGAACTTCGGCGGACTCTGGCGGTACAGGTTCAGTCTCAATCGCCCCAGCCGGTTGCGGCCGAATCAGGCACTGATACCCGCCGATGGTACCGTTTCCCGTGCGGCGCGGTATCGCCGTGAGAAATCCAGGGATTACGGAGCCATCCTTGGCACAGAACTGAACCGGGAGATCCCTGACAAATCCGTTCTCATGCACGTTCTCGCTGAACAGCCGAGTATTCGGAGCCTCCGCGTACAGCTGGCGGGCTTTGACGTCGATTATCTCCTCACGGGCGTAACCCAGCAATTCGATTGCCGCCTCGTTCACATCCGCGATGCGACCATCACGCCCCGTCAGGTAGACCGCATCCAATGTGTGGTCGAACAGCGTACCGTATCTCTCTTCAACCTCGCGCAGTACCTCTTCGGTCTGACCGTTCTGCTTGCTTTCCCGCGCCACCACCAAGGTGTACATGCGGTTCGCGAATCGCCGTTTGGCAACGGCGACTTCAACAGGGAAATACGTGCCGTCACGACGGCGATGCACCCTGCCACAGACCCAAGGCCGCTTCAAGCCTCGGGCATCCGACCCCGAATCCTCTTCGTCGTCGGGACAGCCCAAGGGGAACTCGACGTCGAGATCTTGAATCCTGGAAGACAGAATCTGCAACCGCGAAAGGCCGACCCACCTCAGCGCGGTCTCGTTGGCATCGACAAAGCGCTCGGTCTCCGGATCGATTACGAATATGGCCTCGTCCGCTTGGTCGATGATGGTTCTGAACCTCGCCAGAGACCCCAGCGTGCGTCTGAGACTCGACATCTCAGACGACAGCTTGTCGATCCGCGCCTCCATCTCTTCACGTTCGACCCGATGGAGTTCCTGTGATTCACGCAGTACCTGCTCCGCCTTACGGTGCTGCCTGCTTTCGCGAGCTACCACCAAAGTGTAGGTATGATCTGCGAAACGCCGCTGCGATACAGCCACTTCCACCGGGAAACAGGTTCCATCACGACGCCGGTGGACCCTGCTGCACACCCAGGATCGCCGAAGATCGCGCGCGTCCCGTGTCACTTCCGCTTCGGTCTCGGGGTATCCCAGAGGAAACTCCACGTTCACTTCGCCAGTCGTGAGCGCGAGGAGTTCATGACGCGAAAGGGCGAGCCATCTGAGAGCGGTCTCATTGGCATCGACGAACCGGTCGGTCTCCGGGTCGATCACGAAAATGGCCTCATCAGCCTGATCGATGAGAGTCCGGAACCTGGCCTGCGACGCCACAGTTCGTTTTAGACCCGCCATTTGGCCTGACATTTTTTCGATCCTTGGGTCCATCTCCTGCCGCTCAGTTGGCTGAATAGCCTCAGTAGGGCCGGAGTCGCCGGGAGCCGGGCCGCGCTTTACCCCCTCAGTGGACATCCGACCTTGGTTCTTGGGCTTCCACCCGGTTGCAGGTTTCTCGTCGTTCTCTCGTGTTGACATACGTTACTCGACCTCAGTCCGACCACCGCCTGAACGCCTCACCCACGCCGGCCCATCCACCCAGTCGAGGTCCCGCAAAGGTATCACCGCATTGGAACGGGCGGAATGGGAATACCCCACCGCCTGGCGGCTTTTGGCTGGCTCACGGCTCATGGCTGTCGGCCCAATCGCCACAGGTACCTGCCAATCCCAAAACACGCCAAGACTGCCACCGCTGTGAACTCAGTTGCGTTCCTCATGGCACTTCGCAGGACACCTTCGGCATCGGGCACCAAACCCCTGAGACCGAACTGGAAGTTGTACATATAGCTGAGATAGGTGACAAACAACACGAATCCCGCCAGGAACGCGGCGACCCCAACCCCCATCGCAGCGCGCTTGCCACGCCTGCCGGCCACTCCCAGAACCAGAACGGCCAGGCCCAGGGCCCGCACGGAGAGCTGCCATTCCTCGAGGCCGGTCACATACGGGAAGGTCACGCTCAACAATTCGGACCAACCCCAAGCCGAGAGCAGAGCTCCGATGATCAACAAAGGCCAACGGCTGAATGATCGTTTTACCACGACGCGGGCTGGTAGCGCCGGTTTCGTCTCCCACGGAGCCTCTCGCTCGATTTGGCGCTCGAGCCTAACCTGGTGTGGCAGATCGCTCTCCGAACGCTGAGGGGTCTCGGTAACCACCTCCTCGACCGCGCCAAACGAGTTCCGAGGTACTGCAGTCACTTCCGGCTCAACCGACTCGACGGAGGTCCGAGGGACCTCGGTCCGTGCAGTCTCGACCTGTTCGGGACTCCGCTGTGTGATCTCCTCCACTGGCTGCTCAGCTTCACCTTCTGCCTGCTCATGCTCACCGAGAGAGGGCTGTGGTGCCTCCTCGTCTTCCTCTTCTGCCTGGTCTGCTTCCCTGATCTCGTACCCATACACGGAGCCGATCAACCGGTTCACCACGACGTCCGCATCTGACTCTTCACCTGAATCGCAGGATTCGGGCGTACCCGAGCTTGGCAGCTCCTCCACTAGCCCTGCAGCGTAACCGTCCTCCGATTCCGAGCCCACCCTGTACTCTGCAGCCGCCTCGATCTCGACCGGTGGAGGCAGTGGTGCCACTCGCCGAGCCGACTCCCTCCAAGCAGCTTCGCTTCGAACATTGCGGCCATCCGACTCCGGCGATTCAAACCTGATGAGACATTGATAGCCCTCAATGAGGCCTTCACCTGAGTGTCTCAGGGTGGCCGTCAGCAATCCCGTGAAGACCGAGCCATCATGGGCACGGAATTCAGTGGGGCGATTCCGGACAAACCCATTCTCCTCGACGGTCTCCTGAAATCCGTGAATGTCACGAGTATCCGAGTACAGCAGGTGAGCCTGGAGGCCAATGAACTCGTCTCTACTGTAGCCGAACCTGTCAATCGCAGTCTGGTTGGCCTGGGCGATTCGACCGTCACGGGTCGTCAGGTAGATTGCATCCGCAGTTAGATCGAACAGCGCCTGGTACTTCTCTTCCGCTTCACGCAGAGCCGTCTCAGCCCGGTGACGCCGCTTGCTCTCACGCGCGACGACCAGCGTATATGTCCGATCAGCGAACCGGCGCAGCGCAACGGCGACCTCCACCGGGAACCAACTCCCATCCCTGCGGCGGTGGATCCCTTGACTGTGCACCCAGGGCCGATCTGCGCTCCGCGTGTCAGTCACGTGGTCCGCCCGGGTCTCCTGGTATTCCAGGGAGAACTCCACTCGTACATCACTCGCCGTGAGCAAAAGCAGGCGTTTCCGAGACAGGCCCAACCACTTCAGCGCCGTCTCATTGGCATCCACGAAACGACCGGTGCCCGTGTCGATCACCAGGACTGCTTCACCCGCCTGATCGATGATGGTCCTGAAGCGCGCGAGCGGAGCTAGCGTCCGCCTCAGTTTCATCATCTCGTCAGATAGCCGTTCTAACCGTCGCTCGAGCTCATGCCTGGCAACCCGATCTACCGCTTCGGAGAGGTTTGTTCGTACCTCAGGCATACCCACAGCCTCCGGGCTCGGCTCGCTGGCCGGTCCCGTCGGGTGAGCTACCTCCCCGCTATTCGCGGGTTTCTCACCGGTCATTCGCTCTCGCATAGCTTGCGGCAGTCCTGCGACCAGAACCGGACAATATTGCCTTTCTTATAGGCTCCACCCATCGCGGTGAGCGACCAAAATACCGTTTCAGAGTGGGCTCGCCAGGGTTTTGTCCACATCTCAACTGTGGATAAGCAAGAGGCGTACCCCCAACCAGTCCGATTCATGGGAAGAACGCCGCACTCTGACACCTGTTGAAAGGCATCTGGACACGATGTCACACGAGGTTTCGGACTGAATGACCCGGACGTCAGCCCAGTAAGCCAATGACAATCAACAACTTAGATTGATTTGGGCCTCAGATGTATGATCATTGTCGCCAGTAACCGCCGTCCACCCGGGATGTGGCGCCTCCGCAACAAACCATGCACGTGGGGGAAACACCGGCGGGGCTTCACATCAGGATTGGTTACCTAATGGTACCCTGTGGCAGCGGGCCAGTGTGGAGAACCACGCATCTCGTTACAGATTGGTTACATACGGGATCGGCCGCACCCCGGTACTGTTACAGACCGACGAGTTCGGCGTTTGACTCCGTGTCTTTCATGTAGGTCAGGACCGCCTTCATCTGGTCCATGGTAGACATCCCACCCAACTGGCGCCTCAATGCATTGGAGGTGGCGAGAAACTCATCCGACAGCAACAGTTCTTCCCTCCGCGTCGCGCTGGCATCCAAGTCTATGGCTGGGAAGATCCTGCGCTCAGCCAACTCGCGACTCAACACCAGCTCACTATTCCCGGTACCTTTGAATTCTTCGAAGATCACCTGATCCATGCGCGAACCCGTGTCGATCAGGGCAGTGCCTACGATGGTGAGCGAGCCACCGCCCTGCCCCGAATCGATCTTGCGGGCACTACCCAGGAACCGCTTGGGCTTCTCCAGAGACGTCGCGTCCAGTCCCCCGGAAAGAGTTCGTCCGCTCCCCAATTCGACCGTATTGTGGGCACGGGCCAGTCGAGTGATCGAGTCGAGGATGATCACTACGTCTTGGCCGATTTCGACTCGCCGACGTGCACGCTGCAATGTCATTTCCGCAACCGCAACGTGTCGTTCAGCTGACTGGTCGAAGCTCGACGCCACCACCTCCCCAAATCCACATACCTCCATCTCGGTCACTTCCTCGGGGCGCTCGTCTATCAGAAGAATCAACAGCGTACACTGCGGGTTATTGGACACGACGCCCTCAGCAATCGCCTGCAGCACCATCGTCTTTCCGGCCTTGGCTGGCGCAACGATCAAGGAACGCTGTCCCTTTCCAAACGGACAGAAGAGATCGATGATCCGATTGGTGTAATCCGGCTTTCCACCTCGTGTGAGGCCACAGTCCAGTACCAGTTGATCATCGGGATGCACGGCTCTCATCTTCGCGAAATCACTCCGATCCATGATCTCTTCTGGTTTGAGACCATTGACGGCGTCGATCCGAACCACTCGCGGGCTCTTTCCCCGCTTTCCCGGTTTCCCAACTTCACCTGCGATTTCGTCACCAGTTCGCAAGCCATACCTGTCAATCAGCCGCCGACCTACATATACATCGTTCCGGCCTGCCAGGTACGCGTCTTCTCTCCGCCGGACAAACCCGGCTCTGTTTCCGAGTACCTCGAGTACACCGAGTTGTTCTCGCTCGGTCATCACAGCAACACCATTTCATGAATCATTCGGTCCAAACACACCTTTCGCACGGTCGCCAGTCTCGAAAAGACACGATGACGACTGCCCAGTCCCTGAGCAGTCCCCCGCAGGCCATCGTCTGGGAACCCTGAAGTGAGTACTATCGTATTACCGGGCGTTGGGGCAGGTCACCTCAATGGAACGATCACACCCGTTTGCTTCAGCACCGGGTGGCTCGTCGTGCAGCCTGAAGTAACGCAAGATAAGCACCTGTTCCGGTGGGCGCGAGGGCAAGTACCCTAACAACCAGCAGGCCTGTGGGCTCGGGCGGCAGGGAGTCGCTCCGCCTCGACGCGATCAGAGACCGCTAGGGAGGCGTTTCCGTCATGTCTTTTCAAGCCAGTCTCGCCTGTTTCTCGTCTTGGCTGCCGCTGCGGCCCTGGGTGGCAACTCAGAACTCGCGGCTCAGTCCCAGCCCACTTGGGGACGACTACGACCAGGTCCCTATTCCGTCGGCTATTGACACGCCACCATGTAGGCTCGGTGTGCCTCAACCAGTTCCGGTTCGAGGCCCTCGCACTTCTTGGACGGCGTACTCAAGGGCGACTTAGACGGCCTCGCCTTTGTCGCACAGTCTTCGGCAGCAAACGGACTCGATCCCGACTTGGTTCAGATGACGCTAGTCAGCAGGATCGGTGTGACCACGGAAGCCGGGTTCGTTGAGCTGCTGACGAATGAAGGACACGATGCGGCAGAGCAACTGCTGCGTGATGCGATTCGTGCGATCCCCCACGTCGTTCTGATTCGGGAAGACGTGCTCGACGGCATCGGGCGTAGGATGCGTGGCAACGGGGAGTCCAGCACTGCGGTCGGAGTCTTTCGGCTCAATGTCGAGGCGCACCCACATTCTGCCAGGGCGCAGGACGGACTCGCCGACGCCTATCTGGCCAATGGAGATTCGTTGCAGGTAATCCAGACCTACCAGCGATTACTGGAGATCCTTCCATCCGATTCTAGTTTGAGCCGTGCGCGCAAGGAGGAGCTGCGACGGAACACCGAGTTGAAGCTGCGCATACTGCAGTACAGCAAGCGTTGAGGGGGTGAGCCGCCGGGTCCCCGCTACCCCGGCGCCGAAGTGGCTCGGCTGAGAACCGAGACGCATCCCGTGTCTGGCGGCATCGGTCATACAGCATAGATTACAGCGTAATAGTCAACCGCAGGCGGTGGGCTATGGAACGTGAGTACAATATCCGGCGACTCCTCGTGCTGAACCACAGCCAGGGTCGCCGTTTGTCTTACTGGCTCGACCGAATCCAGCCGTGCCGTGACTACGTGGTCCTGGGGACACAACATGAAGGATGAGCGGAAGACGAAGACTCAGCTGATAGAAGAGCTGGCGGCTTTACGCAGCCAGGTCGCGGAACTCCAGGGACTCGAATCCTCTCGCGAGCGGGTCGAAGACGCGTTGAAGGAAAGCGAGGCCCGGCTGCGCCAGATAGTGGATCTGGTTCCCCACATGATCTTCGTCAAGGATCGGAACGGGCGCTTCTTGTTGGCGAACAAGGCCGTTGCTGAAGCCTACGGAACGACCGTCGAGCAGCTCACGGGGACGCGGCACTCAGAGCACCATGATGACAAAGACGAACTCAAACGCATGCTGAGCGACGACCAGGAGGTTATCGCGGAGGGAGTACCCAAGTTCATCGCGGAAGAAACTTTCGTGGACGCGCTCGGAAAGCGCCGGCTACTCCAGACGATCAAGATTCCGTTCAGAGTCTCGGGCATGGACCAGATGGCCGTCCTCGGCGTAGCGCTCGACATCACCGAACGTGCAAGGGCAGAGGACGATCGCAGGAAACTGGAAGCCCGAATCCAACAGGCCCGAAAGCAAGAAAGTCTGGCTGCACTGGCCAGTGGCATAGCCCACGACTTTCATGAACTGGTGACCAACATACTGGACAACGCGGCACTGGCACGGGCGATGCGGTCACCTGAGGGCCGCGAACTCCTGGGCAACATAGAAAGGGCGGCGCGACGCGCTGCCGATTTGACCAACCAGATGTTCGTGTACGCGGGAGAAGTCCGGTTCGAGGTATGCGCTCTGTTCCTCAATCGGCTGGTAGAAGACGTAGCACATGTGCTCGAGGCCATAGTCTCGGACAAGGCCGAGCTGCGCTTCGATCTCTCTTCAGAGTCACTCCCAATCATGGCCGACCCGGGAAGGCTGCGTCACGTGGTCATGAATCTGGTCACGAACGCATCGGAGGCTCTGGGTGATCGGGCCGGCGCTATTACGGTGTCTACCGGGATCGTACATGCAAACCGCGAGTACTTGGATTCAACCTACATAGACGACGATTTGCCCGAGGGGCAATACGTTTTCATCGAGGTGGCCGACTCGGGGAAGGGAATGGACCCTGAGGAGCAGGCCAAGATGTTCGATCCGGTATTCTCGCGGAAGTTCGATGAAGGGGGGCTCGGACTCGCAGCGGTCCTGGGAGTTGTCCGCGGTCACAGGGGAACGATGAAGGTCGAGAGCACTCCGGGTACCGGTACGACAATCAGGATTCTGCTACCGACACCGCCGCGCATTCCGTTTGCGGACGAGCCTTCCTGAGATCCAGCGGACTGCCTATTCGCGCGCGGGTGGGTCACCGCCGCCGTCTCTCACTCCTGCTCGCGACAGTAGTCGTTCTGCGAAGTCCACCCTTTCATGCAGCTCACCGAATTCTTCACGCAGCAGCTGGACCTGCTCGTGGAGAGTCTCCACAGCGTCCATCAATTGCTCGGTATCCTTGGCGCCCGGCATTGTCATCCGTTCTGTCTTCGCTCTGAGCCAGATCTTCATGCCGACCAAGGTGAATGTACCCACCCCCAGCAGGGCAATCAGCGGTGCGATCGATTCCATCAGCTCAACTGGCATCACTCCCCCATGACGGCAATTTGTTCCCAGCGACCGTACGAGTGTACAGCAACCAGGAGTTTCGTGCAGCGGTTCGGGCCGGCCCAGTCCAGCTTATGGTTCGAGCTTGCGTGATTTTGCGTTACCGGCGAGTTCTGCCCTTCCAAACTCAACTTCCACAGTCACGATTTCGTGTGGTCTGAGGACCAGGGGCAGACGCCGATTATCTTCTAGCTCGAGCCGGTCCAGCCGATCACCCAACAGATCCGTGCGCCACGCACCCGTCAGTTCCCGTCCGAACTGCAATCGTTCTTCCGTCGATCGGTCGGTGAGGTTGTAGAGTCTTATTTCTAGAGTATCACGAGAGTCGTGTCTCTTGGCGGCGCTGATGCTAATGGCCGGATTTGTCTTCGTGAGCAGACCAACACCGCCGAGCACGTGTCCATCTTCGACTCCCTGAACGGCCATGACCGGCACCCTGTAGCTCTCACTGACCCCTTTGACGTCGGCTCCCAAGTGATCACCAACAAACGGGACCACGGCGTACTCAAAGCGATGCACCCCGGGGCATTGTGCATCCGGAGTGAACAGAGTGGGACCCGCGTTTTCTCTGCGCCTCGTCGGAAGATCGTCTCTTGATAACCACCCGATGGCCCTCAACAACGTTAGCGATAACACGACATCCCCATGTGCGGTTCGTGTCGCTTGGACTTCAGGAAGTCCCCGGTTCAATATTGCGAGTCCGCGCTCACCATCCTGAATCAGCGTGTAATCCTGCTGCGGATAGGTGCCTGACGGTGGCTGTCGCCAGTCGCTACCATCCGACTGGTCTACCGATCGATGATTCTGGTAGAAGTGACCGTCGGAAATCACTGTGTCGGCTTTGATCGAGGTCGGAAACTCCGCACGGAGGCGATGATCCTGCGCCAGATTGTGGAACAGAGTCTCCACCTCGACTGAACGGCTTCCCTTTCTCAACCCCACCCTGATGCTGGTTCTGCAAGCCACGTCCGTGTCGCTTCGGCTTCTGCGATGATCCTCTATCGCACTCGGCAGGTTGAGATCGTACTCGACTTCCAATTGTCCCCAGAAGCCACTGTCCCGGACGCATCGTATCATCCCCTCGATCCCATTCGATGACATCGTCCGCGAGATCTCCGAAGGCGAGTAATCATATTCGTCACCCACATCTTCCGTGTCTTCCAGTCGGTTGAGGCCGGTGTACGTGTAGCCGCCGATCTTGTCCCGCACGTCAAGAGTCCCATCCTCGTGCACACGGACCTGGTAGTACTCGTTCTCAATACAGTTGTCGGAAACGCTGACAGCCGCCCGGTCCAGTACAGGGGTCTGCATAAGAGCGTCCTCAGGTACCTCCCTCAAGTAGAACTGGCGGTGTCCGATTCCCGGCAACCGTTCCGCCCAAAAGTGCAAGGTAATGAAGCAGTCACTGCTGTCCTTTTCCTTATCCGTACGGACTATGCGACCGCCGAAGTCATCCAGATAGACCTGGAACCGCTCCATCTGTTCCTCGCCGAGCAACTCCGTTCTGTAGTCAACCCCCCAGAATCGTTCAACGTACCTCAATGCGACTATTTCGAACGGTACCGCACGACCTTCCTGGTCGACCAACTGCAGACAATCCACCTTCGTCCCGAACGGCTGCAACACCACCAGTCTCTCGACGACCTCTGATCTCTCTACAGGTAATGGGTTAGCCACACAAATCACTGTCGCCGAATCGTCTGTCCGGTTGCGTGCGAATGTGGGAGTCAGGTACTGTAGTTGATCCCGCACCAGTTGTTCTCCGGTTTCGCGCACAGCACTGAACCTCGATTCCATCTGGGCGTGAACTTCATCGGTGCTGCATCCACATATCGAGTCATGGGGATGATTCTTGAGCAGTTGCTTCCAGCAATAGTCGATCAATCCTGTCTGATACGGTCGATTGTGCATGAAGTAACTGTACGCTGAAAACGGTTCTGCGTAGCAGGACAACAGCCGTTGTGCTCGGTCATTCTGTTGCTTGAGGTAGATACGTGATGACCAGACACCTGCCAGAATGTGGTGAAGCCGGCCCTTAGCCAGTTCGCCTACATACCTTTGTTGCGCAATACGTGCCCTGCGAACGGCCATCACGTATGACGCAAGATCGGAGTGCACGAACTCGGTGCCGGGAAACGCTCTCCGTAGTCCCTCGAGGATTTTCCCAAGGTCACGCTGTGGTGGAAAGTGATCGCACCCGTTGTTGATCAGATAGATATTTCCCTGAGACGCTTCGGACATCTCGTCAAATAAGCCACTGATCCTTTGTACTGCCTTTTCGACGGAAACCTCCCGCTGCGTGTGCGCTTCCCACTCTTCATCCAGACCAAGCCCCCCGGCATTGCAGTATCCACCACATTGATTGATGGCTAGAACCTCGCTGCCATCCGGGGCCTGCCACACATACTCGCATCCCAACCGCTCGATCTCGTCACCGTTTCCGCGCGTATAGATGAACGAATCGATGCCGGCGCTCCTGAGTATCTGGGGCAACTGCGCAATGTGGCCAAATGAGTCGGGCATATACCCGACCTTCTGCACCGTACCGAACTCGTTACCCACCTGATGACCGATTATGAGGTTACGTACCGTGGCCTCGGCACTCACTAGAAACTCATCTGGCAGGATGTACCAGGGACCGACAGAGAGCTTGCCGGTTTCGATCAATCGTTTGATCCGCCCTCCGTCCCGGGGACAGACCTCCAGATAGTCCTCCAGAATGACTGACTGACCGTCGAGCAGGAAGTGACTGAAGTCGGGATCATTCTCCAGCCTATCGAGTACCTGCCCGACCACTCGCACCAAGTTCACTCGAAAGCGATCGTATGTCTGGTACCATTCTCTATCCCAGTGCGTATGGGATACGATGAACACCATTCTTGGTACACTTCCGCTGGACTGTGTCATCACACTATTCGTAGCAAGCTGCAATCAGGTCACGGACTGTCGCCGTGGCCAGTCCGACTACAGTATCCGCTGCTCCGTAGTAGACGTACACATTGCTCGACAGATCGGCGAAGCCCTGAGAATCCTCATCCTCAACAATCATCCCGCTCGGAAACACGACATTCGGCACCTGCCCGATCATTTCATAGCTCTCCCGCGGTTCCAGCACGTTGTTCCGTCCGCGGGCGAGAACCTTGTGAGGCTCCGCCAGGTCCAGCAGCATGACACCCGCCTGATAGATGTTGTTGCTCCCGAAATGAGTAGCTACTCCATGATATACGTGCAGCCAACCTTCCTTGGTCTTTATCGGCGGTGGCCCGGAGCCAATTCGTTCATCCCAATAGTGCTGTCGGCCCTGTGCTACCGATGCGACCTGCACCCAATTCACCAAGTCATCAGACCTCGACAGAAAGATCTCGTCTCCCGACGTAGGACCACCCTCCAACGCGACTCGATTCGGTCTGTCCAGGCGAACGTAGTGACCGTCGATTCGTTCGGGGAACAGAACACCGTTGCGAGTATCCTCGGACGCTCCAAAGCCGACAAACTCGAAGTGCTTGAAGTCCCTGGTCAATCCCACACCAAGACGGCAGCCTACATCCATGTCTGCTGCAAACATCACGTATGCAATGCCGTCGATCTCACTGATCCTGGGATCGTAGATGTGGCATATGTCCTCGCTGCAATCCTCGATCCCACAGAACCGGATAAATTCTGTACCAACCGTGAACTCCACTCCGTCCTCACTCTCGGCCATCAGCAGATAGGTCTCCCGGCCCCTGCTCTGCACTCGAAGCATCAGCAGGTATTTGTCATCGAATTTGACAGCCGCCGGATTGAACACCGATGTGGCATCCGTGAGAATCGGCGCCAAGTCAGGAATGTCACCACGAGTGAGTATGGGATTGCGACTGCTGCGCTTCAGTGTCATGATTCATCATCCCGGATTGATCACATCATCTTCCAGGAGCTGGCTACCGTCGCGGACAACGCCGTCATCGGTGTCGTCCCTGTCCATTGCCCCCAGCCGTCCGAACATCGACTTCAGGTCGAGCAGACCTCCCATGGTGAACCAAATTACAACAACCACAGCAAGCGCCAGTTCGACGTATACATACAGTCTCCAGAAGCTTGTCCAAGTAGAATCGGGAACGTCGTTGGTGAAATTGTAGATCGTACCGGCAATGAACACGAGCGTCCAACAACCGATCATCATATAGGTAGCCAGATAGATCAGTCTATCGGCTCGCGTGAACTCCTTGCCCATCCCCAGCAGCTTCAATCTCCTCGGCGGGTGTGTCTCAACAATGATCATTTCCGACGCAGCCGCGTGTCGCCCTCGCATCAGCAACTTGTCGAGGTCGTAAGTCTGTCGTATGCCGAGCAAGGAAACAGTGACGTATGTGACGATAGACGCCGCCATCGCAATGCCCCAGAAGACCTGCCCGTTGATGAAGAAGTCGTCCACGACTTGATGGACGATTATGCCTCCGACGGCAACGCTCGAACCGACAATCATCGCCCCCCATGCCGCTGGCGTCGTTCCACGCTTCCAGTAGAGTCCTCCGATCAACACTGACCCGGAACCTCCCGCAAAGATTGCCCCTGTGATCGCGAAAAAGAGAAAGATGTACTGACTCTGTTGAAACAAGAGGCTGAACAGGAAGATGAAGACTGCAACCCCGAGTATCGAGAGGCGGAGCGTACGGAGGTGCTGCTCTCGGCTGAGTGGCCTCTTACGAAACGGTATGACCACATCCTGGATGAATATCGATCCCCAGGAATGCAGATATGTATCGTGAGTGCTAATGAAGGCTGCGATCATCACTGCCGCAAACGCGCCCATGAGCCCCTTGGGAAGCAGCGTCGTAAGCACAACTGGAACTCGGAATTGATTCCTGAGAGTATCGCTCTCCGCACTCTCGAGAACTCCGTCAACATAGACGGCCCTTTCTGCAAAATCAGGGTGATGCAATATCGTGTAAGCAACAACGGGTACTATCAACAAGAACATCACCTGAGGTATACCCCGCCAATTGGTCAACACCTGACCCATCTTGGCCTCGTGAGCACTCCTGGCTGAAGCGTTGTATGCCTGCGTGCCTTGCCACGACATGACGACATAGATCACGCCCAGAGTTCCAATCAAGAAGTACCAGAAATTGAAATCTTCGACCTGACTGGTCTTGAAGGGATTGATCAAAGATCGGCTTTCAGGTGCTTGTGAAAGAGCCTCAAACACCTGCGTCCAATCAACAACCGTCAGCAAGTAACCGATGATCACGAGGAAGACTACGTTGACAAAAGTACCTTGAATGAAATCAGCGACTATCACGGCCACTTGACCGCCGGTGAACACAAAGAACAACGCAATCGATAGCAGTACGATCATCGTCAGCGCAAACGTCGATATCTCGAACCCGAACAGATCAAGGTTTCTGGGAAGTCCTATGAAGTTGATGAAGAAACGCGCTCCAACAGCGGGGAAAATACCGAAGTTGATGATGCCTGAGACGAACACCACTATGCCCGTAAAGATGCGGAAATTGCGACTATACCGGCGCTCGAGAAACTCAGGCAGGGTCAGACAACGGGTTTGGCGAAAGCGATAGTGGACAAAGCCGGAGACTGTAATGATCAACACTACAAATGCAGTGGTAAGACCCCACCATGTGAGCGGAAACCCCGCCACGTAGTTCTGCTCCAGAAAGCCGACGATCGAAATGGCACCTAGGGCAGCGACGCCCTGCGATACGGCCAGGAGGTAGCGACCTGCCGTTCGGCCTGCAGCAAGAAAATCCACAACGCTGCGCATGTAGCTCCGACTGCTCCAAACACCCAGCGCCATGACAGCGATCATGATTATCAGGATTGTCCAGTCAAGCGCGGTGAAGTTCACCAGACTCGCCCGTCCTGTCTGATCCGCACGACACGCCCGTTCACGGCCACGCCAGCTTGAAAGAGGTTCCCTGTGGCCTCGAGAGCGACTGGCCACTCAGTGCCGCCCAGACCCAAGTCATTCAAGTCGTCGGTGAACGATTTGTGTACTTCGAACCAAGACCGCTGTCTGTAGTAAACCTGTCGCAGCTCCCATTTCACCCTATCCACGTCACTAACTGCTACCGAGTCACCCCCCAGCCCGGAAATCGACTCCGAAAACTGCACTATCCCCCACATCTCGGGATAGTGCATGTTGATGATGCCTTGCGGGGACCACACCCAGTTGTCTTCCGGCCTGGTTCGACCTGGCGGATTGCCCAAGGATCTGACGTAGTCCCCGTCCTCCACCACCGTGCGCCATTGCACACGTGAGAAGTTCACTCGCCACTGATCACCAGGCCGCGGTGGGGCCGGTGTGTTGGCTGCCTCCTGTAAGACGGGCCACGGCATGGCTATCTCCACCGACCACCCATGATCGCGATCGCCTGCTTCGTTTATCGTTCCGTCAACGTGTACTGCTGTCTTGAGACCCTGAATATCCCAAGCGTTTATCGCAGGGCCACCGTCCCTATATGGTCGAACCAGTAACAGGTCCCACTCTGTCCCAAACGCGTTAATCTCCAACTCATAGTATTCATGCGTATCACCATCGGGATCGATAAACACCTCGAAGTCGTTGTCGTGGTAGATTATCGCATCCCGCTCGGTCAACCTCGCCCAGACATCAGGCTCTTCCATCTCAGCCGCCACATAGAAATACGAGTCGTCCCACAGCATTTTGGCTCGAGTTCTGAATCTGGGTGCCGGCCTGGCACTACCTTCTATGTCCACGAACTCACTCGTCCAAACCGCATCCTCCCAGGCGGCATCATCCAACCTGCCGTCAACGATGAGAGGAACAGCGGTACGGTACGCTACATACAACTCCGGATCCCACTCGGTCGGCAGCTCGAGCTGACTCCACTGGATTGGAGTTGGATTCGATTGCTCGCAACCGAATCCAACAGCGACGGCGCATACGACGCATAGGGAGCCAGTCACGTGAATCGATTTCACTCGACTACTCAGTACTTGCTGCAGACTCAGCACCGTAGTCGACTCCAAGTTCTTGCAGGTGTTGATAATGATGCTGCAGTCGATGGCGGAAATCAGAGAAGTCCTTGTTGTCCAATTGCGACCAAAGACACTCTGCCATTGCAACCAAGCGAGGAAACACCTTCTGATCCACGGTCTCCTGCGGAGCACGTTCCGTCCACATGTTGCACTCGCCACCCAATACATGCCCGCGTTGATCTTCGTCGAGTCCAGCCGGAATCGGGTCGAATGAGTACACCTGCTTCAAGTCAGTCGTTCCCACGTCGTAGTCGAAGTAGCAGTGACTAGTGGGAGACAAAATTGTGTCGTGTCCCAACCTGACCGCTTTTGATGCACTATTCACACTACTCCAAGATTGTACGGTTGCAGATGGCGCAAGCCCACCTTCGAGAACCTCATCCCATCCGATGAGCTTGCGCCCGTTTTCATGTAGAAAACTGGCGATCCGCTTCAGGAAATAGCTCTGCAACTCATATTCGTCCTTCAGTCCCTCATCGGCAATCCGTTGTTGGCAACGCGCACACGACTTCCAGCGACTCTTGGGGCACTCGTCACCACCAATGTGGATGTACTCGCTGGGAAACAACTCCATGACCTCAGTCAACACATCTTCTAGCATTGTGAATGTGGCATCTTTGCCAGCGCAGTAAACATCTTCGAAGATTCCCCAATCGGAGGCCACTTCAAATGGGCCACCTTTGCAAGAGAACTCCGGGTATGATGTGAGGGCTGCCAAAGCGTGGCCCGGCATCTCAATCTCCGGCACAACCGTCACGTGCCGTTCATGCGCGTACTCCACCACCTGACGGATCTCAGTCTTTGTGTAGTAACCACCATATTTGGTGCCGTCGGGCTGAGTACGCCACGCACCAATCTCCGTGAGCCTGGGGTACTTATCGACCTCAACCCGCCAGCCCTGATCCTCAGTCAAGTGCCAATGAAAGCGATTGAACTTGTGGAACGCGAGCAAGTCGACGTACCGCTTGACGAACCCAACTGTCATGAAGTGGCGACAACAATCGAGCAACATGCCCCGCCATCCGAATCGTGGAGCATCGTGGATTCGCACCGCTGGTAGTACCCACTGATCGATTTCGGCCGTAGCATCGCCTCTTTCGATCTCACTTGGCAGCAGTTGTCTCAGTGTCTGGGTCGCGTAGAATGCACCCGCAGGTGCGGAGGCCGCCAACTTCACCGCGTCAGGTCCTACATCTAGCACGTACGCCTCTGAACCCTGAGTGGCGTCGCTTCCCTTGCTGGTGTAGACGATGCCTCCCTCTTCCCACTCTCCCTCAGTTGCGGATCTCAGATCCAAGCGGACACCAGTGGCGGCAGCGACTCGCTCGACAAGATGCTGCGCCACGTCCCACAGATCCATACTCGATTTGTCCACAAAGACCTTGGATTCGGTTCGGAACCAGAAAGCGCCCTCCTGAACTCGGATACGTGACGGTGTGGGAATGACATGAATGGCGCCGTCAATCATCGTGTCATCTCTTGCAGTTGATGTAGTCGAGCATCAGGAACACCTTGCCGACGAGTCTCACGTGCTAGCACACGGATTTCGACTTGCGACCGAGTAGGTTTGAGTTTACCGTCCGAGGCGTTTTGTTCAAGGTCCTGCGCGTAAGCGTGCTGGTTTGACAATCATAGAGAAAACATAACCGGGAGCAAATATGGATCAGATCGGCCTGGAGGCCATCCTGCAACAGATGGTCAACCTGATCAGTGCCTGGGGACTCAAGATCCTCGGTGCGTTTGCCGTCCTCATCATAGGACGGATGGTAGCCCGCTGGGCACGAAAACTCGTCAGAAGGCTCATGGAAAGAGGGAATGCCGACGCGACACTCATTCCTTTTGTTGCAAGTATGGTGTACTACCTCATTGTGGCGTTTGTCGCCGTTGCCGTGTTGGGGATGATTGGGGTCCAGACCGCTTCCATGGTAGCGGTGCTTGGTGCGGCTATGTTTGCCGTAGGTCTGGCGCTACAGGGCACGTTGTCCAACTTTGCGTCGGGCGTGATGCTCCTGGTCTTTCGACCATTCAACGTAGGTGATTACATAGACGCCGGAGGAACAGCAGGTACAGTCAAGGCGATCGGCCTGTTCTCCACGACACTCGACACGCCTGACAACGTTCGGATAGTCGTGCCCAACTCAGCCGTCTACGGCAACACCATCAAGAACTATGCGGCCAACGCAAACCGACGCAACGACATGGTAGTGGGAGTCTCCTACAACGACGATCTAGGATTAGCAGTCAGTACCATTGAGCGGATCCTGAAAGAGGATGGTAGGGTGTTGGCTGAACCATCACCGGTGGTTGCCGTCAGTGAACTGGGAGATTCCTCCGTGAACATCGTGGTTCGACCTTGGTGCACGAAGGAAGACTATTGGGGCTTGCGATTCGACTTGATGCGCACGTTCAAGGAGCGACTCGAAGCAGCCGGCTGCTCGATTCCGTACCCACAGCAAGACGTCCATATGTATCAAGTGAGTGCCTAGACTGGATGTGCGCAAAGCGTAGAGAGTCATCGACACGCAGGAGTCGGGTGACTAAATGCCGATCTCGCAAACTGGAGACCGTGCCGGTGCCGGAGGTCAACGTGACCTCCGGCACCAGGGCTCCCTCTCATTAGCTTGATTTGGCACCTACCCTGAATAGCTTATCTCGCCATGACCTCTGTTCTAATAGCTCTCGAAGCACCATTCGTCCAAGTTGGCGTACGGGTGACTATCGAAAACACGGCTGACTTCGAAGTGGCTGGTGTCGTCTGCAACGGGGACGCCGTGATGGAGTCAGTCGCAGAACTGAGACCTGGTATCGTCCTTCTGGACTCCCACTTTCAGAAGGCCGACCAACAACTGGTTTCACAGCTCACGCAGGACTTCCCGGATGGCCGGATCCTGGTGATGGTGGACCATACCGACGAAGGATGCACGCTACGCTCGCTTCTTGCGCAACCGCCCAAGAACTGGCCGGAAGATGAAGCCATCAAAGTGATGCAGGAGTGCTGCCTGATCGCCTTGCGCGACTCGGCTCGGGGATGTCTGCCGAAGACATCCACACCGGAGACCCTAGTGGCCGCCCTCAGCGCTGTAGCTGCCGGGGAGCTCTGGACCGGACCTGGCCTGGCTTCATATTGGATGCACTCGCTAAGCCCCTCGTCCACCGCTGCGCCCAAGAGCCGCATCACCGTTCGTGAGCTGGAAGTCATCGAGCTAGTTGTGGAGGGTTTGAGCAACCGCGAAGTGGCAGACAGGCTTTCGCTCAGCGAGCAAACCGTTAAGAACCACACCGCGAGGATCATGGACAAGCTGGGAGTGCGGAATCGGGTTGAATTGGTGCTTCACGCAGTACGCAAGCGTTTGGTTTAGTCGCACGGACTCCACCTAGCGAAATGGCCAAGCGACTCCTTCTCATCAGTACATCTACCGTTCATGGCAGCGGTTACCTGGACTACTGCGCAGACGCCCTGGCGAAGTTTCTGTCCAACGGCACGCGAGTCTTGTTCATTCCGTATGCCAGACCCAGCGGCATCAGCCATGCTGAGTACACCGAACTGGCACGTGAACGGTTCGCGAGGTTGGGACTGGAACTGGTGGGAGTCAACGAGACAGCCAGACCGCTCGAGGCCATCCAGAGTTCCCAGTCTCTGTTCATTGGTGGCGGTAATACCTTTCTACTCTTGCGCGACCTGTACACTGCCGGTTTACTGGACACGATCAGACAGCGAGTTGCAGCAGGCATACCCTATGTTGGCACCAGCGCCGGCTCCAACGTGGCCGGGCTGACTATCGGAACCACCAACGACATGCCCATAGTTCTTCCCCCGAGCATTGACGCTTTGGGTCTGGTACCGTTCAACATCAATCCACACTATCTCGATCCCGATCTGGACTCCACTCACAAGGGTGAAACGAGAGAGACCCGGATCAATGAGTTTCATGTGATAAACGAGCAGCCCGTCGTTGGGTTGCGTGAGGGTGCCTGGTTACACGTCAACGATGGCATGGTCCAACTCGCTGGTGACAATGGAGCTCGGCTGTTTCGGCAGGGGCTTCGGCCTGAAGAATACCGACCGGGCTCTCGACTCGACTTCCTGCTCGAACCGTGTTAATGAATCTCTCATTGGTGGTTCTCGCAGCCGGGATCTCCAGCCGCTATGGCAAGCTCAAACAGCTGGATCCGGTGGGGCCCAGTGGTGAAGCGCTGATGGACTACGGCGTGTTCGACGCCATCGGGGCCGGGTTCTCCAAGGTTATCTTCGTAACCCGCCGGGAGATCGAGCACCAGATACGGGAGCACATCGAACCTCGCTTTGGTGACCGGGTCAATGTTGCGTTCGTGAGTCAATCGTTACAGGATGTCCCTAAGGGCACTACCGTCTCAGCTTCACGTGTAAAGCCATGGGGCACGGCGCAGGCAATACTATCGGCAAGACAAGAGATCGATCAGCCGTTTGTCGTGTGCAACGCAGACGACTTCTACGGCCGCGAAGCGTACCGTATTCTGGCGGATTACTTTACCCGGACGGGCGACTGGAACACGGGATCCGTTCCCAACGACTATGCGTTGGCTGGCTATCATCTTCGGGACACGTTGTCACCGTTTGGTGGGGTAACCCGCGCCATCTGCAGGAACGGACCTGCTGGGACTCTCGAGGGCCTGGTAGAGGTGAGTCAGATACAGGAACGACAGGGCCAGCTCACCGGTACTGATGAGTCCGGCGACCGTTTGACGCTGCGAGGTGATGAGACAGTCTCAATGAACCTGTGGGGGTTCCAACCTCCCATGCTTCAGGTGCTCGAGCGTCAGTTCCATGAGTTTCTTGCCGACTGCGGTGACAGCTTGGATCGAGAATTCCAAATACCCGTCGCGGTCGGTCGACAGATCGAACTACAAGAGGCGCGGGTGAAGGTGTTGCCCACTCGAGAGCGGTGGATCGGGATGACATTCATACAGGATAGGTCTCGCGTAGTAGAGTACATTCACAGACTCGTACTTCGAGGAGCCTATCCCGATAGAATCGCGGCGGATTCCGACAGTTGACGATAAACCTGAGAGCACGAACAAATGCAACTGACGACGATTGACTGGACTGTGGTTCTCCTCTACGGATTACTCGCCCTCACGGTGGGAATCGTGTTTGCACGTAGAGCGGGAAAAGGCACGCAGGAGTTCTTCCTTTCCGGCCGCAAGCTGCCTTGGTGGCTACTTGGCACATCGATGGTGGCGACGACGTTCTCCACAGACACACCTAATCTCGTGACCGATCTTGTGCGGACAGGTGGGGTCAGTCAGAACTGGATGTGGTGGGCATTCCTGATAACCGGTATGTGCACCGTGTTCTTCTATGCCAAGCTGTGGCGTCGCTCGGGTGCTCTAACCGACATTGGATTCTACGAGCTGCGTTACTCCGGAAGGCCTGCGACGTTCTTGCGAGGATTCCGTGCCATCTACCTTGGTGTGTTCTTCAATGTGATGATCATGGCTACGGTAACACTCGCAGCCATAAAGATCGCAGGTGTACTCCTCGGAGTTGACAAATACACGACTGTCCTGATCGCTGGTACCGTCACAGTCATCTATTCCGCTACGTCCGGACTGTGGGGCGTAGTGGTCACCGACATGCTGTTGTTCGTGATCGCACTGATCGGTTCCCTGGCCGCAGCCTACTTTGCACTGCAGCAACCTGAAGTTGGCGGCCTGTCGGGAATGATCAGCAATCCAGAATTGACGGATAAACTGTCGTTATTGCCAGACTTCTCAGATTGGAAAACAGCGCTCCCCATCCTGGTGATCCCGATTGCCGTGCAGTGGTGGAGCACCTGGTATCCTGGTGCCGAGCCTGGTGGTGGCGGTTACGTAGCACAGCGCATGCTGGCTGCACGCAATGAGAGCGATTCGATGCGGGCAACGTTGTGGTTCAATATTGCTCACTACGCTCTCAGACCATGGCCGTGGATCATCGTGGCACTGTGCTCCTTGATAGTCTACCCTAGTCTCGAGACGATCACCGCGAGGTTTCCAGATCTCGACCCTTCCATCGTCCGTCATGATCTAGCATATCCGGCAATGTTGGTGTTCGTACCACATGGCGTGCTCGGACTAGTCGTTGCATCACTGGCTGCCGCATATATGTCCACTGTTAGCACACACCTGAATTGGGGCGCTTCGTACATCGTGGATGACGTCTATCGCCGCTTCATTTCGCCTAGCAGCAGCGAAAGACACTATGTAACCGTAGGAAGGGTTTCCACTATTACGTTGATCATCTTGGCCTGCATCGTTGCGCTCTGGCTCGAGAATGCCATGCAGGCGTTTCAGATTCTGCTTCAAATCGGAGCAGGTACAGGACTGATCTTCCTACTGCGCTGGTTTTGGTGGAGGATCAATGCGTGGAGCGAGATTTCGGCGATGATTGTCTCGTTCCTCGTGGCATTCTACTTCCAATTCCTGCACGAGGCCCTGGGATTTCCAGCCCTCCATCCATCGCTAATGCTGGTGACAGGCGTGGGCATCACTACTGTTACCTGGCTGACTGTGACACTTCTCACTCCGCCAACCAAGAAAGACGCCCTGCAGAAGTACTATGACAAGATTCACCCGATGGGACGTGGCTGGTCCAAGATCATCGAAACCACGGATACAGGGCGTGGTGAAAGCGCAAGCGCTGCGTTCTTGTGTTGGTTTCTGGGCTGTGTCGTCGTTTACGGAGCTTTGTTTGGAACGGGTTACTTCATCTACGGCGAGGTAGTATGGGGACTTGCCTGCGCTGCGGTCGTTCTGCTCGCAGGCTTCTGGCTCTTCAACACACTGCCCAAGGTGGGCTTTGAGTAGATCGTGGTGCCGTCTGGTCAGGTGTTGTCCCCTCACAGCGACATCATCGTGATCTCATTCAGAGTTCGATGACACTGGCTCCTCCCGACGGCACCGCAACAAACAGGCAGTCGGCAACCAGCATCCCATCGATGTCGGCTGACCGATAGTATTCGTGTTCGAGCGCGTCCATTACCTGACCGACCTTCTCCGCTGAACACAGTGCCACGACACAGCCGCCAAACCCGGCTCCAGTGAGACGTGCACCAACTGCACCCGCGTTGACTGCAATATCAGTCAGCGTATCGAGTTCAACAGTGCTCACGGCGAGATCGTCGCGTAGGCTCCGGTGCGACTGGCTCATCAGCTCTCCGAATTCAGCGATATCGCCCTGTTTCATCGCCGTTTCAGCGTGTGTGACTCGCGTTGCCTCGGTGACGACATGGCGAAGCCGCTTGAGCAGAAGGCCGTCCAGTTCCTGTTCGAGCGCTGCGAGCAGGTCGTCCACAGGCACACCTGACATGAGACCAGCGTATGTGCTGATCTCGCTTGCGCCGACAACTGCGGCAGCAGCGTTCAGTGCCTGCTTGCACTCACGGGTCCTCGAGTTGTACTCGTCCATGGTGACACCAGACTTCTCAGCCCGAACGCCGCTGAATGCAACTACAAAGCGCCAGTGGCGAGGCACGGATGTTGGCGTCAACCGCAGCGGATTGAAGTCGATTCTACTTGCGGTACCAGGCTGCGCACCCAGACAGATCGCCTGATCCATGCCTCCACCCTTCGTCCCAACATAGCGTTCCGCCTCGGCCACCAATTGCATCAACTGCGGCGCCCCAATTGCCACGTCCGCTAGATCCAGGATCGCTAATGCGACTGCCATGACCAGCGCCGACGACGAACTCAGGCCAGCGGCAATCGGGATACTGGAGGAGACGACAGCATCGAAACCTCGGAGCGGCCCGAAACGCTCAGCCAAAGCCCGACCAGCTGCCTTGGCATAGTTCCCCCAGTCGCCGACTGCATAGCGATCCAGTTCCCCAGACAATTCGAATACGCGCGGCGTGAATCTGGGATCGGCGCTCGCCATGTTGACCCGCCCATCACTCCGTTCCCTGGCCAGAAGCATCATGTCTCGCTGGATCGCCATCGGCATCACGGGCAGCCCATTGTAGTCGGTATGATCCCCCATGAGATTCACACGGCCAGGAGCCCGAACTAGATGTGTACCTGCCGGACTACCGAACTCCTCGGCAAATGCGTGCTGCAAGGCCGCAGTCCGATCAGATACCAAGATGGGATCAGTCATGGCTCTCCAGTCCCACCACGCGCCCATCCAGTTTCCACCCAGGATCGATCTCAATCCCGACGTGGGCTAGTGCGGTTACTGCCACGTCTACGATGTTGGGGGCTGCGGCGAGCTCACCGTTGCGCACCGAAGGGCCACTGACGAGAAAGAAGATGGTTTGCTCCTGGGTGGACTTCCCACCGTGGCCACCGTCGTCCCGCCGGCCGTGATCGGTACTCACAATGATCAGCCAGTCTTCCTCCGCATAGCCTGGGCGACCCTCCAACGCTCGCATCAGCTGACCGACCTGCGAGTCTGCCGTCTCGATGGCAGCCTGGTATTCCCGCGCTAGTGAGTTCGTCTCATGCCCCACCACATCAATGTCGCCAAGGTACACAAAGGCAGCATCGGGATCCTCCTGCGTAAGATGAGCCACTGCCGCCGCCACGGATCTGCGATCGGCTTCGGCATACCCGATTTCATCACCATTGATGTTGACCTTCACGTCCACCGCATCACTGATCATTGGACCACCGGATGCAGCCGTGCCAAGTGGCGGCCAATCAACCACCGCGAAGGTATTGAGCCCGGGCTCAATCTGCTCGAGTCGAGTGAGGAAGTCAGGATACGCCGCGTAGGCATTCCCCTCGAAGTCGTTTCCCATCACCTTGTGCTTGTCTGCCCACGCGCCAGTGAGCATGCTCGACCACCCAGGTCCGCTCACGGTGGGAGGCCTCGTCTGAGCCGCGCTACTGAACAGCCCGTCGGCAATGAGCGCATCGAGGTGCGGCGTTTCGGCTTGGGCTAGAACGTCGACGCGGACCCCGTCCAAGCCTATCAGCAGGACCTTCTTGTTACCAGGAGCCTGTCCACAAGCGGCGGACAGCGCACCGGCCACTACACCTAGCAAACACGAAGACACTCGCATGAATGTGGCCTCCTTAGCACACGAACCCAATTTGGCCAACGGCACCGGTCAAACGCGACTATCATGGGCAAACAACGAGAGTCCCGCAAGCGCTGCGGGACTCCCGACTCAGTTGACCTCGATGACCGGCGCAGTCAATCGACTGGCGACGCCTTTCGCGGCTACCAGACACCCGAAGTGTCGGGTCTGATTTTGACCGAATCGCGTCCTGCGCGAGTCGTATCCCCAGCGACCGTGTCTGCCGAGTCTGCTTTGAATCCGGTATCCGCCTGCTCCGCAGTAGGCTGCAGCGGAATCTCGGGGATGTCGATTTCGGAGGGGACCTCAGCACCCGTCGGTACTTTTGCCACGGGAGGATACCAACCCTGCATGTCCGCCACGAACTGAGAGGCCAGTGCGGCCAAATCGACGTCCCCCACGCCTGGTTGCTCGTCCAAGCCTGTCACGCGCGCCAGACTGACCGACGCTTTCTCGTAACTGCTGTCCAAGTCCAACGCCGTTCCATACGCCTCGGCGGCAGCCGACAAGTGCCCGGTGCGTTCGAGCGCTGCCCCAAGATTGTTCCGGAACACGGCGACGTCATCCCGCAGCTCGATAGCCCGCGCCAGGGGAAAGAGAGCCTGCTCGAACAGGCCTTGCCTGATGAGCACCAGAGCGAGGTTGTTCATCGACCAGGCATCTCGCTCGTTCACAGTGATAGCTTCACGGAACGAGTCAACTGCATCTTCGTCGCGGCCCAAGCCCAAGTATGCCAAACCCCTTAGCCGGTAGCCATCGTCTGACACCGGATCGATATCCAACACGACGTCCAGGTGTGCCAGAGCCTCCGCATGACGATCTGCCTGCAGCAGCACTCGACTCAGGTTGAGCATGCTCTTCAGATGGTTGGGATTCCGTTCCAGAGCAGTGCGGAAGGCCGACTCAGCCCTGTCGGGAATACCAGCCTTGAGCGCCGACAACCCGATCATGTAGTGCCCCCATGCGTTGTCTGGATTCCGCTCGGTGAACGCGGTGAACATGTCCACCGCGTCGAGGTAGCGCCTCTCATGGTACGCAGCTTCCGCGTCCTGGAACGTAACGGTGGCCGGATCGAAGTCCGGCAATACCACTACGTCCTCGACCGGCTCAGGCACCTCCGGTGTTGGTGCGACCCAGTTGACCGGCTGTGCGGCGATCTCTGTGGCCGCCTCGTTCGAGGCCTGCTCGGTGCGGTCACCCATCGGTATGTCGCAGCCGGTCAGTCCAAAGATCGCGATCCCAAGCAGGGCAGCGACGGCAGCTCGACCTGTCCGCTGTTGCAGCTTGGACTCGGGGTCATAGGTGAAAGACATTGGAACCTCCTCTGTTTTTGGCCCTTGCGGGCACTGGTGATGAACTCGTGGTTACCACCCCAAGAAGGCAAACGTGGAGCCAGATCTGGCAGCCGGTCGACAACGTCGTGTAACTGATTTTGATGAAACAACTTACCAAGCTTGAGCGCAGCGAAGCGGTTGGAGGAAATGGTGGATCTGTGTCCAAACGGACACCGGCTGGTCAAGCGTGCGTGTCCTAATGGACACACCTTCAGAGGAGAGGGTCAGGGGGGCGCGGAGACAGAAGAGGCAGCGATCAGACCGCGCGGCAGCTAGGGGTTTGCCCGTCTCTCTATCCCATGTCTTCTCATGATCTTCAGCAGACTCGAATGGTCTGCCAGCCCCAGCGCTTTGGCCGTATTGGTGACATGCCAACCGTGCCGTTCCAGCGCCGCGATGACGATCTTTCTCTCCGCCTCGGCTTTTTGCTCGTGGAATGTCGTAGCATCGCGGCTGGCATCGGTTAGGCCTGCACTGCGAATCTCTGGTGGGATATCAGCGACTCCAATGTGGTCGCGGTCCGCCGCTATAATCATGCGTTCCACGACGTTGCGCAGCTCGCGCACATTGTTGCGCTTCCAGTCGTACGACATCAGCGCACTGGTGACTGAAGGGTCTATACTCTTCTGGCGGATCCCGAACCGGTCACAGGTCGACACCAAGAAGTGGCGAATCAGATCCGGCAGGTCAGACAGCCTTTCACACAAGGGAGGCACACGGAGTACGTGAACGTTGAGCCGATAATAGAGATCTTGCCTGAAACGATCCTCACTCACCTCTGATTCGAGATCACGGTTGGTGGCAGCTACCACTCGCGCCTTGACCGACACCAGCCGGTTACCGCCCACTCGCGTGATTTCGCGTTGCTCGAGTACCCGCAGCAGCTTGGCCTGTACTTGAGGCGACAGCTCACCGACTTCGTCGAGAAACAGAGTTCCCGATCCTGCGGTCTCAAAGGCACCCTTCCTAGTGGTGCTCGCTCCGGTGAAGGCACCACGCTCGTGGCCGAACAGCTCACTCTCGACGAGGCTCTCGGGGAGTGCGGCACTGTTTATTGCAACGAATGGCAGTTGCTGGGTCCGTTGCTTAGCTGTAGCCTTCTGCTGCCACATGCGATGCAGCTCACGGGCAACCAGTTCCTTGCCAGATCCGCTTTCACCTACAATCAGCGCCGGACTGGGAATGGGAGCCACTCGCTCAATCGCATCGCGCAGCTGCTGCATCGCAGGACTATCACCAATCAGAACTGAATCAGACCCGAGGCTCTTCCTGAGCGATCGTACTTCTCGGACTAACCGGCTTCGCTCCAGAGAATTCTCTATCTCCTGTATTACCCGCTCCATCGATTCGGCCTTATCAATGAAACCGTAGGCGCCCAACTGGACTGCCTGCACACAGCGATCGTAGTTTCCCGTGCCAGTATACACGATCACCGGTATCTCGCTGCCCCGTTCCTTCAGCCTGCGTAGCACATCGAAGCCATCCACCCCCGGCATTTCCAGATCGAGGATCATGCAGTCAACTGGTTCGTGATCCAAGATGTTCAGGCCTTCAACACCACCATGAGCGACCAGTGTCTCGTACTCAGCGATTCGCTTCAGATCGTAGGCGTATTGCTTAGCCATTGCAGGTACGTCGTCTATCACCAGAACAAGGGTCATACTGTCCGGCACTCCGTATGCCGTCCTCCGGGCACTCCAACGACGCTGCGATTGCCTTCGTGCCTCAGCGAGCCCATACATTCAACCGCTATCACTTGCCAGACCCTCATGATTCTCTTGTGATGTCAACGCTGGAAATTCGATCGTGAACCTAGTGCCGACCCCCGGCTCACTCTCCACCTTCAATGTTCCAGCCATATCCAGTACCAAGCGCCGCACGACTGACAGTCCCAAGCCCGTTCCTCCTGGTCTCGTCGTGTAGAAGTCCTGAAATGCCATTTCGAGTTGTTCTTCACTCATTCCGGGACCCGTGTCACCAATCACTGTTTGGACAACAGGTCGCCCAGAGCTGTCCTTGGACGAGCGGGTCAAGATCGTCACGTCTCCGGGCCCAGCACCCACAGCTTCGATCGCGTTCCCCAATAGGTTCTCGAATATGCGCCGCAGGAACACCGGGTCGCGCATCACTCGCTGCAACCGCTCAGCGAGATCTGACCGAACCTGTATCTGCCCTTCACTCTTGACGTTCTGACCCACTTGCCCAATCACGCTGTTGAGATCGCAGGACTGTCGCTTCACTTCCGGATAGAGACGCGCGTAATTGGCAGCCAGGTTCTCCAGATACCCGATACTGGAATTGAGTGTAGTCTGCCGCTCACGTAGTACCGCAACAACTTGGTTCTGGTCCTCTTCGGCCAGCTGCTGCAAGTGATGCAATACATTGCGAATCGGGATCAGACCATTCTTGATGTCGTGGTTGACCTGGCGCGCGATCTCTCCAGTTGTTGCGCGACGTTCCACATGCCTGAGTCGTGTTACGCTGTCCCGCAAACGATCGGTCATCGCTGCCAATAGGCGCGACAGCGCTCCCACCTCCCCCTTTAGGCTGCGGTCGAAGCCAACGTCAAGACGATCCAGGTCGACTATCGAGGTCTTGCCTGCAAGCTCGGCGAGGGGTCGGCTCAGCCAGGATGACAACCAAGTCGCAACAGCCAATGCTGCTGCAGCAGTTACAACGATGGCTGCTATAAACCAGATATCAATGCTGCGACGCAGTTCCTCGAGCTGGGTGAGAGGGTGTGTCACCAGAATCGTCGCAGTGGAAATCCTTTCACGGCCTCTTGGCATCACGTACGGAAGCGAGATTTCAGTCACTATCTGATCGGAGAACACAGTGCCGAAATCGATGTCTGTTTCTACCCTTCCTTCTTCTTCCAACAGGGACATCGCTCTCGACAGTCTCACCTCCAATTCAGCTTGGGATGACGCCACACCGTCGGTGTACACCAGCGACACCGCAAGCTCCTGGTCTCCCGCCAGCCCGTTGAGAAACTGCCGTTCGACCGAGTGTCCACCGATCAGACTGAACCACCTGTCCCCAATTCGAGCTACGTCATGGCGAGCCAGGGCCACAAATGGAGCAGACGCGGTACGGGCACTCACCAGTGCCATCCCATTCAATGAATCACGCATTGCTGAGAGGAGCTCGGGCTCTCGTCGATCGTACTCATTGCGAAAGTGCCCTGAACTAATGATACGACCACTGTCGTCCTGGATCTGTAGCATCGACAGACCACTCAACCGCATCGCATTGCCGGCGAAGTCGAGCAGGTACTGCCTATCAGACGAGGCGCCTTGAATCGAAGCTTGGCGAAACCGATTGTCTTCCTGCATCTCGGCGACGAGAGCCCGCAGAGTCAAGCCAATGCCTTCGCTCTCACTCCGAAGCTCTGCTTCAATATTCAATGCCAACGCTTGAACTCGCCGCTGGAACTGTTCTGTGAGCCGGAGGCCCATATTGTAGCGAATACCAATGCCAACCACGACCAGGGCTACAACCACTAGCGCGGTGAAAGCCATCATCAGTCTAGAACGGAGACTCATGGGTAGTGGAGTATGGCTGTCCCATCCCACCCGAAAGACAAGCCAATCCTGTTGCCGCGTACCACCAGGTGGCTTCGGGTGTCAACCAATGGGGTGAGTGACCGACCAAACCTGATTCTCGACAGGCTAACCGCAGATACTTCTGACGGCACCAGCCAGTCAGTCATCGCAATGAAGTCGTCCGCCCATACACACTCGGAGAGTGGTCTGCTGGGCAAGTGAAACACATATGCCTGATCCGAACCGGCTTGCAGCGATGCAACAAACCCATCTCTGGTCAGCTCCCTGGCAAGCAAGCGTTTGTCTCCGCTCACGATTGACTCGGCTTGACTCGGTCGTATCCGGAGAACCGCGAGCACGTCTTCACTAGCTCCGGCCGAACTCAGTGCTACGAGCCGTTCGGCGAGGTCGCGGCCAACCGGATCGCCTCGCTGGTAGACGACCCTGAGGGAACGATCCGTCTCGCCAGTCGGGCGGCCGGCCCGGCCGGATCTACTTGGGTATGAGAACCCATTTTCCGCACTCACTTGACAGTGGCTCAGATCCTCCCACCAGAAGGGAGGTTCAGCTGCACGGGCTTCCGACCTCACTGCATCGCGCGCCAGTGCCTGTCGCGCATCCACACCAAGGTGACCGATCGACGGCTCGTCGACCGCTGCACTATCGTGAGTGACATATTGAGTTACCGGTCCAGGGGCCGCGACCACATAGGTCCTGTTCCACGGGAGAGGGACAGACACATAGTCGACTCGAGTCGCAGCATATTCGAGCACCTGCGTGTCATCGGTTAGGAGCAGGTCGATGCCCCGGTCAATCATGTCCCGTTGCTGCAGCTGCACCACCGTGCGGAAATGGAGGGTCGGTTGCGATCGATCATGGCCCGCTGGACTGACTGAGATCATCTCGCTTGACACTGAGACATCAAACGCGCGTACGCCAGCCCCTTGTATGCCGGGCCGTTCCCGAGTATGGCGAAACACTGCCGCCGCAGGATCGGCCAGCACAGGCGGCACCGCTTGATACGACCTGCGGAAGCCAACCGATACTACCCTGTCGCCCTTCACGGACACCGACTCAGGCAGAACACCCAGTCGCTGAACATCTGTGTTCTCTCTCCAACTGTTGACTACGTGATCTGCGGTCAGCCTGGTCCCGTCCCAGAATTGGGCGTCATCACTGAGAGTCAATTCCCAGCGTTGCCCCCGGTTACCCGATCTCCATGAGCGCGCCAAGTCTGGCAGTGGCCGCCCGTTGCAATCAAGCGTGATCAGGGTCCCAAACAGATGCCGATAGAGAAATCGTTCGCCCAGGTTGTGGGGTATTGGAGCGTGCTCCAGAAGCACGTTGTCAGAAAGTGATATTGTGATTGTATCTGCGGCTACCGCGGGTCGCGGTACAAGTACACAGTCACCCGACTCAGGCATCGCCGTAGCCAACTTGGTGGACCCCGTTCCACACCCGGCAACTGACAGCCCCGGAGCAAACACGCAAGCAACGAGTACGCGTCGTCGCACTCGGCTAGCTACCTCGCGGTTGCCGCAAACATTTGCGCGATGGCCATCCCATACTTCGCCGAATCGAACGGGAGTGAGTTGACCTGCAATGCTACCACGATTCCGAGTTCCGGGTAGTTCATCACGAACGAACGTGTTCCCTTGACGGTGCCGGTGTGGCTCGGGAAGTCACGCCCGCTGGCGTCGCTTCTGATCCACCACACGATTGCCTGTTTGTGTTCGAGCGGCTCGGGATTGCCATTGGGTACGAAGCGTCTGACCGACGAATCCAGCTGTACCTCATACATCTCACGGACTGCCGCCGGTGTCAGCAACGTCCCGTTGTTCAGCGCGATCCCGAACCGAGCCAGGTCCTCGACCGTCGAAAGCATGCCACCACCAGCATACTTATAGCTGACATCCGCGTAACGCGGGTTAACGAACACGCCGTTGCGATCCCGTAAATAGCCACTTCCCCGATTCTGTACTATCCTCGAAGGCACATCAAATGAAGTACTGAGCATTCCAGCAGGCTCCCAAACGTGCCGTCTGCAGTACTCCTCGAACCCGACCCCTGTGACGTTCTCGACTATCCCGTGCATCAGATTCATCGCGTGGGAAGAGTAGAACCAGTAGGTACCGGGCTCAAACAGAAGCGGGTCGTCCCGCCAAAGCATCGTAGCCTCTTCGAAATTATCATAGTGGCGCATCTCGAGGAGGCCAAACTGTCCGAACTCCTCTCCATCATAGTGCCTCGTTCCCGAAGTATGCGTCAGAACTTGGCGCACCGTCACCGGCCACTGTTTTTCGGGATAGTACGGTAAGTACGTCTGGATTGCGGCATCCAAGTCGACCTCGCCTCTCTCGACCAACTGCATCAGTGGAACAACAGCCAGCACCTTGGATACTGAACCCACGTTGTGGACGGTTCTTCCCGTGGCGAGAACCTTGTTGTCCAACTCGGCATAACCGACACCCTCGGAGAACACGATCTCATTGCCGACGGCAATCGCAACCGACATTCCCGGCACACCCGTCTCGTTACGTACCTGTTCCATGTAATCCCGCAGCCGCCGCGCGTCAGCTTGAGCATGAAGCACAGTGGTGACGGCCAACCCCAGGACCGAGATGGTAAGACCAACGGCCAAGCTCCTGCCGACAAACGATCGGATCTTCATCATGGAAGCGCACCTGCGTTTGCGAGTAGCATCTTGACTCTACGTTGCAAAGGCAGGCTGCGCTAGTCCGACCCTGCCCGAGATGTTTGGATGATGTTGACCAGAATCATGATCAGGGGTAATGCGGCTCCCACTCTGCCTTCGGTAGGAGATAGACGACTGCTGAGCTTGGCAACACTGCCACCAATGCAGGCGACCGCCAACTCGGTCGCTACGTGGCGTGAAGTGTGGAACTACCAGCTCACGGCTCAAGCACCACCGAGTATTGCAGCTTCAGCGACTACCCTGCCGTGGAGTGTAATGCGAACGCAGCACCCTGCGGGTCCACGCATTGCGCGACGAGGTCTCCCCCAGGGACTTCCATCGGACCATTCAGAATCGTCCCACCCATCTGCTTCACCATCTCGACTGCTTTGTTGACATCCTCAACTCTCACATAGAACAGCCAGGATGGCGGTATGTCTACCGGCTTGTTGAATATCCCTCCTAGGGGCAGATCGGCACCCGGACACCCGTACATCTGGTATATCCCCATCTCACCCATGTCGTGCGTCTCCGTCTTCTCCCAGCCGAACAGCTTGTGATAGAAATCGAATGCCGCGCTGCATTCCGCGGCCGCGAGTTCATGCCAAGAGAACTCGCCTACCGCCGGTGGCCCCTTGTGACCGGGCTCGTTCTCGGCCGGCGTGAACACAGCAAAGACCGCTTGCTGTGGATCCTGTAGCACCGCAAAACGCCCGGTGGTGGGGATATCAGTGGCAGACACAAGCACCTTGCCCCCCAGCTCCATGGCCTTAGCCACAGTTGCATCCGTATCCGGAACAGCGACGTAGGCAAGCCAGTGTGGTGGCGCACCAGCTTGCCTGGCCTCCTCCGGCAGGGTCACGATACCACCCAACGGCACATCGTTGTTGGTCCACATGGTATACGGCTGGTCCCCCCCCTCCCACGCCATGGTACCCCAGCCGATCAAGTTCTTGTAGAAGTTCAGGGCGGCATCGGTATCGGACGTCATCAGATCATACCAAACGAACTGGCCACGTGACGTGGAATCGGACATGCTTCCCCCCGCTCCTCGAGACCTGGTGTGCTCCGGAAGGCTGAATTATGGCACGTAGTGCATCGCCTGACCATAGCCCCACTCCGGCTTGCCAATGTTGCCCTCAGCTACGAGAATCCAGTGATCGCAGCTGGACCGAAACTTTAGTGCTGCCGCAACCGTCGAGAAATGCGTAGCTGACAGCTCGGCCCGATGTTCGAGGGCCAGAGAGAGAAACATGGCGTTAATAGAGTGTCCAGAGTGTGGTACCGATATATCGTCCCGGGCTGAGACGTGCCCAAGATGCGCGTATCCCATCAGCAAGAAGGCAAAGAAGCGTTCGCGATCGGGAACGGGACTGCCTTCACCCTATAGTGGCCTGGAGGTAGCCAAGCAGCTGGTGGGCCGGATCTTGATTGGTGGATTCATCTTCATCGGCGGAGCCGCCCCGGAGGCCGCTCCCCTAGCCATCATCGGGTCACTGGTGATTTTCGGATCCTGTATTCCCATATGGTTCAAGGCCAGGAAGGCAGCAGCGTTGGGACTGGCAGCAGACCCACGCGCACTCGACGCGCATTTCAAGGAGTTGGCAGCCGACATGGAGTATAGACAGGTGCAGCAGCTAGAAGACATCGCCGACCAAAACGCCCGACAGATCGCAGAGCTGGAGGAAAGGTTGGACTTCACCGAGCGTTTGTTGGCAAAGCAGGCCGACCAGGGTCAGAAACCCAATTGACGCAGCGGTGACCTTCGGCCAATGTTAAGACAGATTGGGAAAACGCATCTGACTTAGGCGCGTTCAGACGGATACAGTTTGAGATGGCCAAAAACTACTACGATTACGATACGGAAGACGACTTCGATGTCGACCCGCGTGATGATCTAGACTACGAAGGGGAACTCGACTTCGAGGACGGAGAGACACCAGGCATCGAGGCTCACTCAGTCCCCGGCAACGAGGATGACGTCGAGATTTCCATGGAGATCGACGGCGATGGCAGGGAAGTCTGGTACGCAGAGGACCCTAGAATCCCTGGCAGCAGCTCCATCGGACATAGCGCTGAAGAAGTGGTTGAGGAGATGGAAGACCGAAGGCTCGAATACCGTCAGATGCTGCAACGGTCCCGCGAGGGCGAGGTGGTGGAAGAAACCGAGCAGATCCCGGAACCGGAACATTCCGGTGAGCACGAGGTTCAGGTTTCGATGGAAATGGACGAGAAAGGGAACGAATTGTGGTATGCCAAAGACCCGCGCGTTCCCGGCAGTGAGTCCATCGGTCATAGCGCCGAAGAAGCGGTCGATGGACTGGAGGATCGCCGCAAGAAGTTTCGGGATATGCTGAGGAAGTCGCGGGAGAAGAAGAAAGGGAAAAACTAGAAGGGTTGGGCCGCACAACAAGGCAAGACAGCTATTGACTCTGCTCGGCAATCCGGGGTCCGCAGTTCACAAAACACGCAAGGCTATCTCCGGGCCACCGATTCTAGTCACCTCTCCCAAAGACTGCGCCGAGTCGCACCACGTTGTCATGCATCACGCTCAGGTAGTCACCCTGTAGTGGTGTGTTCCCACACTGGTCGAATACGACGGATTCGACTCCGAGCTCCCGCAGCTGCCGTGTCGTCTCGACAAGTGGGGTATCCTCCCAAAGCATCCACTCCGCAGCGTGATCGCGCAGCACCCCTCGCAGGTCCCGCCACATAGCCGGGGTGGGTTCCTCGTCCGGTTCCCACTGTACGCTCCTCAGATTTAGACCGTACCGACGCGCGAGGTACTGATATACCGGATGGGAAGCCAGTAGCGGCATGCCAGAGTGGTTCGTTGCGATTCGCCCGATCGCGCTGTCAAGCGCCAAGAGGTCCGATTCCAGCTGGTCAAACCCCCGCTGGAATTCTTCCACGTACTTCGGCCACTCAGCCGTGAATGCTTCTCTGATTGCCTCCGCCTGTCGAGCTGCCAAGGTTGCGTCCAACCACGTCGTGAACGCAGTACCTGCGTGGGAGTGCTCCCCGGTCGGACCGTGAGTATGAGTCATGGCCCCGTCGAGCTGGATCAACTGGTCCTCAAACGCGTCCGTAGTGAAGATCAATCGGGATTCGGGCAGAGTTACCTTGTCGAGCCACTTGGCGTAGTCAGCACCGTTTGCGATGATGAGATCGGCACCTTGGAAGCCAGCAAGCGCGGCCGCATCCGGCATCCAGAACGCGGGATCGATATCCGGAGGCGCGGGGAACTCGACCAGTACTCGTTGTCCACCAACTCGTTCGGCGAAGTACTTCAGCGGATAGTTGACTACGTAAACCGTAGGTGTTGCCTCCACCTCGCGCCCGGCAGGCACTGAACGAGAGTCCCTTGACGTACATGAGACCGCTTGAACCACGACTGCAGCCATCAAGACCAATCTCGAGATCATGTCACACCCCTTGTCAATATCATCTGCCGAATTGTTGCGCGCCCAAGTCTGCACCCCCCAACGCCGCGAGCAGTTTGCCAACAGTCAGAGAATCAACGCTCTTATCGCAGCCGATCCGAACCTGCTCGTTATGAACGTCAATCCCATTGCCAGCACCACGCTAGTCGACAGAACCACGACTATCTCAGAGACTACGATCCAGCCAATGCTGGCACGCGAGCCGCCTATTCTCAGCATCGTTTCGATTTCACGCCGTCTCAACCGAAGAGACAATATGAACACCAAAGCAGCGGTTGCGAGGGTAGATAATCCTACCACCACCACAGCGACGATCACATAGCTCTGTACTGTGAGAATGGTCTCGAGTAGCTCGTCCATCACAGTTACCGGTGGTACGATCTGCGACACATCGTCAGCCGATTCATACCGGCCACGCAGGAGTGCCTCGGACCTCTGATCCGGTGGAATTGCTACGATTGCCGTGATGTTGAAATCACCGAGATCGCCATGAAAGTGAAACGACTCGATGTTGTCAGGAGTTATCTCGTTGTATTGGACCAACGCTGCATTGGCTACGATGTTCGCCGAGTCCCTGGACAAAACTGCGGCTGCAGCTTCGCGCTGGTCGAGGTCCTGATGCCCATGTCCTGCCCCCTCAATCACCCAGGCTGTCTTCAAGTCGACAAAGATCGCGTGGTCATCAGGACTGTCCGAGAACTCGAGGACACCGACCACTCGCATCTTGAGTGGATAGACACCTGCGAAATCAAACACGTTCTCCGGCGACGAGATTACCGACTCGCCGGGTCCGATCCCCAATTCCACAGCGACTCGCGCACCCAGCACGCAATCACCCAGTGTGGTCAATTTGGAGCCCTCAGCAATACGAATTTCTCGGAACTCGAAATACTCCAGTGTCGTACCCACAATAGGGTAACCGCGAGCACGGAACCTCACGTAGAGCGGTATCGCAAGCGCCAACTCCGTGGTATGGACCCGCGTTACCTCAGCATACTTCATGAGGGCAGGTACGTCCGACTCGAAGTAGAGGGAGTTCAACACTAACTCGAGCGGACTCCCCCTAGCCCCTATGATGAGCGGTGTCGCTTCAGCGCGTGTGGTCAACTGATCGGCGCTCTGGCTCACTAATACCCTGAGCCCCACGGGAAGGAATACAATGAGAGTAATCGAAGTGATGAGAATCGCCGTCTTGAAACGGTGATACACCAGATAGCGCCATGCGAGGTAGAGGGCGTCTCTCATTCTAGGACAACTCCCACGGACCGGTCACAATTTGCTCGCCCGACCCGGGCGCCTGATACCAGAGGAGCAGCCCGTGACGTGTGATCATCTTGGCCATCTTG
>JBDGXD010000005.1:0-40130 GCA_039584755.1 Gemmatimonadota bacterium
AGGGAAGATGAGAGAAGACTGCAACTCGCGCCACCCAAGTCAGTTGACCTCGGCCTGCCAGTGGTGGCTACTCTTCCCTAAACGCCTTTCGGCAGGGCCGAGTTGGGGGACGACACGAGGAGGGCCGGCTCAAGTAAAGGGAGATACCACAACCTCAGGTGTTGATCTTGGAAACCACCATTCTGTGCTTGCCGGTTGCCTCACGAAACACGCTTGCCTCAATATCGAACTCAATCACAACGTCAGCGCCGATCACTTCCCTCAGTTTCTCTTCGAACCTCGCAAGAGTCGACTCGTTGAAATCGACATCCTTGAGTATGCGAACCGTGACGCTCGACAATTCATCCTGAACGATCTGGAACTGACGTATCTCTCCGATGAAGTACTTTGGCAGGTACTCGAAATACATGCCATGCACCTTCTTGCCATCGCCGGTCTGAATGAAATCCAGTGTTCGGCCCGAGATCTCCTCTAATATCGGAAGGCCCCGGCCACATTCACACGGCTCCTCTGATAGCACGCCTACGTCACCCATTCTGTACCTGATCATGGGCATGCCCATGTTGTTCAACTCGGTCATGACGAGGTTGCCTCTATCATCTCCGCCGGCATCAGCGTTCTTGACGACCTCAACTAGCACATTTTCGGCATTGATATGCAGCTTGCCTTGCGGGCACTCGTAGGCTATCGGACCGAATTCGGCGCAGCCGTACTCATTGAAGACTCTGCACTGCAGAACACTCTCGATCAGCTCACGCTGGTGCGGGAGGAGCCGTTCGCCCGTCACTACGACGGCCTTGGGACGAACCTTTCCCAACTGGAGATTGTTCTCCTGGATGAATCTCGCGAACTCATAAATGCCGGAAGTGAAGCCGTACACAGAGACGGGATCGAATCTCACAAACAGTTCAAAGTACTGCTTGAGGGATTCGTGGTCTAATGCGTGGGTCGAGAAGGTCCTCCGGTTTAGCAACGTATCCTTGATCTTGTCTTTCAGTATTCTCTTGGCATCGAGCTGAGTGCCCCAGAAGCGCACGAGACGCTCACCTAGCTTAACACCCATCCAGTTGTACGCTCTGAACACCGCGGCATGTTGGTGCGCTAGGGCCGTACGATCCGTATACACGATGGTCGTTGGGCCCGAGGAACCACTGGTACTGTCTGCAGAGAACTTGTATGTCTTGTCCTCGGCTATGAGATTGTGCGAGTTTTCCCGCAGCACCTCCTTGGTCAGAATCGGAACTCGCTGCAGATCATCGATCCCACTCAAGCTGGTCGGCTTGAATCCCGCCTCGTCATACATCCTCTTGTAGTACGGGACGTTCGCATAGGCGTGCTCGATAACTCGCCTGAAACCCTGCCACTGGCGGAGTTTGATATCGTTGCTGGACTCCCACTGACTCTTTTCCATCTTCGCGAGCGCATCGAATACTCGTTCTCTTCTCAGACGCTGGACCATCCTGTAGGTCAGGCTTGCGATTCGATAGTGCATGGGATCGAGAGTCTCTCCACGAGTCTTCAGCCAGTGGCAGGCACGAATTATTACCCCAGAAACCGGGATCGGCCAGGTAGTTGAGTTCATTGTGCAACAATCTTGCCAGTGCATTCTCCGCCAGCCGTGACTCGACCAGGTACACAGCGCGTCAGCACTCAGCGAGTTAGATTGGCTGCGTGATCATAGCCTCGGCACGCGGCTTGCTCACGGTACGGGATTCACAGCATTGGACTTTCAGCACGTTGTGCAAGGGCCATCGGCTGCAGTGCTGTTTGAGAACTCAGAAAAGGAACCGCACGTGGCGCTTGACACGAGTCACTGGAATTGTCAGGTGAATCCCAAGGGGCATCTGGAGATGGACGGTTGCGATCTGATTTCCGTTGCCGATCAGTATGGAACACCAATCCACGTAGTATCCCGCCAGCAGTTGATCGGTAATTGCGAACGCGCCAAGGCTGCGCTCCGCAAGACACTCCGAAAGGTCGAGCTATTCTACTCCTACAAGACGAACTGCGTGCCCGGGGTACTGCGACTCATACACGAGCAGGGCATCGGCGCTGAGGTGATCTCGCCCTATGAACTCTGGGTTGCATTGAGATTGGGTTTACCGGGAGAACGGATAATCTACAACGGCCCCAACAAGACCAAGGAAAGTCTCGAAACTGCCATCCAGCAGGGAGTCAAGTTGATCAACATCGACTCCCTCACCGACCTACGCAACACGTTGGAAGCATGCCGGACTCACGAGCTGGTGGCGAACATCGGCGTTCGACTCTGCCCCACTCAAGGATGGAGTGCTCAGTTCGGCCTCAGCCTACACAATGGAGAGGCGGCGGAGGGACTACGGTTGATCGAGCAGAACAGAGACTGCCTCGAGTTCAAGGCAATACATGTCCATCTCGGCAGCTTGATCACGGACAAATCCCTGTTTCAAAAGACGATTGCCGAAATAGTATCCTTTCTCCGTGCCGCCGGTGGAGGCATTGGTGAGAGGCTACAGTACTTGGACCTGGGCGGCGGCTACGGCGTCCCGATGGTGCGAGAGATAGGTGGAATCGAACGCAGACTCTCCGGCCTCATGAGGCGTCCCTTCAGGCCGCCTGACCCCGGTCAGTGCCCGAGCGTCGAGGATTTCGGTAACGCCATGAGCGAGACACTCGAGCAACACGCCAGCAGCTTCCCCAACGGACGACCCACGATAATTGTGGAACCCGGCCGCGCCCTAACAAGCAATACCCAGGTACTGCTGCTGGGCGTGCGCGCTATGAAACGACGGAAGACGCCGGTCGCGATACTCGATGGTGGAAAGATGAACATCACGTTCCCCACGTCATTCGAGTACCACCATGTACTGGTAGCAAACAAGATGCGGGAGAGAGCAGCCGGACGATACGATCTCGTGGGTAGGACGTGCACTCCCTCGGACGTGGTCTACCACAATCAGATACTTGCCGATTTGGCGGAAGGGGACGTCATCGCAATCATGGACGCCGGGGCCTACTTCACCTCGTTCTCCAACGACTTTGCGTTCCCCAGACCACCAGTGGTCCTGGCACACGATGGCGCGACGACCATACTGAGGCAGCGAGAAGCTTTCGAGGGGATGGTTGCCCGGGACGTCTTTGACTGACCGGCGGGTGAAGCCCACCTGACCAACCGAGCGGTTGAACCAGGTCGCGCCAGATCACCTACCTTGGGGCAGGCCCTTACCTCACACCCGGAGCGCCGCACAGATGAAACTGCGCATCATCGCCACGGAAGACATCCGCCGGCTAATGCCCATGGCCCGGACCATCGAGATCGTCAAGCAGGCCCTTGCGCAGCTCTCTTCAGGTAACGCCGACGTCCCGATTCGCACTCAGCTCGATGTAACCCGACATGAAGGTGTCACCCTCTTCATGCCCGCCTACCTCAACAACACAGATCAACTGGGGCTCAAGATAGTCTCAGTTTTTCCCCGTAACCTCGAACGGGAAATCCCCACAATCCATGCATTGATCACCGTGGTGGATGCCGCGACCGGACGGCCGGCGGCGGTCATGAACGGCACCTACCTGACAGCCTTGAGAACCGGAGCCGTCTCAGGGGCCGCGACCGAGCTATTGGCCCGCAGTGATGCCAGCGTAGTGGCCATCTTCGGGGCTGGGGTGCAAGGACGGACGCAACTCGAAGCGGTATGTGAAGTCCGCAATATCACAAAGGTCCTGGTGTTCGACACGAATCGCGCGAGCGCGCAAGCATACGTCGAGGAGATGCGAGAGCGGGGAGGACGCATACCCCGGGACGTCGCCGTGGCAGCATCACCCCGTGAGGCAGTCCAAGCAGCAGATGTCGTCTGCACGACAACGACCTCCAACGATCCGGTATTCGCCGACGCCGCACTGGCAGTGGGGACTCACATAAATGCCGTCGGTGCTTTCACACCCGACACCAGGGAGATCCCCGAGGCGACCGTTCGACGGGCACGGTTGTTCGTTGACTCGCGAGAAGCGTGTTGGGCAGAGGCGGGCGACCTGATCATCCCCCGGGACAACGGTCTGATTTCAGAGGACGACATCCAGGCCGAACTGGGTGAACTCGTATCCGGCACCAAACCGGGCCGGTCGAGCGACGAGGAGATCACGCTGTTCAAATCGGTGGGAAATGCAGTACAAGACGTGGCGGCCGCAGGTCAGGTCTTCGAACAAGCGACCGAGCTCGGCTTGGGTACCGAGCTGGAAATCTGACGCCGCTAGCTACACCTGCGTGAGCCAGGCATCGACTACCCCCTCACAGAGATCACGATGTTCGTCGGTCACCTTGCCACCGGGCGTGAGCAGCTCGTCAAGAATCGGCAACAATGCCTCGACTAACAGCGCCCGGTCGTCATCACCGTGACCCCACCAATTCTCCTTCACCACTTCCTCTATTCGTGCAGCACCCTCGCCCTGCCTGACGATGAAGTCATCCGGCAGTCTGCGAGCGTACCATCTATCGTCCTGTCCGATCATGTTGTCGATGCCTTCCGTACTGTCCCGTTCAGGTATCTCACCCACGGGAACATTGGGCAAGGACAATACCGGCTCAGGCGACCGGATCCGTGCTCGTAAGCCGTTATTTACTAAGCGTTTAGAGCTTTGTGACGCATATCACAATAGTGGACATTATTGCAAAAAGCATGAAGCAGAGTGCAGCCAGCAAGGGCGACCTCGTCTGGAATCACGCACACTCTGCACCCAAGCCTAACAGTCGCCGTCTGGCTTGGCGGCGGTCAGGTGAACCGATTTGACACCGTAGGCCTCCGCCGCGTCCTGCGTGGCCCCCTTCCGGAACCGAAAACCGGGTACCACCGCCGATCGCACTCGCTTGAATCCAGCCTCCTCGAATAGCGCAAACACCTCTCCCTCCGGGAGAGCACCGCCAATTCAGCTGGCCCACAGCTTTGGATCGTTCACAATCGACTGCGACAGCCGTTTCGCACTCACGATATCTGTGATGGAGATGCGCCCACCCGGTTTGAGGACTCTAAACATCTCCTGAACTACGCGGCGTTTCTGAAATGAGAGGTTGATGACACCATTCGAGATGATGACATCCGCGCTGGCATCCGGCAGCGGGATTTCCTCCATGCGCCCCTCATGGCACTCGATCTTGGTTCCGGTCGCCTCAGCGTGGGCCTGCGCCTTGAGACACATGGCCGGATTCAAGTCCACACCGATGACTTTCCCTGAAGGGCCTATTTGCCATGATGCTATGATACCATCGAGTCCAGCCCCACTCCCCAAGTCCAGAACGATCTCACCCGGTTGTAGCGCGCTGCGCGCATGCGGGTTTCCAACGCCCGCGAACGAAGCGACCGCACCCGAAGGAGCACGCTCCAGCCACTCGGGATCGTAGCCGAACATCTCGGCTGCTTCACGGCCGTGATAGAAGTGGAACTCTGCATCGGGTTTGTCGGCAACCTCCTGGTACATTCGGAGGACCTCACCCTTGATGACTGCCTCGAGGGAGGCCTGTGTGTCCGCTAGTGTAACGGCGGCATCGGTCATGAAACGCTCCAATCGCTAGAGACTCAGGAGATCACGGGACACTACTACGCGCCGTTCGGGCTGATGTTCTGATTCAACCGGAACATGTTTGCCGGGTCGTACTTCTGCTTGAGTTCCACCAGGCGCGTGTAGCTGTCGCCGTAGGCGGCCTCAACCCGTTGCTGCTCCTCCTCGGTCATGAAATTGACGTACACGCCGCCAGTGGAATACGGTGTAGCGGCGTCGAACAGTTCACGACACCAACCGATGCAGCGGTCGTCATCGGCCGCGCTCTCCCACCTACCGTGCACGTTCATGATGAACTCAGCGTCACGGTGACGATATGCTGTGGCTTCAGGTGCCACGCGATTGGTGGCGCCACCCATCTGCGCGATGAACACCTCACACTGAGGATCGGGCAAGGTTCCGGCGTATTTGATCAGAGTGTCGACCAGGTCGTCACCCAGTTCCAGGAAGTCGTGAGACTTCCAGTAGTTGCGGGCTCCCGGTGTCAACAATGGATCGAATGCTTGCTGCCAACCGGCGAACGGATGCGGGCTGATGACATCTGCAATCGGATTGCCAAACGCTCTGAGTGGGGCCAGCGCCTTTTCACCCTCTGCCATGTCACCGGCATATAGTGCAGCGACGATAACCACCTCCGTGCCGTGCACCTCCTCAGGAAGGAACGGCAGTGGAGGTGCCTTGCGCATCACCACCCAAACCGTGACCTCGTCCGGTGCCTGTGCCGTGAACTCCCGGTAGTGATCGAGCACCGCGCGCGCGTCGGCAAACGGATGGACTATGAGGCCGGACAGAACCTCCGGTCCCACAGGGTGCAGCTGAAACTCGAACGAAGTGACGATTCCGAAGTTACCCCCGCCCCCACGAATCCCCCAAAAAAGATCCGCGTTCTCCTCAGCATTCGCCTTGACCAACTTCCCTCGGGTTGTCACGACGTCTGCGGAGATCAAGTTATCGACGGTCATTCCGTATTTGCGGCTGAGCCAGCCAAAACCACCACCCAAAGTGAGCCCGGCAATACCAGTCGTAGAGTTGATGCCGACCGGGACCGCCAGGCCGTAAGCCTGCGTCTCGCTGTCCAGGTCACCCAATGTCACACCCGGTTCAACCCAGGCTCGCCGCGCAGCGGGATCGACCCGCACCGACCTCATCCCCGCAAGCGAGATCATTATCCCGTCATCACACACTGCGTTGCCGGCGATGTTGTGACCAATGCCATGAACGGCAACCAGCAGCTCATGCTCTCTGGCAAAGTTCACCGCGCGCATGACGTCCGCCGCGCCGGCGCATTGCACGATCATTCCCGGTCGCTTGTCGATCATAGCGTTCCAGATCGAACGGGCGTCGTCGTAACCTGCGGAATCAGAAGTCAGCAGCTGGCCCCGCAAGCTCACCCCCAGCGAATCGATCGCGTCCTGCTGAACAGTGGTGTATCCACCACCCAGGGTCGCCATCTTGAGATCTGTCATCGTCACTCCTCCTCATTGTCTCCATGTTTACACAGTCAAACCACGCCTGTGCTTCCTCCGCTATTTACTGAAGGCGCAAGAAACCATTCGTCGGGCTCACGGCGCCAACGCAGCAAGACACACCGCTCGACAACCGAATTGGCGTCGTCGAGCAATCGTCAACCTTGTTATCAGTCGTATCGTTGAGACATGCCGGGAGGGCGCGGTGGGCAACGCTCTACAAGGGCCGCTGCTGAGGCGGTCCGGAAAGTGTCATCCTAGCATCTCCAGCTGTCCGTAGCGTTCGAACAATACGGCTAACCGATGCCGAGAGCCAGGGGCACTACTCTTGTGAATGTTGTCACAAAGTCGGGACAACACCAAGCATGTGAGTTAGTTTCAGACCTCGCAGACGACATCCCGTAGTGTTCGAGTTCGTCGCAACAATCTTTGGCTGCGATAATTCAGTTGGCACGACCCCTGATTCGATCTGGGCGGACTTGTGTCTTGCGAATTGAAAGCCACGATAGGTGACGACCAACGTTCGTCGTGCCACAGAAAGAGACCAATCGACTGGAAGTGACTCCTTGACAGCCGACCGTTGGAAGCGGATCCAACAGATTCTCAACGGCGCTCTTGGTCGCGAGGCCACGACTCGTGATGCTTACCTGGATGAAGCGTGTCGGGGCGATCAAGAGCTCTATCAGGAAGTTCGCTCGTTGCTCACGGCACACCTCAAGTCCGGGCCGCTCGACCGACTTGCCGCTGACAGTGTACCGCTGCCGATCGGTGCCGTTCGACCCGTGGGGGGTGGCATGGCGATCGAAACCGTATCGCACTACGAAATCATCGACAAACTGAGTGACGGCGGGATGGGTGTCGTGTACCGCGCGCGTGACACTCGATTGGATCGAGTGGTCGCTTTGAAGTTCCTGTTGCCCCAGTTCAGCTATAGCGATGTCGCCGAGCGACGATTCATAATGGAAGCAAAGGCAGCCGCAGCGCTCGACCACCCGAACATCTGCACTGTACACGAGATCGGTGAGGCCGGAGACGGACGCCTATTCATCTCCATGCCGCTCTATGACGGCGAGAGCCTCAAAGCGAAGTTGACTCGTGGGCCGCTGGAAGCGCCACAGGCCATTGATTACACGCGACAGGTTTGCCATGGCCTGGCAAAGGCTCATGAACGCGGCATTGTGCACCGAGACATCAAGCCGGCCAACGTTCTGGTCACGGATGACGGGCTAGTGAAGATCGTGGATTTCGGGATCGCCAAGCTCGCGGACGTCACGATGACCGCAACCGGCGGTGTAATAGGTACGGTCAGCTATATGAGCCCCGAGCAGGCGGACGGTGCGAAGGTGGATCATCGCTCCGACATTTTTTCGGTGGGCGTCATGCTTTACGAGATGCTGTCGGGGACGCTTCCATTCGACGGCCCTAGCATACCTGTGATCATGAACGCCATCCTGAGTGAGGAGCCCGCTTCGCTCGGATCGCACTGTCCAAGCCTTCCGGATCGACTCGTTGCCGCTACACACAAGGCCCTGGCCAAGGATGTTGATGCGCGGTACCAGTCGATACAGCAGCTGGCTACTGAGCTGGACCAATTCGACCGGTCGATCACACGCGGTACTGATGCTGGGACTGCAATCGCAGGGCAACACAGAGCCGCGGAACTCAGGCCTGAAGGCGAACGACGTCAGGCCACGATAGTTGTTTGTTACCTTGCCGGCTACGACGATATGGTCGAGTCACTCGCTCCCGATCAGGTCGACTACGTTGCCGAGCGGTGCGAGGGTGCGGCGGGGGAAATAGTAACGCGACACGGTGGAGTCGTGAATCGATATTCAGGAGACGAGCTAGTAGCTGTCTTCGGAATCCCCACCACGCACGAGGATGACACGGTACGGGCAGCACGTGCTGCCCTCGAGCTGCGCGATCAAATACGCGAGATGGAGTTCAGCCGAGACCTGGGCCTCGCAGGATCTATCGATTTGCAGGTCGGAATCAGCTCGGGCTCCGTGGTCGCACAGGCGAGCACCTCCGGAGATCAGCAATATCGTATGGTCGGTGATGCACTGCATGTCGCCGGGCGGGCGGCGGAGGAGGCGGACGTCGGTGAGGTCCTGGTCAGTGCGGAGAGCCGTCGGCTGCTAGCTCCCTTCTTCGCAACCGAAGAGGGCACAGAGCTCAAATTGAAGGGTGGAGCGCAATCGGCCACGTTCAGATTGCTGGGCGAATCCGGACTGCAAACCCGGCTCGAAGCTGCCGAGGTAACTGGCTTGACCGCCTACACCGGTCGCAAGGGCGAGCGGGATACACTACAGAGTCGAGCGGAGCAAGCTCTTCGCGGTGACGGTCAGTTCGTCTCAATCATTGGCGACGCAGGTCTTGGCAAGAGTCGTTTGCTATTCGAGTTCAGCAAGTCGATCACGCAGCAACCGGTCACGATCCTGCGTGGCCGTTGCCAGTCGTACGCCGGCAACAGCGCGTACTTGCCGTTCCTCAACATGTTGCGGGAGTCATTGGGTCTTCCAAGTGGGGATCTACGAGCCACCGACCTCGAAGATGCCCTATCACGGCTGCGTGGGATCGACGAGGGGCTGGTCGAGTTCTTTCCACTCTACCTCCACCTGCTGACGATCTCAACCGAACAGTTCAGCCCGCCCAAGCACCTGAAGGGCGAAGACCTCCGAGTGGCGATCATGGAAGCACTGTCGGCGCTACTGACTTTGCGCACCACACAACAGCCGGTCGTATTGCTGCTGGAAGATTGGCACTGGGTCGACGATGCTTCGGCTGACGCACTCGCCCAGCTTGCGGCTCTAGTTCCGTCCTATCCGATGCTGGTGGTCGTTACCCACCGTCCTGACTACGCGGCCGACTTCGGCAGTGGACCCAACTACACACGAATCAACCTCACACCACTCGATCTCGGTGCGGCGCTAGAGATCATCAAGTCGGTACTCGACGTAGACACCGTGCCCGACGAGTTCGCCGAGTTGATTCACAGCCGAACCGGTGGGAATCCGTTTTTTCTGGAGGAGATATCGGAAGCATTGCGTGAGGACGGCACGATCGAGATCAAGGATCGAGGTATAGTGCTCGCGGGATCGCTCGAGAAACACCAGCTTCCCGACACGGTCCAAGCAGTGATCCGCAGTAGACTCGACAGAATGGATGGTGATGCGCGTGATGTCTTGTGTTACGCATCAGTGATTGGCCGCGAGTTCACCAGAGATATTCTGCAGTGTATTCGGCCTGACGACACGACACTGCTGCAATCAGTTGAGACGTTGAAGGGTCTGGGTTTGATTCAGCAGACACGGATCTTGCCCCACGTAAGCTATCGCTTCAAGCATGCGCTGACCCAGGACGTGACGTACGAAAGCCTGTTGCACCATCAGCGAAAAGACCTTCACGGACGAGTGGGCGAGGCAATCGAGCAGATCCACGCGGACCAGTTAGACGAACAGTATGACCTGCTCGCCCGTCATTTCACTCGGGCCGAGCACTGGCACAAGGCTGTCGACTACGGAATGAACTCGTCCTCTCGTGCCTGGCAGTTGAGTCAGTTCCAGGAGTCACTCAGCATTCTGGAGAACACCGAATCCTGCCTGATGAAGCTGCCTGACGACACGGATCGTCGTAGGACGCTGACGCGGTTGTTACTTCGCAAGGAACGATTGTTCGAGTTGATGGGCCTGCGGCGTCGACAGTTGCAGATCATCGATCGTCTCATTGTTCTTCCGGAGGTCTTGGCAGATCCCGCCCAACTCAGCGAGGTATACATCCGCCTGGGTGATGTTCACATTCTGCTGCGCAATCATGACGCAGCCGAAGAAGCGCTCCATAAGGCCCTGGATTTGTGTCGTCAGCTAGGCGATGCCGCTCAGGAGAGGAAGACTCTGAGAAGCATCGGCCTGCTCAGATGGCATCAAGGTCGGAACCAAGAGTCGCTGCAGGTCATGGAACGCGTCCTCGCGGCAGACAGAAAGAACAACGACCTGGCAGCTGTAATCGGCGATATCAGCAACATTACAGCCGTTCTGAAGGACCTCGGGGACTACAAGCGAGGCAAGACATATCTGAACGAGGCTATTCAGATTGCCGAAACCATCGAGAGCACATCCAAGGTGGCATACCTGGAGCACATACTCGGCACCGTGTATCGCATGATGGGCGAAACCAAGAGTGCACTGGAGCATCACCGGAGGGCAGCCGCCGTATCGGAGAGCAATCGTTTGTGGGTGCAGCATGGCTTCAACCTGTCGAGCGTGGCCAACATTGAGTGGCAGCAGGGGAACACCGAAGAGGCGATTCAGACGTACGAGAGAGCAGTGCGCATGCTGAGGCGCACCAGGCACGCAGAGGGACTCTCGCATTCGCTTCGTACGCTTGCGGACATTCTGGTGGGTCTGCAGCGCCATGGTGAGGCACTGCCACATCTACGGGAAGCGGCCGAGCTCTGCGCGACAATGGAGGACCGGCAAACCGAGGCCCAACTGTGGTTGAGCATTGGCGAAGTTCACGAGCAGGCTGGTGACTACCCCGAAGCCATGACCGCGTGGGGAAAGGGACGCACCTTGGCCCAACAAGCTGAGGACACGGCCATCGAGCTGGAGATTCTCCAGCAGATGGCCCTGTTTACCAGAAACCAGGTACCGGAACCCAGCCTGGCCCTGCAGTATTACCGTGAAGCATTGGCGGTGGCACGATCGGCCAATGATGCCGCGAAAGAAGGTGATCTGTGCAACACCATGGGCATCATGGAGTGGGAGCGGGGCAACTTCAGCGATGCGTTGCAACACTACGAGCGAGCGCTTGCACTCCTGCAGGATCAGGAAGAAACAGCCGACGCCGGGCTGGTCCTTACCAGCATAGGGGTCACACTCCACAAGCTGGGCCGCATGGATGAGGCCACGGAACGACTGTCGCAAGCGGTGCAACACAATCGTACCGTCGGTGCAAGACAGCTGGAGGGGTTCGCCCTAGCGGCTTTGGGTGATGTCCAGTCTGATCAGGGTGGTCTGGAGGACGCGATTGCCAGCTACAGCCAGTCTCTCGACATACGTCGTGACATCGGCGATCTTCGTGGCGAGGGTTGGATGCAGCATAATCTCGCCCGCACGTACGCCAGTGTCGGTACCTTGGATAGGAAGCGCGACTGCGCGACGGAGGCCTGGCGCATTGCCGAGGCGTGCGACGATGAGGAGCTGATTGAGGCCCTTAGACACTTAAAGGACTAGTCCACTACAGGAGCTCAAATGCCGCGCTACATCATCGAGCGAAATGTTGGATCAATGACGGAGGAAGAGCTGGCTGCTGCCGGGAAGCGATCCAACGAGGTCATTGACGGCATGGAAGGCGTCGTTTGGATCAAGAGCTACGTATCCGAGGCAGAGGGGAAGATCTACTGTGAGTACGATGCGCCGAGCCCGCAGGCTATCATGGAGCACGCACGCCGCGCCGGGCTCCCGGTCGACAAGATATCAGAGGTCAAGATGGAGATAAGCCCGGCCATGTTCCGGTAAACTGTTACACAACGCGGACCTAGCCGAGCGCCATGGAGGCATGGAGGACGGTTCGAGCGAGGCTGGTCCAGCCGCATCAACCGTGAGGTCCCGAACCATGCTGAACGAGATACCGCGCCGCACATTCCTAAAGACCGCAATGGCTGCCATTCCGGCGGCCGCATTGTCCAAGCCGTCGTCTCTCCTGGCAGGACTGCAAGCGTCACAGTCAGATGAATTGCTGTTCAAGATTTCACTGGCCGAGTGGTCGCTGAACCGGACGCTCTTTGGCAGAGAGTTGGAGAATCTGGATTTTCCAACCACTGCCAAACAGGTCTACGGCATAGATGCCGTGGAGTACGTCAACCAGTTCTTCAAGGACAAGGCAGAAGATCGTAGTTACCTGACCGAGTTGAAACGGCGAGCGGATGACAACGGGGTCCGCAGTCTGATCATCATGTGTGACGGCGAGGGCGCTTTGGGTGATCCGGACGACCAAGCCCGCGCGCAGGCGGTGGAGAACCACTACCGCTGGGTGGAAGCTGCCAAGTTCCTAGGCTGTCACTCCATTCGAGTGAATGCTCGGTCCACAGGATCTCCGGAAAAACAGCGCAAACTGGCAGTAGACGGCTTGCGGAGACTGACGGAGTTCGCCGCTGAGAGGGCCATCAATGTGATAGTGGAGAACCACGGTGGTATCTCTTCCAATGGCGAGTGGCTGGCCAGCGTGATGAGAGCAGTCGATCATCCTCGCTGCGGCACTTTGCCCGACTTCGGCAACTTCCGCATTAGCGAAGGGGAAGAGTACGACCGCTACAAAGGTGTTGCCGAGCTGATGCCATTTGCCAAAGGAGTCAGCGCCAAGTCCAACGAGTTCGACGAGAACGGCAACGAACGGCATACGGATTACGTCCGGATGATGCGAATCGTGCTGGATGCCGGATACCGCGGCTACGTGGGTATCGAATACGAGGGAGAGATCAGTGAGCCCGACGGTATTCGCGCGACCAAGGCGCTACTGGAGACGACCCGCGACCAGCTGGTAGACGAATACCCTTAGTAGCCTCCCTGGCTGGCCTTCACCGGTGGACGGCTGATATATTACCCTGGTTAACCTCTTAGCCCCGAAACCAGAGCGTGCATGCACGAAGCATCTCGCATTGCCCGTAAGCTGTCAGCCCTCGTGGACCTGGGTCTCGAGCGCGTCGATGTATCGCCTGTCACCAGCGAAACCGTACGAGTAGGTCGCAACAGAAGCAAGGTCACCAGCAGTCGTCCCGCCATGGGGACTCTGGTCTCCGTATCCGCCGTCACGCGCTCGACCGACAACGCCGAGGAGGCCATTGGCCGGGCCTTTGAGGAGATGGATCGGTTGATCGGCATATTCAGCCGTTTCGATCGGTCGTCAGCGGTCACCAATCTCAATGGAGATGGTCGCCTGGCTGATACACCCAGCGAACTCGCCAGCGTGATCGCAGATTCGCTGCAGTATCACGAACTGAGTCACGGTGCCTTCGATATATCGGTGGAACCCGTCGTCGACCTCTTCAGAGTGAGCCTAGAGGGAGAGCTGCCGCAGGAGCCGACTGATGCGGAGATCGCGGAGGCATTGGAGTTGGTGGATTCCAAGAGCATCGAGATCTCGAATCGACAGGTGAGCTTCAAGAAATCCGGCATGGGAATAACGCTCGATGGTATCGCCAAGGGCTACATCGTCGACGCCATCGCACACGTGCTCAGCAGGAGTGGAATCAAGCACTACTTGATCAACGCCGGTGGCGACATCAGAACTGCAGGCACACGAGAGCACAAGCAGCCCTGGACCATCGCGGTGCAGGATCCATCCAAACGGGGGCTGTTCCCAGATACAATACATCTCACCGATGCCGCGGTGGCTACCTCCGGTAGTTACGAGGTCTATTTCGACCGCGAAAAGCTATTTCACCATATAGTGAACTCCACGTCGGGTAGGTCGCCCAACACCAGTATGAGTGTTTCGGTAATCGCTCCGTCTGCGATGGCGGCGGATGCACTGGCGACGGGCGTTTTCGTGATGGAACCGTACAAGGGAATCGAATTCATCGACTCCTTGCCAGGCTGCGAAGGTTTGATTGTCGACGCGGCGGGGCGTCAGCTGAGGTCGACAGGTTGGAAGAGCGCAGCCCCAATCAACGGAGAAAAGACAGAGCCATGATGCAACAACCAGTGAAATCTGACTTATGGCAGACCTGGAATGGTACCAGTTTCCAGACAGCCGCCCTCGTGTTCCTGCGAATCCTCATCGGCTGGCACTTCTTCTATGAGGGTCTGGCGAAAATACTCAACCCCTATTGGACATCGGCAGGATACCTGGCAGAGTCACAGTGGTGGTTCAAGGGTATCTTCGTCGCATTGGCGTCCAATCAATCGGCTCTTGCGGTTATCGACATTCTCACATCGTGGGGGCTGGTTCTCATCGGTCTGGGGTTGATGTTGGGTCTGCTGACACGCACCGCGACCGTCGGTGCCATAGTGTTGCTGTTCTTGTTCTACATTGCCGCCCCACCGTTCGCCGGCATCCAGTACGCCATGCCAACCGAGGGTAGCTACTTGGTCGTGAACAAGATCCTAATCGAATTGGCCGCCGCCTTTGTGCTGCTCGCGTTTCCCACGGGCAGATCATTCGGGCTGGACGGATTGATACACTGGAAGACGAATCCTGAGTACAAGGCGAACCAGGCGACCGCCTGAGGAGATGACAATGACCGACGAAATCAAGAACTCCGACGACACAACGGACGCCGCAGGCCCAGCTGCCACCGGGTGGAGCGCCATTACCCGCAGAGGCCTCCTCAAGGCACTGGTCTCCATTCCCTTCTTGGGAGCTTTCTTCTACAGCTTCCTGAGGAAGAAGGCTGCGGACGACTTGAGGAGAGACGCAATCCTATCGGAACTCGGCGTGAGTGAGACAGGACCGGCCATCATTCCCGACGCCATCTCGAGGCCGCCCGGTGAGCGTATCCGGGTCGGCATCATCGGTATGGGAGGGGAAGGCGAGGCGCTCGTGCGATTCGCCGGCTTTGCGCATCCCGATTGGGTGGAGGACATGCGGCAAGATGCTCCAGGTCGGTTCGAAACGTACCTGGCTCAGGACGATCTAAACATCGACATCACTGCGGTGTGTGATGTGTTCGACGTCCGCGCCGACCGGGCTATTGCTGCATCCTCTACAGCCACTCGGCCGGGCGGCGCCAGTGCGAATCCACCGGCCCGCCGCTTCCGGCGCTACACCGACATGCTGGAAAGTGGCGAAGTCGATGCCGTCATCATCGCGACACCGGATCACTGGCACTCACGGATGTCGATCGACGCCGCGAGTGCGGGCATCCACGTCTACTGCGAGAAATGCATGACGCGGACCGAGGAGGAAGCCCACGCGATGTACGACGCGGTCAAGCAAAGCGGCATCGTGTTCCAACTCGGGCACCAGAATCGACAGTCGGAGGCCCATAACAAGGCCCGTGAGATCATCGCCGCGGACATCCTGGGACCGATTACGCTGGTCGAGGGCACCACGAATCGCAATGATCCGTGGGGTGCCTGGGTTTGGGATATTCACGAGGATGGTAACCCTCAGACCATAGATTGGGAGCAGTTCGAGGGGCCTGCGCCCAACAAGGTGCCGTTCAACCTGGAGCGGTTCTTCCGCTGGCGGTGCTGGTATGACTATGGTACCGGGTTGTCCGGAGATTTGCTGTCACACGAGTACGATGGCGTCAATCAGATACTGGGACTCGGTATTCCCGAGTCAGCGGTAGCATCGGGTGGCATCTACCACTTCAAGGACGGTCGGGATGTGCCCGACGTGTTCCAAGCTGTGTATGAATACCCTGACCGAGATCTCACGTTCGTATACAGCGCGACTCTCGCGAATGGCAATTATCGCGGTCTGCAGTTCATGGGGCACGACGCGACGATGCGGGTCAGTGGGAATCTGACCGTTTTGGCAGACGGCAGCTCGACACGCTACAAGGATAAGATCGAGAACGGTATCATCGACCCGTCACGGCCGATGTTCACCTACCGGCCGGGCTTCAAAGGGATCGACGCGGTCACATCGGCGACCGAGGAGTACTTCGCCAGCCGCGGACTGCTGTTCACGTATCGCGGCGGCAGGCGGGTATCGGCGTATCACCTGCTGATCGGTGAGTGGCTCGACGTCATCAGGAACGGCGGTGAGACGAGCTGCAACATCGAACGAGGCTTCGAGGAGGCAATCACCTGCCACATGGCGACCCGGTCGTTTCATGAGGGACGCAAAGTGGAGTGGGACCCGGTTCGCAGACAAATCGTATAGCAGCTGATGGTGAGGCGGTAAGACGGTAGGGTGGCACCCAACCGCCTTACCGCCTCACCGCCTTCCCACCTCCCCGGCAAACGCCGACCCTCCAAAGGAGCAGCGTCGTGAGCAAAGCGATCCGACTCATGATCATGATGTTCCTCCAGTTCTTCATCCGGGGGCCGTGCAGGGTGGGGAATTGAACGGCTGCACACGTGCACAGGAAAGGCTGGGCTGAACATGGCAACAAAGCGACTGGGCGTTGGGATGATTGGCGGTGGTTTTGTCGGGAAGTTCCACATCCGCTCATGGGTTGCAGTACGCGACGCAGATATCCTTGGTGTCGTGGGCCAGCCGGACGACAATACGGCCGAGGAGGCGGTGGCACTGATCCGACAACTCGGAGTCGGACAGGCAAAGGTCTACGAATCCATCACCGACATGATCGCAGATCCGGCCATCCACGCCCTGTGGATCTGCGCGCCGAACTTCGCCCGCATTGAGATCATGGAAGAGATAGTCGGCGCGATCGATGCGGGTAAAGGCGAGCTTGTAGGAGTGGCGTGCGAGAAGCCGCTCGGTCGAAACGCCGCTGAGGCACGCCGCATGTTGGAACTGGTGGAGAAGGCCGGCTTGTTGGACGGTTATCTCGAGAACCAGCTATTCGCGCCCGCCATCGTACGGGGTAAGCACTTGTTGTGGAGCCGCGGTGCCGCACTCACGGGACCGCCTTACCTAGCACGGGCGGCGGAGGAGCACAGCGGCCCGCACATGCCGTGGTTCTGGGAAGGTGAGTTGCAGGGTGGTGGCGTGTTGAACGACATGATGTGCCACTCGGTTGAGGTTGCGCAATTCCTGCTGACAGCGCCCGGTGCGGCCCGAGATGCGCTGACACCGGTCAAGGTTTCGGCCCATACGTCATGCCTGAAGTGGTTGCAGCCGCACTATGCCGATCGACTTGCCGCGAACAGCGGTGGGAAGACCGACTACCGCAACAGACCAGCAGAGGATTTCGCACGCACTCTGGTCGAGTACCGAGATAGTGACGGGAACGAGCGCGTGGTCGAAGCAACCACTTCCTGGTGCTTCGTCGGAGCTGGCCTCAGGCTGAGCATGGAAATGCTGGGGCCGGAATACTCGCTATCGGTGAACACACTGGATGCAGGCCCGAAGGTCTTCTTCAGCCGAGAGGTTACGGGCGATGCCGGTGAAGACATCGTGGAAAAACAGAATGCGGAGATGGGCCTCATGCCGGTGGTTAGCGACGAAGAGGCCGAGTACGGCTATGCCGGCGAGAACCGACACATGGTACAGTCCTTTCTCGCAGGCACGCGCCCGTCAGAGAACTTCAGCGACGGAGTGGCGGTCACCGAGTTATTGATGACTGCCTACATGAGTGCAGAGCAGGAGAAGACGATTCCGTTCCCACCGCCGGATCTGGCGACCTTCGTGCCGGCGGTGGCGAAGGGCGAGTGGCGGCCATAGGAACGTCGAGCGTTCAACGTCCAACGCTAGCCCCCAACTGTGAAGGGTCGATCTACGAGCAGCACTACGACCCGCACCTGCGCGAGGCCATGCGGTCAAGTAGGTGCGCAACCTGCAGTAGAAGCCGAGGCGATCCCAACCGGGCCGCGCCGCAATGATAGGGGAGTACGATGAAAAACATGACCTCAACCGTGGCTATCATGGCCGTGTTCACGCTGGCGGTCTGCTTTGTGATGATCGGGGCCGCTTCTGTGGAACTCATGGCAAAGCTCGGGCTTGCCGAGGGACAGATCGGGATCATGGTGCTGCTGTTCTCATTGACCTGCATCGTGACCCAGTTGACAGTCGGCCCACTGGTGGACCGGTTGGGGCACAAGCCCCTGGCCATCACCGGCTTTGTGGTGGCCGGCGCGAGCATCTTTCTGTTGGCCTATGCGGGCAGTTACCCCATGGCAGTGCTGGCAGCCATGCTACTCGGTGTGGGCGCCATCTGCTGCAATACTGTGGGGAATACACTGCTGCCCGTGGTGCTGTTTGGAGGCAAGGAGCCGGCGCGGGCCAGCAATTTTGGCAACGCCTTCTTTGGGCTGGGCGTCGCACTGCCGCCGCTGTTGATCGGGGTCTTGCAGGCCGACGTTGGCATGAGCTACGAAGCGATCATGTCGCTGATCGCCGTCATCGTGCTGGGATTCACGGTGTTTGCCCTGCTATCGACGTATCCGCAGGTCTCCACGGGCTTCGAACTGTCGCGCGCGCTCGGCCTGCTACGCAATCCCGTGGTGCTGATCGCGGCGCTGGCCCTGATTTGCTACATCGGGCTGGAGTTCACCATGAACACCTGGATACGCCTGTTGATGGTGGAGATGTTCGAAACGGCCGTAGGCGACGAGGCCCAGATCGCGCGCAACGCCGGACTCGTACTAACCGGCTTTGCCCTGGCCATGGCGCTAGGCAGGTTCGGCACATCCACGATCAAGAACCTCACCGCCATCGGGATAAAGGTCATCGTTGCCATGGCGGCGCTGTCGGTAGTGACGATTGGCATCATGAGTGTGGCTGCTAGTCCTGTCGTGGTCATGGTGGCCGTATTCGTGACCGGGCTGGCTTTCGCCCCTGTGTTCCCGACCATTGTCGGCGTCACTTTTTCCAAGTTCGACCCCAGTGTGTACGGCAGTGTGTTTGGCGTGATCTTCGCGGTGGGCTTCCTGGGGCCCACGTTCCTGCCGTATGTGGTTGGCAAGGCCAGTGAGGCGGGGTCCATCCAGCAGGCCATGCCGATCGCGGTCGTTGTAGCGGCTGTCTTGTGCGTGATCGGATTGCTGATGGGCGTGGTGCACAAACGCGCGCAGGCTCCCACGCAGTCGTAGCGCGGGAAGCTGAGGCGTGACCGATACTGAGGAGACCGCATGGCTGTGGTGAACATGCGGCAAAATGCTGCAGGAGGCCCAGGCTGGCAGTTACCCAGTCGGGGCCTTCAGCAGCATCTCCTTGGGGTGTGCGAAGGCCGACATCTCCACGCAGCTCAAATACGCCCATACCCGATCTGGCGACGTCCGGGCCGGCGGTGGCAGGATTTAGTGGAATCCAAAGCACCGCTGAATGAGTGAGGCGTGCCGTCGAACCACGACAGCGCAAGACAGAAACGAGGCAGGAATCATGAAGTTGCTCACAGCTCTCTTGGGAATCGCAGTACTACACTTGCCAACGGATGCCCCCGCACAGACAGCCGACGACCAACAGGGCACCGTTGTGAAACCTGGGTACGAGCAGATACTCAAGTCATACGCCGGTAGGTATTCCAAACGCGGCTGGAATCATTACGGCCCGGGTTATTTCGAGTTGGACCCAAAGACCGGGGTGCTCACCTCACACGGTGGGATGGGTCTGTTCTGGTACGCGGCAAAAGAGTACGGCGATTTCGTGCTGGAACTCGAGTTCAAGACATCAGACGTCAACACCAATTCAGGTGTCTTCGTGCGAGTGCCCGGGGTCCCTGCCAGTAACGATTACATCTACCACAGCTTCGAGATCCAAATCGACGATCACCTTGAAGGGATCCATCAAACCGGGGGTATCTACGATGCGGAGGCTCCGAGTGCCAGTGCTTCGAACGCGCCAGGTGAGTGGAATCATCTCGAGATCACGTTTCAGGGCAATCACATCAAGGTGGTCGTGAACGGCAAGCAGACCGTGGATTGGGAGGCGGAACCGCGCGGCAAAGTAGAGGACTTCGCGCCAAGGGGCTACATCGGCTTGCAGAACCATGACGACCGCAGTGCTGTGCACTTCAGGAACATCTATGTGAAGGAGCTGCCCTAAGTGTTGAGTGGCGTCGCCGCTAGATCGAGACTCCAGGCTCCGGCGCCACGCCACAGGACATAGCTGCTCATCGCAATCACGACCAGTGGGATGATCGGCTCACTTGGCTGCAGCGGAAAGAGTGAGGGATCATCTACAGCTAGGTGTACATAGGTCGCGGCCAGCATTATCCCTATTGCCAGCACGACAGCTACGCGACTAAACAGTCCGATCAAAAGCAACGCTCCCAGTCCGATCTCCACGAAGGGTACGGTCACACGAGTCAACGTGTAGAGCGGGAGGTTCGCTGCTTGTAGTTGGCTCGAGAATGCCTCGCCCAAGGCTGGAACCAGCAGCTTCATCGCACCGGTCATCAAGAACAGCAGGGCGAGTACTAGTCGCAGAGTGCCAGCCAGCTTGTCGTCTCTCGTTGCGCGGATACTCGCCACAATCGCAGCGCTCGCTCCCCAACGGGCTCCGATCTGTCCCGAGGGCTTACTGGTCGTCAGGGCTTCCTCGAAATCGACCACATTGGCGAAGCGGTGAGCGGGATTCTTGATCAGAGTCCTATCCACGGCACGTATCACTTGTTTCGGTAAGTCCGATCTCGCCAGGCCGAGAGAAGGAGCCTTGCGCGTGACTTGATGTGCGAGGACTTGCTGCTCCGAGCCAGTGGCAAACGGCGGGCCACCGGCGAGCATCTCGTAGGTCAAGCAACCGAGCGCATAGACGTCGCTGCGCTCGTCTATGTTTGCGGAGCCAAGGCACTGTTCCGGACTCATATACTCGGGAGTCCCTAGAGCGATTCCGGTGGCCGTCAGCCTCGTTCCTCCAGCCTGGTTGAGGGCCCGAGCCAACCCGAAGTCGGCCACACGCGCCTGCCCGGCGGAGAGGAGCACGTTTTCAGGCTTGATGTCGCGATGAATCAGTCCGCGTTCGTGGGCATAGTGCAGCGCGCTCGCGACGTGGTGCACGACATGAAGGGCCTCCTCCAGCTCGAAGCGCCTGACCCGCTCCAGCCGCTGCCGCAGCGACTCACCCTCAACGTACGGCATGACATAGTAGAGGAACCCGCCGGCTTCACCCGAATCGTACAACGCAACGATATGGGGATGGTCGAGCCTCGCGGTCACACCAATCTCACGCAGGAATCGCTCAGAGCCCAGTAAGTCGGCGATGCTGGGCCGCAGCACCTTGACGGCTACCTGACGGTTGTGCTTTACATCGGCGGCGAGGTATACGGTCGCCATACCGCCAGCACCGATCGTGCGCTCGATGACATAACGTTCGGCCAGCGCAGCCTTGAGGCGATCCCGTGCGTCGGACATCAGTTAATTAAGATGCGACATGGCCCCGGTTTCCGCGAGGGAAGGCAGGGCAAGATCTCCCCGGATCCATGGGTTATGGCTTGATCTGCTCTATCCGAGCTTCCAATCGCTCGGCTTCCGAATTGCGGCTTGCCTGACGCAACATCTTGGCGAGGTCAGACAACGTTTCCCGTATGGACGGGTCTTGCGATTCGAGCACACCTTCCCTGATGGTCAGTGCACGCCGATACATGGGCTCAGCCTCAGCATATCGTCCCTCATCGCGGTACACGTTCGCCAAGGCGTTCAGGGTAACCGCTACCGACGGGTGACCCGGCATCACTCTTTCCTTAATGGAGAGCGAGCGCAAGAAATACTCTTCCGCCTTTTCGTAGTCGCTTTGGACCCAATATGTCTCACCTAGGTTGTTGAGGATGGCAGCCACGTACGGGTGGTCTGGCCCCAGTGTCTTCTCCCAGATCACACGGGCCCTGTCGTACTGCTGTTCGGCTTCTTCGTATTCACCCTGGCTCCAGTACAATACACCCATGTTGTTGAAGCCCTCGGCCAAGTCGGGGTGATCGGGTCCGAGCACCTCTTCTCGGATGGCCAATGCCCTTCGCAAATACGGTTCAGCCGTAACGAGTTCTCCCTTCCTCCAGTATAGAGCACCCAGATTGCTCAAGCTGAGCGCAACGTCTTCGTGCTCAGTGCCCAACACCTGTTCGCGGATCGCGAGTGCCCGGAGCAGAAGTGGCTCGGCCTCATCGTACCTGCCTTGTTCGATGTAGTCACCACCCAGTGTGCCAACGCTGCCTGCGACCTCAATAACATCCGGCCCAAGTGCACGTTCCTTGATCGCGATTGCTCGCAAGAGCAGCGGTTCCGATTCGGCGAATCTACCCAGTTGCCCGTAGACCACTCCAAGGCTGTGCAGGCCTTCGCCAACATTGAGATGATCCGGCCCCAGTTCCCGTTCGCGTATGCCCAGGGAACGCTGCAGTAGATCGGCCGCCTGATCGTAGAGCCCAATCGATCGATACACGTTCCCGATTGTGGCCATCATCCGTGCCTGGACAAGTGGTTGGTCGGCCAACTCCTCGGTTACTTCGTCGGCACCTCGGTCGAGTATCTCTCTTGCAGTAATGCTGTTACCCAACGCTTCACTCGGATCAGACACCTCGAAAAGACCAACCAAGAAGTCGGACACCTGCCTTGCTGTTTCAGCCTCCCTCTCGGCTGCACGCTCAGCCCTGGTAGCCCGGACCATACCAGTGGTTGCGAGGATTACTCCCATGACGAGAGCTACAGCTACCACTATTGCCGACACGACCATCGCCTTGTTGCGCCTCACGAACTTCCCTAGGCGATAGCCCATGCTCGGAGGTCGCGCCAAGACGGGTTCGTCGTTGAGATATCGTTTCAGCTCGAAGGCCAACGCATTGGCAGTCTGATAGCGCCGATTCCTGTCCGGCTCCATCGCCTTCATCACTATCCAGTCGAGATCACCCTTCAGTTCACGTCGCAATGTCACCGGGTCCGTCTGACGGAACTGGGCCACGGTAGCTCTGCCACCGCCGAGGCCGCTGAGTCGCGCGCTTGGGGTCTGCGGTTCTGTCTTTCCCATCACCAGCTGAGCGATGAACGCAGGGATTCCGACATCACTCGGATCGATCGGAAGGTTGCCCACCAACAGCTCGTACAGCATCACTCCCAGACTGTATATGTCGGTCCGTGTGTCGACGTCCAATCCGGTTCTCTCGGCCTGCTCAGGACTCATATAGGCGGGCGTGCCCATCGCCTGACCGTACTCCGTGACCAAAGTCTGGTCCGTGAGGCGTTGCCCAGTCGCCTTGGCAATTCCAAAGTCGATGATCTTGGGCACGGCAGAACCATCTTGATCGGATACCAGAACATTTGATGGCTTGAGATCGCGGTGAATCACGCCCTTCTGGTGTGCGTGCTGAACTGCATCACATATGTGAACGAAGAGCCCGAGGCGTTCCCTTGTCGAAGACTTGTGCTGATCACAGTAGTCTGTGAGCGGAATGCCTCGTACGTGCTCCATCACGAAATACGGTCGTCCCGTTTCCCATGCACCCGCATCGAGCACTTTTGCGATGTTGGTGTGCTCCATCACTGCCAGTGCCTGTCGCTCGGCTTCGAACCTCGCCACGACTTCCTTCGTATCCATCCCGACCTTCATGACCTTGAGAGCTACCCGGCGTTTGACCGGTGCGGTCTGCTCTGCCTCGTATACCACTCCCATGCCACCCTCACCGAGCACCTGCAGAATCCGATAGGGTCCGACTCGCGTTGGTTGGTCCAGCGCGTCCTGAGCGGACACCCCGTTCACTTCGGTGTCGGTAGCAGGGTCTTTGTGCTGGCTCATGATGCGGGCAATTCACACAGTGGCATACTGACGAATCCTAGGAGCCGAGTTGGCTCAGAAACGCGCAATCTGAGGACTGACTCAGTTGATGATGATGTCAGGATCGATAACCACCTCGTAGGGCTCCTGGCCTTCCGGCTGGCAGGCGAGCGTGATGTTATACTGGAACCTCTGGCCTTGCTGATTCGCCTGCATGTCTGTGGCGCGAGCCCGGTCTTCCTTGTTACCACGGTGACTCTGCTGCGCGAAGGGCCAGCGTCCTCTCTTAGGTGTGATCTCAATCTCTTCGGCGTCGGCGTTTGTGTTTAGGATCCATTCTACATCGTCACCTTGGTTGAGACGGACTATCCACGGATCAATCGAGAACTCCACGCGGGTGCCCGTGCACGTGACATTGACCTCGACTGGAACGGCCGACTCCTGCAGCGGTCCCGAGACGGGCGACGGACCGAGGAGCACCATACCGCCGAAGCCCACCAGACCGGCCACGGCCATCAGTTGAGCGAACATTTGTCACCTCCGTAAGGATGAGAAGCTCACAAGGTCGTTATGCGTGAAGAGCTCTGGCAAGTGAAAAGTCACGGCGGTCAAGGATCGCACCTGATTTCCGCCATCCATCGTTTTCATCGTTTCCCACTCTTGTGCCCCGAGTGGGCTTGCTCGGTAACAGTGATCAAGTCAGCTACACCCATCGATGCTATCGTCTTTCCAATGAGATCGAGTGGTAGATCATCCAGTTTCCTAAAGCGCACACACGACTTGCCAACATCGAATCGCTTGCCCGTCGCCTTATAGGCAGCTTCGAAATCAGCGCGCGCTGCTTCAGATGAGTAGATGCCCAACAGGTACACCGCCATGTGGTTCTTTTGTGAGGCGAGGGCGGCATACATGAGCGGCTGCTTGTTGTAGGTGTCCGGATATGTCTCAAGTGGTACCTGGTAGGTGATCATCCCCCAGTTCATCGCCTCTTCGAACCCCTCGGGCAGGTTCTGCAACACCACCTGACGCACTCGCTCGATTGACTCCCGCCGGTCGGCGGGCAACTCAGCGAGATAGTCCTGGACTGTGCTGGCTTCAGATCGCATGATCATCACTCCAGGTTGGTGGTCGGACGCAACTCGGACAATCGAGAGATCAGCCACGACCGTTCTCCACAGTCCAGTTCGGTCGCCCACACATGGATATACCGAGGTCCGAAGCGGACAACTATACGGCGCCCGACCTGTTCAGGCCAGTATGATTAACGGAGTTATCATTTACTGCAGTGGACGCATGACATCCCGCACAGCCAACGTTCCTGCTTCACCGCAATGAACTGCGTCCTCAGGCCGGCGCAGCTACCATCCGGTCCGATCGACTACCACTCGCCCGTTGTTCATCACAAACATCACGTCCTCGTATGCCCCGATGTTCTCCAGCGGATTCCGCTCGAGTATCAGGATGTCGGCGTCGAAGCCCTCTACGATGCGACCGGTGTGATCATCGACGCCCAGTAGCACCGCTGCATTGGTGGTTGCAGCACGCATGGCTTCGAGTGGAGTCATTCCCACGCCCACCAGTTCGATGAGTTCGTGACTCAGTCGCAGCACGCTCTCGGGTCCATACCCAGTATCAGTTGCGGCCGCTATGCGAACGCCCATCTCGTGCGCCCGCCCAGCCATCTCCCGCACCCGCGGCAGCATATGGCGGCCGCGTACGTTGAGCACGGCGTTGTCATAGTCGCCACCTGGTAGTGTCAGATCGGCAACGACTGCTATCGTCGGAACCAGATACGTGCCCCGTTCTGCCATGAGCACCAAGGTCTCTTCGCTCAAGTAGGTACCGTGCTCGATGCTCGTGACCCCCGCGAGCACCGCCGCCCTCCCACCGGTCTCGCCATGTGCATGCGCCGCCACACCAATGCCACTCCTATCAGCCTGGTCAACGAGTGCGCGCAATTCCGCTTCGGAGTAGAAGGGTTTGCGTGGATCGGTTTCCGGCAGACCGGCTCGCTCGGTAGCGTTCACTTTGATCACGTCCACGCCGCGTTGGATCATGAATCTGGCCATGCGCCGCATTGCCACCTCGCCGTGGACACCGGTCTCCAGGAGATCCGCCATGGAGGGTTCGTCCATGAAGAGTTGGTCGGCCGGACGGGGCCGCACGTGGTATCCCGCGGCTATGATCTCTGGCGCCTCGATTGCACCGGTAGCCGCCAACTCTCTCATCCCGATATCGACGAAGTGGGACACACCCATGATTCGTACAGTAGTGACTCCGGAGTGCACCGCTCTGCGCGCGTCGGGCAGGTTGCCAATATGGACATGAGCGTCGATCAGTCCGGGAACGAGAAAGCGACCGGTCACGTCGATCACTGTGGCACCTGGCGGTAGTTCACTTTGACCAGCCACGATGCGTTGGATCTTGTCGCCCACTACCAGAACGGTCGCGTCCGCTAGAGGTTGACCCAGCTCAGGATCGATGACTGTCGCACCGACAAACGCGACACTGCCGCTGGCCTGTTGCGCAGTCGCGAACGTAGTCAGGGCTAGCAGCAGTATGCTCGCGAGCGTGGCTGTTCTTGCAGTCGAAGTGACGTTCATGGCTCTACTCCTGGAGGTGCCGCCTAACATTGTAGCCCGTATGGAGGAATACTGCCATCCAGAAGGAAAGACTGCCACGGATATCTATCAGGATATACTGCTACGGATGATTGTTAGAACATGGATTGACTGGATTCCCAGCGAACCGCACATCCGTGGCACAGTTTCCCCTTTTGATCCGTGGCAATATTTCCGTTTCTGTGACCTTGCTCCCACCCGCCCCCAGGGCCATCTTCAGAGGTCTTTCTCACCCCCACAGCCAACTCCGGGACTACTGGATCCCGTTACTCTGGAGGACTCCTCGATGACCCGAACAATGTGTATTCGCCAGAGCACGCTTGCGGCCGTATTCGCCGTCTTGGCGATAACGCCGGCGCACGGGCAAGTACCCCCGCCCAACACCGCTCTTACATCCGAGACATTCATCCGGCCAGCGGCCACGGTCGCGGAGGCTGCGCTGGCCCCGCGTCATCTGAACGCCACGTTGGGCAATCCCAGTCCCGATGGGCAGTACTTCATCGATGGCATCGGCCACGGCCCGCCGACCATGGCTTCCTTTGCCAAGCCGTTTTACCGGCTCGGTGGCCAGCAGATAGACCCTGCGGCAAACCGCTCACGGACGCTCACGACGCGTAGCGATGTCGGCATCGACATATACAGCGCAGCTGATGGCTCCAAGATCTCGGTCGAGATACCGGACTTTGCCGGAGTATCATCGCCCAAGTGGTCACCTGATGGATCACAGATCGGCTTCCTGGTGCATCAAGAGAACGCCACATACGTTTTCGTAGCAGACCCCACTAATGGCCGCTCGCGTCAGGTAACACGCACACCGGTGCTGGCCACCTTGTACACATCGTTCGAGTGGACCCCGGACTCACGCTCCGTAGTAACGGTGCTACTGCCGGAGAACCGCGGCGAGGCACCGATGAAGCCTGCCGTGCCAACAGGACCTCAAGTTCGCATCACGACGCCCGAGACCAACCGCATCCGCACCTACGCCGATCTGCTCGAAGATCCACATGAGAAGGAGTTGCTGGAGTATTACAACACCGGCCAACTGGCAGTGGTGGACGTGCAGAACCGCAGGGCACGCCGGATCGGGCAGCCAGCCATGATCACTGACGTCGACGTTTCGGTTGACGGCAGCTTTGCCCGTGTCAGCACGATGAGAGCAGAGTTTTCCTACATCGTACCCGCCAGACAAGCCGGTAGCGCAGAAGAGGTATGGAGTATGGACGATGGCACCGTGCTGGCTCTCTTGAGCGAAGAAGAGGTTAACGAAGGAGCACCAGCGGATACGGCTGATGGTGATGAAGGACCCGAGAAGAGGAGTTTCTCGTGGCGTCCCGACAGTCAGGGGTTGAGTTTCCTGCAGATGGAGCCGGCCCCCCCTGAAGACAGTACTCAAACGGATAGCACCCAGACCGATGAGCCACCACAGCGAGGTGGCCGCGGCGAGGGCTCACGCCGCCCGGACCGGGTGTTCCAGTGGCTACCTCCATTCGACTCCACGTCGATGACGGTGGTTTACGAAAGCACCAGTAGGCTCCAGAGTGTACGGTACTCTGCGGACCTGGAGATTCTGTTCCTCACGGAGCAAACGGGTGAGAACGTGCACGAGTACGCTGTGTTCATGAGTGACACGACTCACGAGAAGCACACGATCTATCGCGGTGAGAGGCCCCGCTTCGGCCGTGGCGGTGGCGGTGGCCGAATCGTCACCAAGACATTGGCCAACGGTGCATCCGTTGTCCAAGTCACAGCAGATGGCGAGAACGTATTCCTGATCGGCACGGACAACGCCGACGACACAATGGCCGAGGGTCCCAAGTCCTACATCGACCGAATCGAGATTCGCACGGGTGAGAAGGAGCGGGTCTTCGAGAGCGAGAACGACGGCGTGTGGGAAAACGTCGTCAGCGTGTTAGATGACGACGCGACCCAACTACTGGTTACTCGCGAAGGACCGGCCGATGTTCCCGACTCGTATGTGCGTGATGTCACAACGGGCGACTTCAGACAACTCACTCAGAACACCGACTACACACCCGACATCACCAACGCGCAGCGCCGCCGTTATATGGTGGAACGTGTCGACGGCTTCGAGATGGCCGTGAACGTGACGCTGCCGCAGGACTGGCAGCCTGGTGAGAAGCTCCCGGGCATGGTCTGGTTCTACCCACGCGAGTACACCGATCAGGACAACTACGACGAAACGTTGGAGCGGTACAACAAGAATCGGTTCCCCAATGTGAGTACGAGATCGATGGAGATCTTGGTGCGCGCAGGCTATGTCGTGATCCAGCCCGATGCACCGATCGTAGGTGAGAGTGGTCGCATGAACGACAACTACGTACACGATCTGCGCAACAACCTGGCTGCCGTGATCGACTTCTTGGACGGTGAAGGCTTGATCGATCGGCAGCGGCTGGGCATAGGTGGCCACAGCTACGGTGCCTTCAGCACCTTCAACGCAATGGTGCACACGCCGTTCTTCAAGGCCGGTATCGCCGGCGACGGCAACAACAACCGTACGCTCACACCATTCTCATTCCAGAGTGAGCGCCGCACGTTGTGGCAGGCAAAAGATGTCTACCTCGAGATGTCTCCCTTCTTCCACGCCGACCATCTCAGTGGTGCGTTACTCATGTACCACGGTGAGCATGACCAAAACGTCGGCACTTTCCCGATCCACTCGTGGAGGCTGTTCGAAGCGATGGAGGCATTGGGCAAGACCACGTCCCTCTATGTGTATCCCTACGAGGACCATGGCCCGGCAACCGAAGAGACATTGCTCGACCTGTGGGGTCGCTGGACGGCGTGGCTCGACAAGTACGTCAAGAACTCTGGCAAGGATGAAGAGAAAGTGACCACGGATGATATCACCGGTTCAGGCTACTGATTTCGAGAGAACTGCCGTACAGCAAAGTTGGCAAAGTAAGCCCCGCAGTCGGTTCGCCGGCTGCGGGGTTTTTCTCGTTCCCCCTCTTCCCCTTCTGATCCCGGGGTTGTGAGGGGAGTTACTCTGGCAGGCCCACCACCCCCTCACTAGCCATCTGATCCACTTGATATGACGAGTATCCCAGTACGCCCTCCAGGATCTCCCTCGTGTGCTGACCCAACTCCGGAGCAGGCTGATTAGAGATTTCGGGAGATTCGGACAGATGGGGTGTGGAACGCGCAAACGTGTAGCTGCCAACCAACGGGTCGTCGATGTCGACCAGCATGCCCCGCTTTCTGAAATGCGGATCGCTGAACACATCCTTGGCCGTGTAAACCGGACCCGTAGGCATTCCGGCTTGATTCAAGGTGTCGACTACCTGCTGCCGAGTCTTGTCGGTCATCCAGTCTTCGATGATCGGTTGCAGAAAGTCGGCGTTGGCTGCGCGACTGGTGCCGTCGACACTTCTCGGATCGTCGACCAGATCCGGGCGGCCTACCGCCGTGGCCAACCGTCCCCAAACGATGTCGTCTGGTACGTTCAGGGCAACGTAGCCATCCTTGCACTTGAACGCTCCTCGCGGCCACAAGTGTTCTAGCCTACCTCTCTTCGGCTCCTTACCCGTGACCGAGTAGAGCGCTACCATCCGTTCGTTCAGAGCCAGCATGTTGTCTGTGAGGGAGACGTCGACCACTTGTCCCTCCCCAGTTCGCTCCCGCACGAACAACGCCTGCATGATCCCAAACGATGCGACCATTCCCGAGTACACATCTGCCAAACCGTACAGGGTGAACGTGGGAGGTTTGTCTTCGAAACCGATGAGATCCATGACGCCGCTCATCGCCTCCGCCACGATGTCAAATGCTGGTCGATTCGCATAGTCGCTCTGGTAGCCCGGCAATCGGCCAAAGCCGGAGATCATGGCGTAGACGAGTCTGGAATTGAGCGATCTCAAGTGCTCATAGTCCAGTCCGATCTTCGCCATCGCCCCCGGCCTCAAGTTCTCCACCACAACGTCTGACACCCCAGCGAGCTTGCAAACGATATCCCTCCCCTCTTCACAGCGAACGTTCAGCGCCAGGCTCTTCTTGTTCCTATTGTATGCCATGAATCCGAAGGCCTTCTTGGAACCTTCACGTTCTGCGAATGGAGCGATAGAGCGACGTGGGTCACCCGTTCCCGGACGCTCTATCTTGATGACCTCTGCCCCTGCATCGGCAAGAACCATGGTGCAGTAAGGACCGCTCATGTACTGTTCCAATCCGATCACCCGAATCCCCGACAACGCACGCTGCATATTGCTCGTCATCCTGGCCTGTCCTCTAACTCTTGGTCACCAATCAGTCTCCATCCATCCACTCCACCAACGTCGACACTCCCATGCCGACTCCAACACATAGCGTAGCCAGCCCATAATATGGCCGGGATTCCTGTGGTGCTCGCCGTTTCATCTCGTGCAGCAGGGTCACCAGTATACGGGCACCCGAGCATCCCGTGGGATGTCCCAGGGCAATCGCCCCACCGTTCACGTTGGTAATCTCGTGACGCAATCCCAGTTTGCGTATGACACCTAGGGCTTGCGCCGCAAACGCCTCGTTCAACTCGATCAAGCCGACCTGCTCCAAGCCCAAACCGTGCCGTTTCAGTAGCTTTTCGGTGGCCGGAACCGGACCGTACCCCATCACACCCGGATCGACCCCCGCCACGGCCGAGCCCACCCACCTGGCAAGTGGACGAATTCCCAGCTCCTCGGCCTTCTGTCGACTCATCAGTAATAGCGCTGCCGCTCCATCGTTTATGCCGCTCGAGTTGCCTGCCGTGACAGTGCCCCCGGTGCGAAACGCTGGTCTCAGTCGCGCGAGTTGCTCGAGGTTGGTGTCCAATGTGAATTGCCCCTGCTCGACACGGTAGCGCGGGTGCTCGTCCGTATCGACGAGAACGGTGTCGCCTTTGCGTTGCGGCACCGCAATGGGCACTATCTCTTCCCGGAACCTTCCAGCGTTCAGCGCATCCACTGCTCTGCGCTGGCTCTCCAGCGCAAAGGCATCCTGGTCTTCACGTGAGATGCCCATCTCGTCGGCGATGTTCTCCGCCGTCTCACCCAGACTCACGATCGGATAGAGGGCGTCGAGTCGCGGGTTGTCGAACCGCCACCCAACCGTCGTATCCCAGATGGTCCAGTGGCCCACCGGCCTAGGGCGCTCCGGTTTGGGGACGGCCCAGGGTGCGCGGCTCATGCACTCAACACCCGCACCTACGAAAACGTCTCCCTCACCGGCCACGATAGCCTTGGCCGCCTGATTCACAGCCTCGAGCGCTGAAGAACAATTGCGGTTCACGGTGACACCCGGTACCGCGACCGGCCAACCAGCAAGCAGCACAGCCATCCGCGCCACATCCCGGTTGTCTTCACCTGCCTGATTGCCACATCCGGCGTACACGTCGTCCACCAGACCGGGATCGATTCCGACCCGTTCGATCAGTCCCTTGAGCACGTGAGCAAGGAGGTCGTCGGGGCGGACGCTCGACAGACATCCGTTATGCCGTCCAACGGGAGAACGTACTCCGTCGATTATGACTACTTCTCTCATGTGTTTGTCGCGGGTGACTGGTGGGCCGTTGACACTACACGATAGCTAGTTCATGCAGGCGTTCGGTTGCTCCAGATTCGCTTTCCAGGTCCGCTATGAACTCGCCGAACCGTTCCGCCACCTTCTGTAGTCGAGGATGGTGGTTCTTGATGAACCGTTCCGGGTCCGGATCCTCCCTGAAGGCCGCCAGCAGAGCGTCGGCTTTCTCGTCTGTGGCCACGTCGATGTAACTGGAGGAAATTCTGAGGCAGAAGTCCTGCGCTGCATGGAAGTCCGATCCCGGGAGAGTGGCTATCTCGTACCGGTCGATTAGATGGAAGGCTAGTTCTTGATCGTTGTGGACCCCACGAGCTGCCAGCGGCTCCTTCCATTTCTCAAAGGACGGGTAGATGTAGAACGCTCCTGCCGGTTCCACACAGGGAACTCCTAATCGTTGCATTGTGCGATATAGAAACTGTGTTCTGATCGCATGCATACGCCTACAGACATCGATGTAATCTTCGACCTCAGGATCGTCGCTGTAGGCGACCAGGGCAGCGTATTGCACCGGGGCCGGGGTACAGGTCCATATGTTGGAGGCGATGTTCGAAATCGCCTGACCGAGCGCCTTTCCTCCATTTGCTCGCGGCAAGATGGCGGCACCAACACGCCATCCTCCCAACGGCAGGCTCTTGCTCAAGCCACCAAAGACGACCGTTCCTTCAGGATAGAACTTCGATATGGAAACATGGGGAATGGTGGTGAACACCGTGAGCGCGTAGATTTCGTCACTCAAAACCATCAACTCGTGTTCCCGCGCGAATCCGGCCAACGACTCGACTTTTTCGGGTCGCATAACCGTGCCGGTAGGGTTCTTGGGACTGTTGACGATGAAGACTTCGGGATTCCCCCAATTCTGGCGTGACTCGTGAATCCGCCCCTCCAGCACATCCAGCTCGAGCTCGTAGTTCGTCTCGGGGCGGGTAGGTATGAACGTCACCGGTTTCCCAAGGATATGGACCTGCGGGCCGTAGGAAACCCATGATGGCTGCGGGATTATGATCTCTTCGCCCAACGCCATCAGAGCCGAGAAGATCAGGGACTTGCTTCCCGGCCCCACGACCACCTGATCGGGAGTCACATCGAGGTCAAACCGCCGCTGGTAGTGTTGCGCGATCGCTTTACGGAGTTCAGGTATTCCCAAAGCACTGGTGTAGCTGCGGCGGTGAGCGTTGGCTCCCAAGGCAGCAGCGATCTTGGGATGGATGGGGAAACGGGATTCACCAAACGCCATGTGGTAGACGTTCCGTCCCTTATCCCACATCTCACGGACCCTATCGTTGATTGCGATTGTTGCTGATGCCTTGAGGCCGCGGATGCCGGCCCGGGAGAACCGGATGGGTTTGAAGCGCTCGACCATCAGTGAGCCCTTGAATCGGGGAAAGCTTGGTCGCCTTCGGACGTTGGAACCGGCACAACGGTGTCACTATACATCAAACCCGATTTGATCGCCAGTAGTGCCACCCCGCCGAACCAGGCTCAATCCCATGTCCACGAGATCACACGGGAGGATCGACCATCCAGGCCAAAAACTCTGCGTCGGGCCGTGGTCTTGCGTGCCGAGAGACCGCAGATTAACTAGACCGGAGTCGCTTAATCGTCCTCGAAACACCAACTCACGAGACACCATGAATCGCTCCATACTGCTCATAGCATTGTTTCTCCCCAGCACCGCTCTTTCCGCCCAACACATCCCGCAACCCTCCGAGCACTTCGGTTTCGAGATCGGGACCGACCGCAAGCTCGCCGACTGGAATCAGCTCACGAGCTGGTACGAGGTCCTGGCCAATAACAGCCCCCGGGTCGTAGTTGACACGCTGGGCGAGACCACTCTTGGCTTGCCATTTGTGATGCTGACCATCACAAGCAGCCAAAACCACGCACGGTTGGACGAGCTGCATACGATTCAATTGAAACTGGCCGATCCAAGGTTGATGTCAGGGCCGGAGGAGCTGCACGGCCTGTTGGACCTCGGCAAGTCCGTGGTCTTGATAACACACGGCATTCACGCCACGGAGGTGGGCGGCCCGCAGATGGCAGCACGAATGCTGCATCGACTGGCTACTTCAGACGACGAGAAGGTCAGAGAGATACTCGATAACGTGATTCTGCTGGACATTCCCAGTCTCAATCCTGACGGACTCGAGATGATCGTTGACTGGTACCGCCGTTGGGTCGGAACCGAATACGAGGGTGCGCCACTTCCGACACTCTACCACTATTATGTCGGGCACGACAACAATCGGGATTGGTACGCCTTCACTCAAATTGAGACCGAACTGGCTATCAGCAAGGGTCATAACGTGTGGCACCCGCAGATCGTGCATGACATTCACCAGATGGGCAGTACAGGCGCCAGGATCTTCTTTCCGCCTTTCATTGATCCTTGGGAGCCCAATATCGACCCGCTGCTGACGTCTGCAGTGAACCAACTCGGTTCTTACATGGCGGCGGAGGTGTTGTCTCAGGGCAAGTCCGGTGTGTCGATCCACACCGGCTATGACGCATACACACCGGCCCGTGCATATCAACACTATCATGCTGGTGCTCGCATTCTGAGTGAGACAGCATCAGCCGAAATAGCAACACCGGTCACAATCGGAGAGGAGCAGCTGAGCGGGCGCCGTGGGTTAGACCCGACTGCCCGGACGTGGAATTTTCCGCAGCCATGGCCCGCGGGTGATTGGCATCTCTCCGACATCGTCGACTACATGGAAGCCGGTGCCTTGGCGTTGCTCAGCAACGCTGCTAGAAACCGGCGTTATTGGTTGGAGAATTTCTACCGCATCAACAAGCGCGCGGTGGACAAGTGGGAGCAATGGCCAGCCGCGTGGGTGATACCGGCCGAACAAAGGAATCAGACTGGTCTCGACGCAGTACTCCGTATCCTCACCATGGGTGACGTAGAAGTCCGTGTTGCCGCAAGCGATTTCATTGCGGGTGATAGACAGTTTTCAGCAGGGAGCTTTGTTGTACCGCTGGATCAGCCCTACGGTGCGTTTGCCCAAACTATGTTGGAGCGGCAGGTATATCCCGACCTGCGCCAATACCCCGGGGGGCCACCCAAACCACCATACGACGTAACAGCACACACCCTGGGCTTGCTGATGGACGTGGACGCGATGGCAATCGACGAAGACATCGATGTCGACTTGTCTGATCCGATCCCCGCATGGGACGTCGAATACAACACTCCAGCTGGTCTGTCAGGTGCCGCCGCACCGAGAATCGCGGTCTACAAGTCTTGGCGCGAGCCGATGCCGGAGGGATGGACGCGTTGGGTCTTGGATCAACATCGAATTCCCTTTGATACGTTGCACGACGCCGACATCCACGGTGGTGTTCTGGATCGTTACGACGTGCTGTTGTTCGAAGACCAATCGACCACAGCGATCACAAGCGGCTTCTCTGCCGGTCAGCTTCCGCCGGAGTACGTGGGTGGTCTGGGAGAGAGCGGCGTTGCAGCCGTAAAGGGATTTGTGGAATCGGGCGGTCGCATCGTCACGATTGCCGAGGCAACCGAATTCGCGATCGAAGCGTTCGAGTTGGGCGTGACCAACGCTGTACGCGACCTCGAGTCAACGGACTTCTACATCCCTGGGTCGATACTGCGTGTCGACCTGCAGGGTGGCAATGAACTGACGGACGGTGTCCCATCGCAGAGTGTTGCCTGGTATTGGCGCAGCAGTCGCGCATTCGACGTCGACGACGAACGCGTTAGCGTCGTGGCCACCTACGGTAGTGGCAATCCGCTGTTGTCGGGATGGGTGCTCGGTCACGACCACGTAGCAGGCAAGCCGGCTCTGCTCGAGGCCAAGGTAGGCGACGGTTCGGTAGTGATGTTCGGCTATCCGCCGAATTATCGTGGCCAGACTATAGCAACGTGGCCGTTGCTGTTCAATGCGCTGGATTATCGGAAGTAGCAAATCCTAAGAAGGGGCCAGAAGCGAAACACCCAACCCCGGGCGGCAGCCCGGGGGAATTTCGCGGACACCGTTGGTGACCGAGTCCGGAGCCCCGGGGGAATCTCAACGACGCCGTGTTTGGCCGAGCGCGCCCTCTCAGGTCGGGACTCCCATCCATCAGACACCGCGGCACTCAGTTCCCTCGTTTCAATCTGCGGCCATCCCCGGATCCACTCTCCGCGCATGTCCGCTCCCTCCGCGTCAACCTGCGGCCCTACTCCGCCCGCAGCGCCTCCAACGGATCTACACCCGCCGCCTTGCGCGCCGGTAGGTAGCTCGCGATCAACACGACTACGGTTGTCCCTGCCGCAACGGTGATGTAGGTGACAGCATCGACCGGGTTTACTCCGTACAGCAGGCTCGACATCAAGCGTGTGAGTCCGAATGCAGCCAGCAGTCCCACCGTTACGCCGGTGCCGGCGAGGATCAGGCCGTGCTGTAACACCATCTTCATGACTGTGCCTGTCTGCGCACCGAGTGCGATGCGCACACCGATTTCCCTCGTTCTCTGGGTCACCACATAGGAGATCACTCCATAGACACCTACCATGCCGAGCAACAGGGCAACTGCCGTCGCGACCGCCAGCATCACCAAGGTGAACGATGTCCGTGCAGTTGAACGATCGAGTATGTCTTCCACGGTGCGTACACCGGCCAACGGCAGGTTGGAGTTGACCGACCAGATTGCCTGTCTGATTTCATCGAGGAATCCGGCAGTACCAGTTCTGTCGCTGCGTATCGCGTAAGCCATTGTCCGCTGGGCCCAGAGCGGGTCGTCGGAGAGTTCGCGCCAGGGGTTGGGGCCAATCATTGGCCAATAGACAACCGTTGCGGCGTCTTCGGTTACACCGGCATCACGCACGTCGCCCACGACTCCGATGACCGTGTTCCAGTTGCCAGGCTCCAGCCCGGTACCGATGCGCTTGCCAACGGCCTCCGCAGGAGAATCCCAATACTCGAGGGCGAGATTCTCAGTGATCATCACGACCGCAGCCCGCTCATGCAGGTCTGCCCAAGTGATCTCTCTTCCGGCAACTATCGGGTTGCCCATGGTACCGAAGTATCCTTCGGCGATCCACTTGAAGGTGCGCACCGCCGGCAACTGCCCTTCGCTCAATGGGAACTCTTCGACATAGATGGGATCGAACCCGGCCGCACCGTCCATTGTGATGGATGTTGTCAAACCGACCGACGCTACGCCGGGGATATCACCAATGCGTTGCGCTATCATCTCATGTGTCAGTGCCATCTCACCAACATCTTCCACGACGGCACTCGGTATCGAGACGCGTAACGTGAGCACCGACTCGGGATCGCGGAATCCCGGTTCAACCGCCATCAACGCTTGGAAACTCCTGATCATGAGTCCCGACCCAATCAACAACACGATCGCCAGCGCAACTTGCGCAACTACCAGCGCGTTGCGAATCCGGTTGCGCTGGTGGCTACCGCTCGCACCCCGTCCACCCTCCTTCAACGCACTCACCAGATTGAAGTGCCCGTAACGGAATACAGGCAGTAGGCTCACGGCCAGGCTCGCCAATACGGCTACACCCACGGTGAAGAGCAGCACCATCGGACTGATCGCAATCTCCTCCAATCGCGGCAGATTGGTCGGCGCCATAGCCAGGAGAACCTGGAGTCCGCCATACGCGAGTCCGAGCCCGAGAGCGCATCCAACCAACCCCAGTACCACCGTCTCGGTGACGAACTGGCTGGCGATCCTACCACGAGCGGCGCCCATGGCAGTGCGCACAGCCACCTCACGGTCCCTACCTTCTGCACGAACGAGTGAGAGATTGGCAACGTTGGCACAGGCTATGAGCAACACCATGCTGGCAGTTCCGAGTAGTATCCACAGCGTGTTGCCTACGGTGCCGATCACATCTGTCTTCAAGGGTGTTAGAACGGGTGCGGCTCTGGACTCTTCCAGCAGTTCCATCGTCATTCCACCGGGGAACTTCTCGACAGCTATGGGTAGCAGTCGAGTCATCTCGGCGGTGGCCTGTGCCAGCGTTACACCCGGCTTGAGTCGACCGAGACTCCTGTAGCTGAACTGACCCACGAACACCTCTGATCTATCCCAACGCATTGGCAGGTAGACGGCCGGGTCGTCCCCCAGTAGCCGGAAGTCCTGCGACATTACACCGACTATCTGTCGGGCTATGCCGTTGGCCATGAGAGTGCGCCCTATTACGTCAGGATCGCTGCCAAACTGACTGCGCCAATATCGGTAGCTGAGGATAACGGTCCACGGAGTATCACGCGTGTCGTCCTCCCGAGTGAAGCGACGACCGAGTACCGGTTGCACCCTCAATGCCCTGAACAGCCCATCGGTCACCCAGATCGCGTCTTCCTGCAGCGCCTGCTCGAGGCCTGTTACCGCTACCGTTCCCTGACTCCACAGCCCCAATTCCTCGAACACTGTTCCTTCGTCTTCATAGGTGAAGTGCAGAGCGGGCGACTGAGTCACCTGCTCGATGTCCAACCCAGGAGCGGTGTTCCACACGCCCACCAAACGGTCGGCCTCGTCATAGGGCAACGGTTGCAACAGGATCCCGTTCACCAAACTGAAGATTGCGGTGTTGGCACCAATCCCCAGCGCCAAGGTGATGGCGGCAACCACGGTGAAGCCGGGTGTGCGCCACAGTGTTCTGGATCCGAATCGTAGGTCTGACCAAACTCGCCGCAGCATTCCGTCTCCCCTTCCTTCCTTTAGCAACACATGTATGGCGGGTCTCCGTGTGAATTGGTCTCGTGTCCGGTGGAACGCGATTGCGAGCGCTTCACGCCAGTACCATCTGCGCGCTGCACGGGCATTCTCGCCCTTGCGACGACCGTACTCCTCAGTAAGATCACCCAGCACGCTGCGGCCGGCCGCGTCATCACCCAGAACTCTGCGCAGCAGTGATTCGGCGGCAGCTGGCGGCCGTGTCACCCTATCACCTCTTCCAATCCCGCCCAGAGGCTAGTGAGTGCCTTGCGGTACTCCCGTAAGGCCGCGATTCCCGGCCGAGTGACCTCGAAGCGCCGTTTGGGATGACCACCGCGGGCCGAGCTGGCCGCCTCGATCTTCCAGCGCAGCAAGCCCTTTTGCTGCAAGCGGTCGAGGCTGGAGTAGAGCGCACCACGCGAGACACGGCGCTTGGCCTTGGTTTCCAGCTCTTCGCTGATGTTCGGGCCGTAGGCATCCTCTTTCAGCTGGAGGATGGCCAACAGCACCAGCTGCTCGAACTCCCCGATGATCGATTGTCTGTTTGTCATATTGGTAGCTCTTGTCGACAGAGTCTGGCTTGTAGACAATACGTGGCTGGCGCGCGGGAGTTTCGGCAGGGCAGCGTTAGGGAGCGAGGAGCGGGGAGCGGGGAGGGTATAGACCGGGGACATCGGTAACAACAAACCGGGCACATGGGTGACACTCTAGCCGGCATAGACGTCAGGAGACGGATATGCCTTGGAGTGGCACTGATCTGACCCACCCCCACATCCTTCCTCTGCTCGACTCAGGCCATGTCGAGGGCACTTTGTGCCACGTTATGCCGTGTGTCGAAGTCGAGTGTCTGCGGGATCGGTTGCCACCGTTGAGACCCTGACTCGGCTCTCGGAGGGTATCAGGAATTTTGTGTTTGTGAGCCATACTATGTATCACGACATTGGAGGCGAGTATGGCGCGACGCAAACCTACGATCCCACCGGAGTTGCTAGACCAGCTTCTC
>JBDGXD010000006.1:0-39492 GCA_039584755.1 Gemmatimonadota bacterium
ACTGGATGATATGGTACGAGGGAAGCGATAGGTGTTACTGGCCCAACCATGCCTTGCGGTGATCCTATGACCGCCAGGATACGTCTCCGGTCTCCGATCCCCGCTCCCGGATGAGTTGGCTCACCATCTCCCTCATCTCCCATCCGCGGTATCCCCGCCGCGCGAGGTAAGCCAACAACCGACGCGTCAGTCTGTCGGGCGGGAGGTCCCCCAGCTGTGCAAGGCGTTTCTCCGTTACGGTGCGAGCCTCCTTCAGGCCATCAAACTCCTCTTGGTCGACAACCTCGTCAATAGCTCGTTCAGCAACGCGTCGATCGATTCCACGTGCCAACAGGTCGGTGAGGATCCGAGGTGGCCCGTGGCTCCGGGCCAGTCTCGTACGAGTGAAATGACGAGAGAACTCTGCGTCGTCGAGTACCCCCCTCGTCTCCAGCCGACCTACGGCCCTAGCAGCTGCTGCAGGGTTATGACCGCGGTCACGCAACCGCCGTAACAACTCGTTGACTGCTCGTGGCCTGGCTGCAAGCATTCGAACGGCAACCAGGTACGCGGCTTCGACGTCCGCCGCGTGCAGCAGCTTCTCATAGAGGTCATCGCTGAGTTCACGATCCGTCACTATCCGGAGCGAGGTGACCACGTCCACCGGAAGACTGGCAAACCGCGTTTCGTTGATCTCGACGACTAGATTGCCTGGAAGACGCTTGTCCGGGACGATGGCGGTTACGCGTTTGGTCCCCTGCAGGGTACTGGCGGGTCGGGTACGATTGCGTGGCACTAGTGGACGGGATTGATCTTACCCAGGTATCCGACCTGTGAGCAATCACACGCAGGTGGCCCGTCCGGCGGGGCCGGCGCGCGCCTGGTTACCATGGGCAGTGCGCTAAGTCAGGAATCGTCTCCGTCTTCCTTTTCGTCAAGCTGTGGGTTCGCCTCGCTGCCCTCGTCCTCCTGCGTGATCCCTAGGAATGCTTTTACGCTTACCTCGATCTCGTCGGCCATGACAGGATGGTCCTTGAGAAACAGCTTCGCGTTCTCCCGCCCTTGGCCGATCCGTTCCTTGCCATAGGAGTACCAGGCACCGCTCTTTTCGATGACGCCTGCTTCGACACCGAGGTCGACGAGCAGCGATACGTGACTGATCCCCTCACTGAACATGATATCGAACTCGGCCTGTCTGAAGGGTGGTGCCACTTTGTTCTTGACGACCTTTACACGCACTTTGCTACCGGTTATTTCGTCACGCTCCTTGACCGGTCCAATGCGCCGCACGTCGAGACGCGCCGACGAATAGAACTTCAGGGCCCGGCCCCCGGTTGTCGTTTCGGGATTGCCAAACATCACGCCAATCTTCTCACGCAATTGGTTGATGAAGATCACAGATGTGCGAGACCGGTTGATGCTGCCCGCCAGCTTCCGCAAGGCCTGCGACATCAGTCGTGCCTGTAGACCGACATGGGCGTCGCCCATGTCACCTTCGATCTCAGCCTTCGGCACCAACGCTGCCACTGAGTCGACAACGATCACATCCACTGCGCCGGACCGCACGAGGATCTCGGCTATCTCTAGAGCCTCTTCGCCGGTGTCTGGCTGCGACACCAGCAGATTGTCGAGATCCACGCCAAGTTTCTTGGCATACTCAACATCCAGAGCGTGCTCAGCATCGATGAACGAGGCCACTCCACCGAGTCGCTGAGCGTTCGCGGCAATATGAAGGGCCAAGGTCGTCTTGCCACTCGACTCCGGACCGTAGATCTCGGTGATCCGCCCGCGCGGCACACCGCCAATCCCTATTGCCGCGTCAAGGTTGATCGCACCCGTGGGAATAGCACCGATAGCCACACGGGTCTCCTGCCCCATGCGCATGATAGAGCCCTTGCCAATCACCTTTTCGATTTGGGCAATAGCTAGGTTGAGGGCCTTGCGGCGGTCATCAGTCAGGGAAGCTTCAAAGGTATTGGTCTGCTTGGCGGGCATTGGGACTCCTGTGATTGCCTCGAATTGGTTTGAATCTAGAGCTGGGAACCGCGAGCCGGGAGTCTCTGCACCCTGCACCCTGCACCCTGCACCCTGCACCCTGCACCCGAATATAACCCGAACTCGGTCTTATCGCCATCCCGGTCTAAAGGCATCCGCCACGTGCTGAACACTCGTTCCTGTGGCAGATATGGTCACCCCGATTACGTCGAATCGATACACGTCGTCCGGTCGCCCAAACCTATCCATCCAGCCCCTTGCCACACGGACAATCTCTCGCTTCTTCTGCCAAGTAATGGCCTCCAGTGGGCTGCCAAATGCCGTCCCCCGCCGTGTTTTGACCTCCACGAATGCCACCTGCAAACCTCTGCGTGCAATGAGATCCACCTCGAGCCGGCCGAGGCGGAAGCGATGCGACAACACCTGCCAACCGCGGTTCTCCAGGAATTCACCGGCGACTAGCTCACCCTCCACACCACGGCGGTGCCGCGGATCTCTCCAGGTAGACGGATCGGATTTCAATGACACACGGTATGGTACTGCTCGGTCCCACCAAGGTGATAACCAGATTCTCGCAGCTCGTACCATTCTGGCACACCGTCCGGAGACGATTGCTATTCCTGTTGGGACACCACGATTCCTGGAAACCGGGGGTTCGGCGTCAGTGCCTCTGGGTCATCACACATCATCCAACTCATCCATGCCCAGTAGGACGTCTCGGGGTCTGGAGCCATCGGGAGGGCCCAGCACTCCTGCCTCATAGAGTTGGTCGATGATCCTGGCGGCGCGCCCATAGCCAATACGCAGCTTGCGTTGGAGCAACGACGTAGATCCAAGTTGATGGCTTACACAGGTCTCGGCGGCCTCGCGGAACAGCGGATCTCTATCTCCCGAGGTGCTGCCGAGCCCCTTCTCCGCCACAGCCTCTTCGACCTCGAGCGTGGCAACTACCTCGAGTATGTCGTCCTCGCCTTGCTCTGGGGGCAGCAGTCCTTGCCGCTCCAACTCCTCATCACGTTCCGCCCTGCGCTCTCGGTACCAGTCCATCAGCAGTTCGGTCTCCTCGGTACTGATAAACCCACCCTGCACCCTCACCGGTTCGCTCCTGCCGGGCGGCAAGAACAGCATATCTCCGTTACCCAGAAGAGTCTCGGCTCCGTTCTGATCGAGGATGGTACGACTATCAACCTTCGATGCCACCCGGAATGCTATTCTGCTGGGGAAGTTCGCCTTGATCAGACCGGTTATGACGTTGACACTGGGGCGTTGAGTCGCGAGCACCAGATGTATACCCGTGGCCCGAGCCTTCTGCGCCAGAATTGCCAGAGGCTTCTCTACTTCGCCCTGCACCGTCATCATGAGGTCGGCGAGCTCGTCGACGATCAGGACGATATAGGGAAGTGGACCGCTCTCATAGACTAGTGGTAGCTGGAGATCTTCCTCATCCGGAGGGGAGCCAGTTCCCGATCCCGCGTTGAAGGCACCGGAGCCGGCAACACCCGGACTCGCGCCCCTGCCGCCGGCTCCTCGCTCTCCGGGTTCGAATAGTTCCTTTCCTGACGTAGCCTTGCGATTGAAGTCCTGCACATTCCGCGCGCCATTGGCGTGAAACAACTCGTAGCGACGCTCCATCTCGTGGATAATCCACTTGAGAGTCTGCGCGGCTTGCTTGTTATCTGTGACGACTGGATGGCGCAAGTGAGGCAGATTGTTGTACATGGAGAGCTCGACCATCTTGGGATCGATCATGAGCAGGCGCAACTCGAGGGGGGTGTACCGGTATACCAGCCCTGTGATGATCGAGTTGATGCAGACGGACTTGCCGGATCCGGTAGCTCCCGCAACGAGCAAGTGCGGCATCATCGCCAGATCAGCAATTATGGGCTTTCCCTCGAGGTTCTTCCCTAGGGGAATCGGCAGAACTCCTCTACTCTGATCCCATTCCCGCAGTTCCAACAGATCACGCAGAGGTACCATCTGGGCGGTTGGATTGGGGACCTCCACACCGACGGCCGCCTTCCCCGGTATCGGAGCCACTATGCGGATTGACTTGGCCCGCATGGCCAGCGCCAGATCGTCGGCCAACGCAGCTATTCGGCCCACCTTGACGCCGGGTGCCGGTGCCACTTCATACTGAGTCACGACTGGTCCGGTCGTCCGCCCAACGATTCTTCCCTCGACTCGGAAGGTACCTAGCGTCTCAACTAGAACATCGCCCAATCTCTCGAGTTCGTGTTGCTCGTCGCTCGAAGTAGTCCCGGTCCCACCTCGGAGGCAATCGAGTGGTGGAAGGTCCTCGAGGGCTTCAGCCGGTTTCGGCCTCCGTCGAGGGGGGCGATCCAGAATGCCCGACTTCGGGCGCGGCTCGCTTGACTCATCATGGGCCGGAGCGGCGTTTGTGCCGGAACCTGCAGCGTGTACCGCAAGCACGGCATTGACATCATGATCCCGACTCTGCGCCTTTGGTCTCCAGGTTCCCGCCATGAGCCTTCCGAAGGGGTGCCAATCCAGCGTGTACAGCGTGAGGCTCGACAGGGCTATCAGTCCCAATATCACAGTCCCGGCGGTCCCCACGAGCGATGTGAGCAATACGACCAACATGGCCGGGAATAGGCCAATAGAGCGCTGCACCAGCGTCCACTGCTCGTAGCTGGCTGGTAGATCTTCGGGCTCACGTATGCCGGCAAGGACGGCGATGGTGAACGGGAGCAGTATCACCAAGCCCGCTACCAAGATCGAAACACGTCGCAATCCCAGCTCGCGGATGCGCCCAATACTGGCGAGGCCGATGACGATTCCGAGGACGGGCATGAGGGCTGCACCCGAGCCCAACGAACGCCACAACAGGCCGCCAACGACGCGTCCCGCCGGACCGGTAACGTCCCACGGAAGAAGTGTGAGTCCGATGAAGACGCCCGCCAGAAGAGCAGCGATCGCAATGAGTTCCTGCTTGTGGCGCGGCGTTGGTGCCATGCTACGTCGAATCGGCTACGGTGATGAGTCTCTGTGAATATATCGGCACTACGGTGTGAGCATCGACTTCAGTTGCGGCATCCAAGTCCTTCTTGAACCCAAGACGTTTCAGGTCGCGTGCAGCGGCACTCGACAGAATGGCACGTCGCCACTTGTCACCGTAGCGGCGAGCCAACTCAAATGCTGCTATTGCAGCGTCGTTGACCTCGGCCCGCCTGCGCATCCGGCCTGGCAGGAGCTCACCCGCCAGGCGCCCGGCCACATATGCGTCCTCCAGTGAAAACATGGATCGTCTACCGGAGCACAGTATGGTCATCTCACCGCTCCGTTCGAACTCTTCACGAGCACGAGCAACTAGAGCAGCGAAGTTGGTGATCGCCGCAATCATGACGGGACGGCCGGACTCGGCCATGAGCATGGCCCGAGTACCGTTGGTCGTGCTCATTACGATGGTTTTTCCCTCCACCGCGGCCCGAGTCATCTCGTGCGGTGAGTTGCCCAGGTCAAAGCCCTCGATGGGTAGTGAGCCCCTTTCACCAGCCAGGAGGACCGTCTCGCTCTCGAGACTCTGCGCCAGCCGCCACGCATCATCACCTGATGCTGCAGGCACAACGGCGCGCGCACCGTTCGCCATTGCCGCCACAATCGACGTTGTCGCCCGTAACACATCGATCACAATGATGGGCTTGCCTGCAATGGGCTGGCTGCCCACACCTAGCGGTGTGAAAAAGACCGTCAGCTTCACGCCGCCGGCTGGAGCAGATGTGGCTCGCGTTCCAGTAGTTTGGTGTCGACATCTCCCGACACGAAATCGGGGTGGCGGATCACCTGCTGCAGAAACGGAACGGTCGTAGTCACTCCCTCAACAATGAAGGAGTCGAGTGCATTGTCCATACGGGACAGCGCCTCGTCGCGCGTCCTTCCGTGTACAATGACTTTGGCCAACAAGGAGTCGTAGTAAGGTGGCACGGTATAACCGGCATAGATGTGCGTGTCCACTCTAACGCCCGGCCCCCCTGGCGGATGATAGGTCGTTATCGTACCGGGACTGGGTTGGAAGTTGCGATAGGGATCCTCCGCGTTGACACGACACTCAATCGAATGTCCTCGCAGTTGGTTGCTATGCAGCTTGAGGCTGAGAGGTTCACCTGCACCCACACGGATTTGTTCCTTCACCAAGTCAAAGTTGGTCACCATCTCGGTTACGGGGTGCTCTACCTGAATTCTGGTGTTCATTTCCATGAAGAAAAAGGAGCCATCCCTATCTACTAGGAATTCAACAGTACCCGCACCAACGTACCCGATATTCCCCGCAAGTTGGACAGCACACTCACCTAGTTTCTGCCGCATCTCTGCGTCGATCCCCGGGCTGGGTGACTCCTCGATCAGCTTCTGGTGTCTGCGTTGAACAGAACAGTCACGCTCACCCATGTGCATCACATTGCCGAAGCGATCTCCCATGATCTGGATTTCGACGTGGCGCGGGCGTGCCAGGAACTTCTCTACATACACGTCTGCGTTCCCAAACGCAGCCAAGGCCTCGTTGCGTGCCAACTGAAACGACTGCCCGAACGTTTCCTGGTCTTCAGCGACCCGCATCCCCTTACCACCGCCGCCGGCCGCAGCCTTGATGATGACGGGGTATCCTATCTGGTCGGCCACCAACATCGCCTCATCTGAGTCCGCCATCGCACCTGCAGATCCTGGAATGACGGGAACTCCGAGATCCATCGCCAGTTTCCGAGCCTGCGCTTTGTCCCCCATCAAGCGAATCTGTTCAGCGGTGGGACCGATGAACACAATGTTCGAGGCCGCACACGTTTCGGCGAAACTTGCGCTCTCCGCCAAGAAGCCGTAACCAGGATGGATAGCGTCGGCACCAGTGATTTCGGCTGCGGCGATGATATTGGTGACCCTGAGGTATGACAGGCGACTCGGTGGAGGTCCGATACAGACTTCATCGTCCGCGAACCTGACGTGCAACGACTCGCGGTCCGCCTCACTGAAGACCGCCACAGTCTCGATACCTAATTCCTTACACGCCCGAATCACCCGAAGGGCGATTTCCCCACGGTTTGCGATCAAGATCTTGCTGAACATGTCTTAGGGTGTCAGGTCCTCGCCAAGCCCCAACGGATCTTCTCTAGCTCCGGGACCCATCTGCTCGGCAAATGTACGGTCCGACGTGCCCTCGATCCCGCTCACCCGGAGAGCGAACTCGCTCGGGTTGGTCGAGTAGAACAAGGCCGATTCGTAACTGATGACGCCCTTCTGATACCAGTCCATCAGCGACTGATCGAAAGACTGCATGCCGTATTGTACTGTGCCCTCTTTTATCAGTTCCGGGATGTTGAGTGCCTTTTCAGCATCCCGCACATTATCTCTCACGGCCGCGGTGTTGATGAGAATCTCACAAGCTGGGACCCTACTCTTCCCGGCCTTAGTTGGCACAAGCCTGAGGCAGATTATTGCCTCAAGTGCAGTCGAAAGGAGGTTGCGCACGGCGTCATGCTCGTGGGGCGGGAAGAACGAGATGATCCGGTTTATCGTCTGTGTCGCATCGGTCGTATGAAGGGTAGAAAACACCAAGTGGCCGGTGTCCGCGGCCTTCATTGCTGTGTCAAGCGTCAGCCTGTCGCGGATCTCCCCAATCAAAATGACATCGGGATCCTGCCGCAAGACATGCCGCAGGGCAGCATCGAACGATAGAGTGTCCGAACCCACCTCGCGTTGCGAGACGTTTGCGATACCGTCCCGATGCAGGAACTCGATCGGGTCTTCGATCGTGATGACATTACACTTCCGGTTCTGGTTTATGTGCTGGATCATAGCAGCAAGCGATGTCGACTTGCCGGATCCGGTTACACCGGTGACCAAAACCAGGCCTCGTGGCTTCAGCGAGATCGATTCGAGAATCTGGGGTAGATGCAACTGCTCGACCGATTTCACTTCATAGGGAATAGCTCGGAATACGAACGCCAGTGTTCCCCGCTGCTGAAAGACGTTGGTGCGGAATCGTCCAACTCCGGGCACACCGATCGCGAAATCGGACTCCTTGTGCTCGGCAAACTCCTTCACCTGCCGCGAAGTCATGATCTGCTCAGCCAAGGCCTTCAGTTCCTCAGGCTTGAGCGGTTGTTGATCCAGTGGGACCAGTTCACCAGCGACTCGGATCGTGGGTGGACGCCCCACCTTGAGGTGGAGGTCCGACCCCCCCTGCTGTACCATGTCGGTGATTGCTTGCTTGAAACTGAACGTTCCGCCTTCTCGAGTTGGATCAGCCATTGGGGTCCACCCTGAAAAGTACCTGCCCAAATTCCACTGGTTGAGCATCCTGGACAGCGGTCTCCTTGACGAGTCCTGAGATCTCTGAGTCCAGCGGATTCATGATCTTCATTGCCTCGATGATGCACAACGTCTGGCCAACTCCTATCCGGCTTCCAACCTTCACGTACGGTTCCGCGCCGGGCTCAGGTTGAGCATAGAAGGTCCCCACCATTGGAGATTTTATGTCGACTAGGTTGGTGGGAGTTGCCGGAACCTCTGCTGCCGCTTCCGCCCCTGTGGCGCCATCTGCGGCCGGAGCAGCAGGGGAAGGAGGAGCAGCGGCCGAAGGCGGTGCGGGTGGAGCCGCGGTCGGACCAGCGCTCACGTGATATGAGACCGGCCCCGTAGCTGACAGACTGGAGTTCTTCGACACCCGAATAGTAGTAGTCCACCACTTCTTCTTGATTTCGATCGTCTGAGCATCCGAATTGCTCAAGAGATCGACGAGTTTCTCCACCAGTTCTATATCGATCATACGCGCTCTAAGTATTTGTCTTCCCGTCTATCGACCTTGATTCTCTGACCCTGTTCTATGAAGAGCGGCACTTGAACCACAGCGCCGGTTTCGAGTTTCGCTGGTTTGGTGCCACCACTGGCAGTGTCACCACGGACCCCCGGGTCGGTCTCCGTTACCTCGAGTTCGATGAAGAGCGGCAACTCGATCATGATCACCGTACCGTCATGCACCAAGCCCGAGCACTCCATGCCTTCCTTGAGATACCTCAGCTGATCCTCGCCAATCACGTCATCAGTGATAGGGATGTCATCGTAACTCTCCATGTCCATGAAGTGCCGCAGATGCCCATCACTGTACGAATACTGCACCGGTCTCCGTTCGAGTCGGACCTCAGTTACTCGTTCACCTGCGTTCCAAGTACGATCGAGCACGGCGCCAGTTCGCACGTTCTTGAGCTTGCTGCGCACGAAGGCCCCGCCCTTACCGGGCTTGACATGCTGGAAATAGACAAGCTGGAACAGGTGGCCGTCAATATCGAGCACCATCCCATTCCTGAAGCCGGCTGTTGTGGCCATGGTCCTCCTGCTGGAGATTCAACTCTCAGTCAATCTCTAGATCAGCTCGAGTAGTTCGGTACTACCATCCGAAAGCAGTTCCGCTCCCTTTGCTCCCAAGAAAACATCATCCTCGATTCTCACACCACCCCAACCGGGGAAATACAACCCCGGCTCGATCGTGATGGCAGCCCCCAACGGGAGCACGGCTTCGTTGGCCTTGCTCACCCGAGGGTCCTCGTGCACCTCGAGGCCGATACCATGCCCCAGAGAGTGCCTGAAGGCTTCACCAAAACCGCGTTCCTCGATCATCGAACGCGCCAGCCAATCCGCTTCGCGCCCCGTCATCCCTGCTCGAACGTTGGTGACCGCTCGGGAATGCGCTTCACGCACCAGGTCGTACACGGTTTTTTGACGCTGGTCAGCTTCACGTCCCACCACAACGGTTCGAGTGATATCCGCGCAGTATCCATCAACCTGGGCACCAAAGTCAAGGAGCAGTAGATCCCCCACTTCGATTTCCCGCTCGCTGGTTCCCGCATGTGGTAGCGCACTACGCGGTCCGGAGGCAACTATCGTCGAAAACGGATGCCACTCGGACCCACGGACCCGCAGCTCCCGTTCAAGCATAGCGGCTACGTCCAGCTCTCGCTGGCCGGCCCGAACCTGCTCCAGAGTCACGTCCAAGGCCTCGATAGCCAGTCGCGCCGCCTCCTTGACTGCGGCCAGCTCGGTGGAATCCTTGCTGACCCGGAGCTGCTCTACCAACGGCCGCGCGACCTCGAGTGAGACACCCCCCTCATCTGGCCCAAAGTCAGCTGCCTGCCTGACCGACACGATGTGCCCCTCAAAGCCGACCCGGCGAATCCCGGAGTATTGCTTGACTACCTCGCGAGCCCGCGTCCATATGTCGCTCGGAACGATCTCGATTCTAGCCGCCTGGCCGATTTCCAATTCAGCTTGCTGGCGATAGCGAAAATCGGAGAGAAAGATCGTCTCTTGTGGCAAGACAACCACTACACCGGCTGATCCGGAGAACCCGGTCAGATACCGCACATTCGGCACGTGACTGACGATCAGACCGTCGAGTTCCTCCTCCTCGAGCAGAGCCACGAGCGCTGCACGACGAGCCGAGCTGAGATCAACCACCACAGTCAGAGAGATGGCCGACCAGAGCCTCGAGACCGAGCAAGTAGCTCCTAGCACCGAATCCGGCCACTACCCCCACGGCCAGATCTGCCAACAGCGAACTACGCCGTCCCTCCTCACGGGCGAAGATGTTGGACAGGTGTACTTCGACAAAGGGGATGTTGACTGCAAGGACCGTATCTCGCACAGCGATGGATGTGTGAGTGAACGCAGCGGCGTTGATCAAGGCACCATCCACTTTGCCGGGCAGTCCCTGGATCAACTCAATCAACTCGCCTTCGTGGTTAGTCTGAGACCAGGCAACCTCGACTCCGCGTTCAGCCGCCCGGGACCGGACGAGCTGCTCGATCTCGGCCAATCCGGTACTGCCGTAGATATGGGGTTCACGCGTACCGAGCAGGTTCAGATTGGGCCCGTTGAGGACGGCGATTCTCACCTAGGTCTTCAGACCCTCGAGCCAATTCCTGAAGTCGTCGTCGCTTTCCTCGTCAGGCTGCTCTGATTCCTCTGCAGCACCACCATCGAGTGGCGATTCACTCGCCGAACCGTAGAACTCGTCAAACGACACCGAATCGGGACCCTCCACTGGTGGACTCGGCTCACCCACATTCGGCACAACTGAAGATGGAGGTTCACCTCCAAAAACCGATGACAGCGATACCTCATCGGAGGCCGGTATGGTAGGTGATCCTGGCGGCTCCGCCTGCTCTCCACCAAATGCAGATTCCAAAACGGTCGATTCGGATGGTTCGGCAACACCGTATTCCAGAGCGCCCGAATCGACAGCGCCACCAGTTGGACCCTCCTCCACCGCGCGGTCGGTTTGGAAGATACCCTTGAGGAAGTTCACCGCCGACTCACCCCCGGTCGATGCGACCGAGAAGCGGGATGCCACGGGCAAGTCGCCGGGCAGGTTAGCACGATGCGTCAACTGAGCTAGTTTTTCCTCCAGTCGTGAATCCTCTGGCTGCTGTTCGATCAGCCGCTGATAGATCTCCCGGGCCTGATCGTAGAGACCCTGTTGGGCAAACACCTCTGCCATTGTCTCGGTCACCACTGGCTCGCCCCGGTCCGCTCCGGTCGAAGCGGATTCGGCCAGTGCCCCTGGCTCGGGCATGATGAGCGGGAGGTCGCCGACTGACGGTTCCACGGCAAAGGCCTCGTCTGGCCCGGCCGGTTCGGGTGCGATCGGCTCGTCGACACCAGGTGACTGGTCGAACCCGGTGGCCTCCCCGGCTGACACCGGTTCCTCACCTAACGGTTCCTCGGAGACCCCGAGCTCGAGTGACGCGGCCGCCCCTGACCCCTCGGTCACACCAAACGATTGGGAATCGGTTTGGGATTGCGCCGACACATCTGGCTCTTTCTCGAGTGCCTCATCAAACCCGGCAGATTCGATCGCGGATTCGCGGGACTCCGAGGTGGGGGCGGTACCTTCCGACTCCCATGTGGTGGTACCCTCGGGCACGACTCCACTCGAATCTGTTGCATCTATGGGTGTGTCAGCGACCTGTTCTTCCTCGTCATCTTGGTTCACATCCCTAGCAGCGACGGCACCGGGATCTCCTAGGAACTCCACTGGCGCAGCCAAGTCCTCGTGGTGGGATTCCGCCTCCTTCACGTCTTCGTCGGAAACCTCCGCCGAGCGGCCCTCCCCAGCATCCCAGCTCAATTCATCGTCGAACGATACGACCTCGAGATCACCCGCGACCCGGACCTCCCCTGAGTCAACGGCAGCAGCATTCCGGTCCACTGCAGCTGATTCACTGACCACGGCAGACCCTGGCTCGCCAAGGCCTTCTTGTTCCTCGGGTTGGACGGTGGCCTCGAACCCCGCGACCGGCTCAATGGTGACAGAATCTGCGCCTGCCTCGACATCCACCACCGCTTCGGACATGTCCTGGTCAGACGCCATCAAACCCGAAGCTCCGTCGCTGTCATCCCACGAGGAGGAACGCTCGACCGCGAATTCTCCATCCCCCAGCCCAGATGGCTCGACCACGTCCGATTCCGGCTCGAGAGTCTGAGGCTCGAGCTGGGCGGCTTCGTCCATTGCCACCGCGGCCGGCTCCGCTGGCTCGGCGCTTTCCACAGATACTTGTGCGGCCTCCTCACCACCCCGATCCATGGTCGCCAGCGCCTCTGCAGCCCAGGCAGCACCAGGTTCTATCGCCGGCTGCGGCGACTCCTCAGAGGAGGCCTCATCGGCCGCCTCGGGCGGTGCCGCCAGTTCAGCCTCGTGTATGCGATCCATCCCCTCGCGAGCTTCCTCGTTCATGGGATCTATGTCGAGTAGACGGGAAAGCCATGACTTGGCGCCGGCGAGGTCCCCATTGTGTTCAGCGATATCGCCCAACGATTTCAGTGCAATGATGTTCTCGGCATCCAACTCTAGTACCTGTTCGAAAACGCCAGCTGCTTCGTCGTACAGCTGCTTGTCGACCAAACACCGGCCGAGAACGATGTGACCACTGGCGTAGCTGGGCCGCTTCTCGAGTCCACCGCGAACAACCTCGAGAGCAAGGTCCAGGTCGCCCGCCTTGCGGTACGAGTCTGCGAGCGCGGCAAACCACTGCTGCGGATTCTCATGGTAGCGCTGCTCGAGCTTCTCGATCTCGCTCTGATAGGCCATGGCGCGACTGGGATTGGGTGAGAATTCGGAAACGCCACGAACTTAGTCGGTGGCGGCCAAAACATCAACACTGAAGCGGTGCTTTGGCTTGAGTTTCCCCGTTGTCCCACTTAGACTTACCCGCTCTCAACGTGGTGACTCTTGGAGTAGGTGAACAGACTATGATGCGGACCATGCGCGCGAGCGCGAAGTGGGTTATGGGAGTGCTCATCGTGGCCTTCGTCGGCTGGCTGGTGTTCGATGTGGGTATGGACGTTGGCGGCCGGGGCGGCGGCAGCTCCTCGTTGGTTGTGGTGCGTGTGAACGGGGAGAAGATCGAGTACCAAGACTTCTACAGTACGCTTCGCATGGCACAAGATCAGCAGCGACGTGCCGGAAACCCTGCGAACACGATGGATGAGGTCCGCGCGCTGGAAGATCAGATACTCGAGAGCCTAGTGCTGCAGATCGCACTGGATGGTGAGTACCGGAGACGCGGCATCACGTTGACCGATCGGGAGATCAGCGAAGCCATGCGCAACCAGCCGCTTCCGGAGTTCGTACAGGAACCGACTTTCCAGACTGATGGCCAATTCGACTTGAACAAGTACCAGCGCTTCATCCAGAGCCAGACTAACGAATACCAGTTGCAGATCGAAGCGAGATATCGGCAGGAATTGCCGCAGATCAAGTTGTATCAGCGCCTGGTCGGTGACGTTTACATCAGCGACGCCCAGTTGTGGCGTCTCTTCCAGGACGAAATCGACTCCGTCGCCGTGAATCTGATCACGCTGCTACCTCAAGCGGTAATTGGTGACGACGAGGTCGAGGTCAGCGACGAGGAGATAGCGTCTTACTACACGGATCACCGGGAACAGTACGAGCGGCCGGCAAGTGCCTATCTGAGCTATGTGTCGGTGCCCCGTGTCCCGAACAGCTCTGATTCGGTTGCAGCGCTAGAGCGTGCCCAGGATGTCTTGGCCGAACTACGCGACGGCGCTGACTTCGCTGACATGGCAATGCGTGAATCCGCCGATTCTGCCAATAGAGAGAGTGGTGGTGACCTCGGTGAGGTATCTCGGGGACAACACGTTTCGGTCTTCTCGGAGGCCGCACTACAGCTACAACCGGGCGAGATCTCGGAACCCGTGTTGTCGGACTTTGGCTATCACATCATCAGGCTGCAATCGAAGACGGGCGAAACGTACCACGCTAGCCACATTTTGATCCCGGTGGAGCTAGACGGAGACCACTTGACCGCCGTCGAGACCCGGGGGGACTCGCTAGACTTGTATGCTGCCGAACAGGATGATCCAAGTACGCTAGACTCGATAGCCGCTTCAATGGGTATTGACGTTGAGGTTGCAGATCCATTGGCCCAGGGCGGCCAACTCTGGATCGGCGAGGATCTCGTACCGGACGTGGCCGTGTGGGCATTCGAAGCTTTGGAAGGCGAGACTTCCCACGTCATCGAGACGAATAGCGCGTTTTACGTTTTTCGCATAGACCGGATAGTGCCAGAGGGAATCGCTCCTCTCGAGGAGGTGAGAGAGAGGGTTTCTTTCGACGCAACGATCGCAGCCAAGTGGGAGAAGCTCGAGGAACTCGCTGAAGTCATCCGGACAGACCTCGAATCAGGTATGGCATTCGATGACGTCGCGGGGAAACATGGGGTGCGTTCTGTAGAGCTGCCACCTTTCACCCGATTGAGGCCGAATCCTGCTCTGATGAACTCACCGGAGGTGGTAGGTACCGCATTTGGGCTGGGGATAGGTCAGTGGGGCGGCCCGATTCGGACTGAACAGGCCATGTTCTTCACACAGCCTACCTTCCAGCAATTGGCCGATAGCTCGGCCTTTGCGGGGCAGATTGACGCCTTCAGAGAGCGGGCGCTCAACAGCCTACGACAGCTTCGGATCCAGATGGCTCTGGCATCGATCAGGCAGAGCGCGGACGTCGTCGATCTCCGTCTAGAAGTGGCTCAGGCACTGCGGGCCGACCCAGGTGGGGGGATGCCCGGAGGAGGACCGCTAGGGTTCTGACGATCCCACAGGCATAGGCTTGTCGACTGAGACGCTGGCCTACGAGCTGGCCTACTCACTCAGTTTCTTTGGCTCTCCGTCAGAGCTCACCGGGGCCGAGTCGATCTGCCTGGGTGTAGGCGTTTCATCGCTGTTGTCTTCGATGCTGGTCTTTACTTCCTTGAGGCTCTTCTTGAACTCCCGGATTCCTTTCCCCATCCCCGCACCCATTTCGGGTAGACGCCTTGCCCCGAACACCAGCAGCAGAATCATCAGGATCACGAGCATTTCGGTCATGCCGAGATTGAAAGGCATGGCTACCTCACTAGAATAGGGAACGGGCTAACATGTAGGCCAAGACAATGCCAACCAGACCCAGCAGGGACACGTCCAGCACCAATGGGCCCACCGTCAGACTCAGAATCAATAGATCGATATGAATCGGACCAAACGACGGATCAACGTTATAGGTAAAGAAGTCCTTTGGGCTCCCCCCCGGCAGAAACCTCTCCAGCAACTTCGACAGGAAGCCCCCGAGCACAAACCCTGAAGACAATACTCCTATGTAAAATAACGGGCGCCGTGGTCCTATAGCCACAATTCAATGCCTCCGGTCGATGGAATACGTGATGCAGTCCCGTAACGCATCTCGTGCCTGCCCTCCCGGAAGGGAGTCTAGCTCCCCCTCGGCCATGAGCGCAAACTCACGGGCACGCTCGCGTGCGGCGCTGATACCCCCCCTCGCTTCAACAATGCGAATTATCGCGTTGATTTCTTCCGTGGCCGGTTTCTGATCCGCCATGAGATCCTCAACCTGTTGCCTCTCGGCCCTATCCATCTGCGGCAATGCGGCAATCAAAGGCAGAGTAATCTTGTGTTCACGCAGGTCCTGGGATGTGGGTTTTCCCGTCGCTGACTCGGTAGCGGTGTAATCGAGTAGGTCGTCCGCTATTTGAAATGCGCAACCCAAGTTGATTCCGTATCGCTTCAGTGGTTCCCTACACTCCTCGTCACCGACGAGAGCACCCACCTCGCACGAGCCGGCCATGAGCGAAGCCGTCTTAAACTGAATCAACTGTTCGTAATCGTCCTGTGTGAAACTGAGAACGTCGTGTGCAACAACCTCACGCATTTCTCCAACCGTGAGTTCGTTGGTGACCCGACTCATAATGCGGAGTGGTTCTGGCGAATCGAGTCTAACCAGTTCCTCGATCGCCCGTGAATACAGGTAGTCACCCATGATCACGGCGATCTCGTGACTGAACTTGGCATTCACCGTTGGTTGGCCCCGCCGCAAGGGCGAGTGATCAACTGAGTCGTCATGCACCAGTGTAGCGACATGAATCAGTTCCACGACTGCGCCCAGCGTGAGTTCACGTTGAGCGATCTTGCCGACGGCCTGTGAAGCCAGAAGGAGTAGCGTCGGGCGAAACATCTTGCCCTTGACTTGCAGGAGATGCTCGTTGACTTGATCGACGAGTGGGAAGTCTGACTGGACAATCCTACGCAGTTCGTCGTAAACCCCATCTAGCGCGGTCAGTACCGGCCCTTGGATCTCGGTCATGGTGACGCGTGTGACGCGGGGTTTCATCCTCCTCAACTACCCGCCTGTTGTGCCAGGCTCTTCACGCGCTCACGCACATCTTGGAATCCGATGTCAATCGAGAAGATTCGTTGATAGTATGACAGAGCCTGGGAGTTCCGACTCTGTTCCTCTTCGCACCGTCCCAACCAGTACAACAGTCCAATCTTCTCATCGTCCCCACCAGGTTCCAAATCCACGGCTCGCCGCAGCACCGTGCCCGCCACTGCGAACTGCTTCTTCTCGTAGAAGCAGAGACCCAGGGCTTCGGCGGTCCGGAGACGACCCTGCGCGCCGCGCAGCGCCTTCTGGAATTCCGAGATCGCCTCGTCGAGCAGACCCATCTCCTTGAATGCGACGCCGAGATCGTAGTGGGCCTGTGTATCTCCGAGCTCGATGTTGGCTTCAATTCCCTTCTTGAATTCCGACAACATGATCTCGAAATCCCGCTCCTCGTCACCCGTGGGCTCACCTTGCTGAATGCGCATGCGGGTATCGCGAGCCTGCTCTTCTTCCATGACGAGAGCACCTAGATCGATGAAGCCAGCTCCTTCCGCAGCAGCTGGCTCGGTGCTCTCCGCCGCGAGCGACTCGCTACCCTCCTGCTCCGCTGCTACGGTAACCTCAGTGATTCCGTCCGTATCGACCGCATCGACACCCACAGCGGTGCTGTGTTCCGCTCGACCGACCGCGTCCGTGATATCATCGACGGTTACGACTTCATCAGATTGCAGCGTTTCCAGCGCCACGCGGGCTCGATTGCTCGCCGGATCGTGCTCCAACACACGCCGGTAGACGACTTGCGCCCTATCAACCGCTCCGCTACGTACCAACGCGTCAGCCAGTTCGAGATACGCAGCAGCAAGCGACTGCCTGTCGTCCATCCTATATGAGTACTCGACGCGCTTCTGATGGTGATGAACACTGTTCGGCTCGAGACGGAGGATCTCCTCCGTCACCGATAGGGCGTGCCGCCAGTCGGATAATCCCTCGAACGACGTGAGCGCAATCTCGAGTTCCTCCATCCCTCGCTCGCGCTCCCCCGCCTCGATCAGGGCTTCACCCAGCTCTCGATGGGGCTCCGGGGCTCCGGGATCGTCTAACACCCTGGCCTCGATATCAGCGATATCCTGGGCCAGTGTCTGCGTTGCCGTTTCCGGCTGCTCAGTCGGCTCAGGCTCTCGCAGTTCGCTGTCATCGACAGCGACGTCCTCCTCCGATTCGGCCTCTATCTCATCGGGTTCGTACTCTGTCAGGAACTCTATTTCTCCCGACTGCGGCTCTTCAACCAGGTCTGCAGTTGACCCACCAACCGTGTCCTCGGACTCGTAAGACCCGTCATCAACCGCGGTTGCCGTCGATTCTTCCGCCACTTCATCCTCGGCCATCCCCAATGTCTCAGCGCCGGTGTCGAGTATCGGCAAGTCGGCCAGCGGTCCCACATCCTCCTCGTCTTCTTCCAGAGTCAACTCCGGGACTCCGTCGAACCCTTCCACATCGAGTTCCGGCACCTCCACGCCGGCCTCGAGTGGCTCATCACGGAACAGTTCAGCATCGGTCTCGCCAAGCTGGTCCTCAACATCTTCCAGATCCAACACCTCGGAAACCGATTCTGCGGATGCAGATTCCGGCCCGCCCATGAGCGCCTCTGGCAAACCTTCACCGTCGACAACGAGATCTTCCAGTTCCGCGATCTCCTCCTCATCGACATCCACGTCCGGCGACACATCGATCAGCTGAATCCCATCATCAGCGGACTCATCCTCCTCCACCAGCGGCTCATCGAGCGTAGTGGGTTCAATCTCCACCGCCCCGATGTCAGCCACGCCATTCATGTCAAACGACTCACCGACCTCCAGATCTTCGAGTTGGGTTACGCTGGCAGCGTCGGCATCAATGTCGATCTCATCCACCGCACGTTGGACATCGGCCAGTTCTCCCGCAATCACAGCCTCAGTGACATCCGGTCCCTCACCCAGTGAAGTTGGCTCAACAACGAACGGCTCTCCGATTTCCGCCACATCTTCTTCTGCGACAGTCGTTCCCGAACGTGCCCCACGATCCTCATCCAGATCGATGAACACGATATCTGAGCTTTTCTGTTTGCGTGATTTGAGTGTCGGAGTGGGAGCACCTTCTATGTCATACTCAGGATCGATTGCTTTCATCCGCTCGAGGGTCTTGCGCGCACGACGGGCATCACCACTCTCTTGCACCTCATGGTACAACTTGGCGAGCTGCTCTCGGGCTTCGTCGGTACGAGCTGCGTTCTTCAGTTGCTCAGCGAGCAGCAACCTGATCTCCTCGTTGTCGGGAGAGAGATCAGCGAACTCCTTCAGGGCATGGAACGCATCCTCAATCTGCCCAGCCTTTTGCATTCGCTCAGCGTACTCGAGCAAGTTCTGCTTGGCCTCAGCAACGAAACCCCGTTGCATCATCAGCTTGGCAAGCTTGAGATAGACGTGTGTCCGGCCAGGAGCGTTTCTCAGGACTTTGTTGCAGAGGGCGATGGCGTTGTTGGGAAACCCCTGCTCGGCATAATGAGTGACTGCAGTCTCGTACTGTTCGACGGCAGACGCGACATCACCCCGTTTCAAATAGAGGTCGCCGAGCTTGTTGTACAAGGCGAGCTCGTCGGTCAACTCAGGACTACCCTCGAGTTCATCGAGAACGCGCGCATACTGGGAGATCGCCTTGTCGATCTGCCCTTTTAGCTCGAGTTTACGTGCTTTTTCCTTCGCCTTCTCGATATTCAGCGGCAACCTCAGCCCCTTCGAAATGCTCGGAAGTTCTCTAGCCCAAACAATTTACGGGCCACTCCCTTGAGTGACAAGCAACACCTTGGATCCACACCTCAGATATCAGGTTGACCCCGTACCAATACGGCAATTCACGCCAATCGCCCACCGCGGCCAGCACCAGGTCAGCGCGGTATCCCGATTCTATCTGACCCCGCGTCTCGGCTTCTCCCACAGCCGCAGCCGCATTGACAGTGATGGCGACAATGGTCTCGGCAGGTATCATCCCCATTTGAGATACACCGAGCGTCGCCATTAGAGGGAGACTCAAACCCGGAGAACTGCCCGGATTGAAATCGGTGGCCAGCGCAACAGCAACCCCTGCATCGATCAGTCTGCGTGCCGGCGCCTGGTGACTACTTCCCAAGAAGAGCATTGTACCTGGAAGCAGCACGGCGACCGTGGAGCTTCCGGAGAGTGTCACTATACCGGCTTCGGACACAGCCGCAAGGTGATCTGCACTCACCGCGTCAAGCTCCGCCGCGAGTTCCGCTCCGCCCGAGTAATCGATCTCATCAGCGTGTAGCTTGAGCCTCAAGCCGTGTTGCCGGGCCGCCTCGAGAACGGTTCGCGACTGCTCAATAGTGAAGACACCCGGTTCGCAGAACACGTCGCAAAAGCGCGCAATTCCTTGCCGGCTCACCGCCGGTAGCATCTCTTCGACCACCAGCGACACGTAGGAGTCAGGATCGTCTCTAGCCTCAGGAGGCACTTCGTGTGCACCGAGGAACGTAGGTATCAAATCCGGTCCGTCGCCCGTCGATGCCTGTCGAATCGCTTCGAGTTGCGCGAGCTCTGTCTCGAGTTTCAGTCCGTAACCCGACTTGACCTCAACGGTAGTCGTCCCGTTTGCCACCAACGCCGCTATGCGTGCCTTCATCAGATCTACGAGCTCGGAGACGTCGCGCCCGCGAACGTCGTTCACGGATGCCAGAATCCCGCCTCCCGCCGCCGCAATTTCCTTGTAGCTAATTCCTCGCGCGCGTCGCTCATGGTCAGCCAGGCGAGCAGCTCCAAATACCGCGTGCGTATGACAATCGACGAATCCGGGGAAGAGAACCCCGGAGACCTCATCGATGTTTGCGTCAGGATGCCGCTTACGCAGCTCGGAGTATGGTCCTACCGCTTCGATCCGCCCCGAATCACCGATCACAACAGAGCCATCGTCGACCACGTTGAGATCTGCCATTTCCGGGCCGTGCCGCGCCCGCGCGGCTCCGCGACAGGTGACGACCTGGCTGGCCCCGGTCAGGATTGTGCTCAACTGCTGAAATCCTGCATGGGCAGTCTCAGTCCGTTTTCTTGCGCTGCCGCGATAGCCTCCGGATAACCGGCGTCGGCGTGTCGTACCACTCCAATTCCCGGATCGTTGGTGAGAACGCGTTCGAGTCGAGCTGCTGCTGCCGACGTGCCGTCGGCCACAATTACCTGACCGGCGTGAAGGCTGTTGCCGATACCAACGCCACCTCCGTGGTGAAAGGAAACCCACGACGCACCGGACGCGGTATTCAGCAACGCGTTCAGGATCGGCCAATCAGCAATTGCATCTGAACCATCACGCATTCCTTCCGTCTCCCTGAAGGGCGACGCAACGGATCCGGTGTCCAGGTGATCCCTTCCAATCACTATCGGAGCACTGATCTCACCTTTCCCGACTAAATCGTTGAGTGCCAACCCGAACCGGGCTCGCTCGCCCTGCCCGAGCCAACAGATGCGAGCCGGGAGGCCTTGGAACGCGACTCTGTCCTGCGCCAGCCGAATCCACCGAGCCAGGTGCTCGTTGTCTGGAAACAGGTCCAACACCAGTTCGTCAGTGCGATGGAGATCTCCCGGATCACCCGACAAGGCTACCCAGCGAAACGGTCCTTTGCCTTCGCAGAACAGCGGCCGGATGTACTCGGGCACAAAACCGGGGATTTCGAACGCGTCGGGGACTCCATGATCGAGCGCTTCGCCCCTGATGTTGTTGCCGTAGTCGAAGGTAACTGCCCCCTGACGTTGCAGGTCAAGCATTGCCCTCACGTGCGTTGCAATCGACTCATTGGAGCGGCGCACATAGTCAGCAGGATCGGAGGCTCTCAGGGCGACAGCCTCAGAGTATGGCATCCCAGCCGGCACGTAACCGTTCAAAGTGTCGTGGGCAGAGGTCTGGTCGGTGAGAATATCAGGTACCCAGCCACGCTGTACCAACTCAGGCAACACATCGGCACAGTTGCCCAGCAACCCGACTGAGAGCGGCTTGCCGTCCTCGCGGGCCCGCGTAACCAGGCTCCAGGCCTCGTCCAACGATTCGGTCATCACATCTAGATAGCGGGTCTGCAGTCGGCGTTCGATCCGACTGGGATCGACCTCGACACCGATAAACGCTCCACCGTTCATGGTTGCAGCCAACGGCTGTGCCCCACCCATACCCCCTAACCCGCCAGAGACCACTATCTTACCGTGCAGTGCCCCACCGAACTGTTTGACCGCCACCGAGCCGAAAGTCTCGTACGTACCCTGCAGGATCCCTTGAGTCCCTATGTAGATCCAGCTCCCGGCCGTCATCTGACCGAACATCGTGAGACCGAGTTGTTCGAGTTCTCGGAACTTCTCCCAAGAGGCCCAACGTCCAACGAGATTAGCATTCGCGATCAAAACACGTGGCGCGTCCTCGTGTGTTGTGAAAACACCAACTGGCTTGCCCGACTGAATCAACAGGGTTTCGTCGTTGCGGAGTGAACGAAGGGATGCACAGATCGCTTCAAAGGCCTTCCAGCTACGTGCCGCGCGTCCGGTTCCTCCGTATACCACGAGTTCGTCCGGCCGTTCGGCAACCTCGGGATCGAGGTTGTTCATGAGCATCCGCAGCGCGGCCTCTTGGACCCAGCCGCGACAGGATATTTCCACACCGCGTGGAGCACGAACGGTGCTGCGGGTCATGCCAGCGCCTCCTCTTGTATCAAGCATGCGAGTCTCTCGATGTCGCCGGTGAGTGGTCGATCCTGAGTCAGGCGGGAAACGAGTTTGCGAACTCAGGGAATATAAGGGGAGGCAGAGGGGGCAGAGGGAGGAGAGGAGACAGGCGGGACAGTACCTGTGCTAGACTCGACTCGTCACGCCCGGCAGCTTGATCGATGGACGAAGAAGACCCCGGCCTCGCGGGCCGGGGTCTGGTCGATGGCCTGAACCAGCTGGGCATCTCTGCGCCGGTCGACTCACGTCCGACCTACTTCCGCACCACAGTGATCCCCTGCTGCTCGGCCACCGGCAAGCCTCCGTGAATCGATAGCTCCGGATTCCCCGGATCGGTCTGATAGCTCCAGTCAAAGATCATGTAGTCTCGACCCACATGTGTAATCCGGATGCCACCATAGCGGAAGTATCCGTCTCCCTCGTCCATCTGGAACACATAGCCGAACATAGGCACGGCTGTGATAGCGACAGCGGCATAGCCTGCCTCAGGTGCCACGTCGATCGAGGTCAAATCATAGATTACGTTGGCATCGTACAGCGCGAGAGTAGTCCCCGTCCGCTCCGGCACCATCCAGAAATCCCCATTGACGTCACGATCAACCCAGAAGTCGATATCGGTTCGGTTGCCGTCACCCACGCTTCCTAGCTCGAGTGGGTCTACGAAGCCATTGCCGTTGACGTCATCCCAAAAGCGGAAGCCGCTTAGAGATTGGTTTGTCTGGTAAGCCCAGATGATCACATTGCGAGCATCTGCACGCGGTGTGTCAGCCCAACTGCTCGAAAACTCGCTCTCCAGACCGTCGATGCTGACGGACACTGCGGCGTAGCAGCGCGGTACGCCGTTCTCCAGGGCACCCACCAGAAATTCCGGAGCGATCGTGGACCCTTCTAGTTCCCAGGTTTCGCCACACAAACCGGCGTCAAGTGAGTAGGCCGTGCTGAAGACTCGGTACTCCAAGAACGTTTCCGGCGGCGCATTCACAAAGGCGTTGTCAGACCAGGCAAGGTGGATTGCTCCACTCAAACTGGTGCCGACCAACGAATTGGGTACCTGCAGCACGATCCCGCCAACCGCAGTGCTATCAGAACAGCCTACCATGGACAAGGCCAGCACATATGCAATGAGCGAACGTCTCATGATGTCACCCCCTATGGGATGTATGGTCTACACCTGGCGCAAAGGGCAGATAGCATGCCAGTAGTTAAGTGGTTATAAAATATACAGTTACTGTTCACGGAGCCTTCAATAAACGTCCGCTTTTGAGGACAGAAAGTCGAGAACAGACCTGCAAAGTCACAGCTTCTCGTCGAGAGGCGGACTGCCCGTCGGGGGAGCCGGTGCCTACTGTCTCACCGTCCGCTGGTCGTACTGGAACTTCATTTCCGGCTGGTCGGTAAGCGATATGAAGAAGTTGAATGCGAAGTTGCCGTTGGGGGATTTCACGAAAGAGAAGGTCGCGCGCCAGCGATGCATGGTTCGGTCGAGCCGTACGACGTGCTGACCGAATTTCTTCTGCGTGAGGTTGTAATTGGTGTCCCACGAAACTCCCCAGCCCGGTGTCGGGGAGAATCCGACCCTCAGTCCAAGGTTTCTCAAGGCGGGCTCATCGATAACTTCGCCGTCTACAATTGCCGTTCTGGTCCGCTGTTCATCATAGGTCACGGACGTTCGGAACCCACCGCCAGCGGTGGATCGGGCGGTGAGCTCATCGAGTGCCGGATCAAGGCTGCGTGGAGCGGACATCGCTCCGCCAATCGGCGCCAGTCGATCCTGCGGTGTCACCGGCGCGTCTTCCTCCGGCGCAGTGACCTCACCACCGGTGAACAGCGAGAAGATGTTTGAGAATGTCGCACCTGTGAGAGTAAACCGAGCCGATACCGAGCGCAGAAAGAGATCGAACCTGGTTGAGTCGTACCCGACGCGGCCATCCCACAGGTCATGGGCGATTGAGAGCGTAAAGCCACGTAACAGATCACTGGTGAACGTGTTCTGCAAGGTTTGGGTTGTCCAACCCGACCTTCCCGGCTCTTTCGCTTGCTGGAAGTCGTATGCAAACGCAGACGTCTGAATACTCAACAACTTCACTTTGGGGGCGTTCCTCGGATCGGAAGTCGTGTCATCTGCGGCCGGACGCAGCTTGCCTTCGAAGGTCTGACTGAGACCAAGTGTAATGGAGTGCGCGGTCGGGCTGCGCAACTGCGGGGCAGTCCCTGTCGGAGATGTCGCATTTGCGTAGGCTTCGGGCACGTCGGCAGCCGGTGCCAGGTTCCACCTCACGCTTGGCGAAAACGAATGGCGGATCCGAGTGATCGGACCGACGCCGGGGAAGAACCCAAACAGCGCGGGAGAAAGCGAGGCATTGAATGAGAGCCGCTTGCCTTGTTGTACAAAAGCGCCACCGGTTCGCTGATTCCGAATCATGAAGGGTCCGGAGGTAGTGTTCTGCACTCCCACAGAGGGTTGCAGCTTCCAAGTGGTGGGAAACAGACTCGGCAGATTTATGCTGGTGTTCCAGTCCACCGCCGTGCTGAAATCTCCGCTGTAGTACACGGTGCTGACGGACGAGTCTGCAGCGTCCACAAGCGTGATAGCCTGCGAGGGTCTATTTGTGGTGAAATCGGTCACGGTAAAGTCGTTGCGCCAATTCCAGCGCCCAACTCGAAGCGGTGTCGCCAACCTGAGATTAGTGGTCCGAGTATCGGGGAAGACTGTGTCTACACCCAGTCCAGTGAGGGTATCGCCTTGGATCACCACTCCTGGGAACTGCTTCAGCAGTTGCCTGTTCGAAAACGAGAAAGAAGGCGACCAAGTGACCGCCTCACCAAAGTTGACCGGAGCCGGAGACAGACTTACGTCCGGCAGTGTCTGCGTAGTGGTCCCGTTGGCCAGGTCCTGCGATCGACTGGCGCCGATGGTAAGCGTACCCCAGTCGAACTGTTTGCTAAAATTGATGCGGCTTCCCAATGTCGCGGTTTGAACTAGCGGGTCTACTGTATTTTGTTCGATCACCCGAGTGCTGGTAGCATAGTCGACGTTGGCGGTGAGGCGTGTTCGCTGATTGAAGCTCTGTTGATGCATCCATTGCAAGCGTAGTGACTTCGACCCCGCCCTTCCTTCGGTGCCCTCCTCAAAGATCCGTGACAATCCCAGATTCCCAGTGATGAATCGATTCAGCCAGCGGTACCGCACCTGACCATTCAATGCGACATAGTTGCCCGAGAACCAATCGACCGAGCCCTGGAAGTCGAGATAGTCACTTATCGCGAAATAGTATCCAATGTTACTCACGTGACGACGATAACCACTGTTGGGCCTTACGAGATCGTTGAACCCAAAGCGCGGAACCAGGATGCCGCTGCGCCGGCCCTGTCTCATATCCTGCCAGAGGAACGGCAACCACATTACTGGCACGTCCTTCACATACAGAACCGCTGGTCGGGCTACCAGCACGTTGTTGGAGACCCACTTCACACTCGTGGCCGAAAAGTGGAAGTGGGGTGAAGGATGATCGCAAGTCGTTACCTTCGTACCTGCGCCGTACAGTCGGGTCGACGCCGAGTCAACAGCCAGCTCTCCCCTCAAGTACCAGTCTACGCCTTGCTGGTTAAACTTTGTGACGGCTTCGGCTATGATTCCGGTGCGCACGCACGTGTCGTAGCGCATGCCAACACCGACGAGAACGGTCCCTTCATCGAATAGCGCTGGCTCGCCGCTGGCGATCAGCACACACTCGTCCTGCAGGAACGACACGGAATCAGCCTCGAGTGTGCTGCCCTCACGCTGGACGAGAGAAGACCCCGTGAGGCGGATCTCACTAGTTTCTGCGAACAGCGTGAGACTGTCAGCGGCGTAACGCGTGGCGCCATAACCTTCACGCTCGAGCATGGCGGTTATGACCGAATCGGCTTGCGGGAAGGATCGCGACGGCTGGGTGGGCAGTCCCAATCCTCGTGCCACCGCCGTGTCGATAGGCAGCGCAACCGAATCAGGTCGCTGTCCCGTTACGGTCGTATCGGGGGGTGGAGGAGGGTCTTGGGCAAGTGCATTGGACGTAACACCCACCACGAGCACCAAGATGTGCACGGCCAACTGGAAGGTACCTCGAGCGACACGGGCGATGCCTCTGATAACAAGCCGCCGGCCCACCCTATGCCGTCTCCTTGTCCTGCCTCTTCCATACGAGTCGCGAGACGAGGATACCTACCTCGTACAGAAAAATCACAGGGAACATCAGCCCCAGCATCGAGGCCAAGTCAGGGGGAGTCAGCATGGCCGCCAAAATCGACGCCACCACCACCGCATAGGGTCGCCACTTGGAGAAGGATTGAGGCCCAACCAGTCCCATCACCGAGAGCAGTACCATCAGAACCGGCACTTCGAACATGATCCCGAAGGCCAGCAGTAGCTGCGTGACGAACCCGAAGTAGGCTGTCGCCGTGATGATGAACTCGAGGTAGTCCGCCTGGAAATTAGTGATGAGGAATTTCATGGCCACCGGAAGAACCCACAGGTAAGCCATGAGTACGCCTGCCGTGAACAGACCGAGGCCGGCAATCATGAACGGCGCGATATGGCGTCGCTCGTGCTCATACAGCGCTGGTGAGAGAAAGCCCCAAACCTGAGTAATGAGCACGGGCGATCCCAGAACCAGGCCGATCGCAAACGCTAGCTTAAGCGTGACAAAAAAGGCGTCGGTCGGTGCGGTTACGTGGAGTTTGTCGTCTGGCAGGTAAGGTGCTATCGGCTGTTTCAGCAACTCGAGGACTTCAAAGTTCTGAACAACCACAAACCCTATGACAGTCCCGACAACAAGTGCGGCCAGGCTCTTGAGAATCCGCCACCTCAACTCTTCGAGGTGGTCGAGGAAGGGCATCTCACCCTTTGTCGTGTTCTTGCTCATCTGGATGTGCCGGACAGGCCGACAGCTAGCGGTTGCGATTCAGCTTGGCTCTGGCCAGCTCCGCCGCGTCCGACCGAGGATAACCGGTGACTACTCGCTCGTAATACACCCGTGCCCCCTCCATGTCCCCTTTTTGCTCGGCAATGAGTCCCAGCCGGTATAGCGCGGTTGGTGCCCGCACTGATTCACTGTGGTCGTCGACCACCAGTTGATAGGCCACGGTGGCAGAATCCGGGTCAATACCGTCCCAGGACGCCCCGATGTGGAACTGCGCGTCAGGAGCCAACGGATGAGTGGGGTATTGATCCAGCAGCAGCCTGAAGGCAGTCCGTGCCGTCTGCGGGCTTCCCCTATCCAGTTGCTGAATTGCCATGTCGTAAAGCTCATCGGGGCTGGGAGCACCAGCGGGCGGCGCCGCAGTCGTCGGACCGGTTCCACCGGCGCCTATGGCCACCGGTGGTAGGTCTCGCTGATCGAGCCTGCGCTGCATCTCCGCCAAGCGGGCTTGACTCTGACCGGTTAGCTCCTGGATCTGCATGAGCTGTCGCTGGATCTCGGTCATATCGCTCAGGACAGTCCCGCTGTAACGGGTCAAACGCCGATCTTGTGCATCGAGCGAGTCGAGGATCTGCCGCTGCAGTGCGATCATCTGCTGAAACGTGAGGTCCAAGAAATCGGCCCGCGCCGAATCTGCGCGGGCCATCTCAGCACGTAGCTGTTGGACCTCCTGCTCCACACGGCGAACATCGCCCTTGAGCGCGCAAGCGCTCAGGGCGACACTCGCCAGCGCAGTGAAACCGACAGACCTCACATGCCGGGACGCTTCAGCGACCCTCCACCGGATGTCACGCGGAAATCGTCACGCCGGTTCAACTGCCAGGCTTCCTCATTCGACCCCGGGTCGAGTGGCTGTTCTTCGCCTCTGGACCTGACGGTAATGCGCGACTCGGCGACCCCGCGATCGACCAAGAATTGCTTGAGTGCGACAGCTCGACGCATCCCCAGAGCCATGTTGTACTCGTCGGTGCCACGCTCATCGCAGTGCCCGGTGATTTCGAGCCGCAGTCCTGCATTTGCCTGCATGATCGCCAGTTTCTGCTCGACTACTTCCGTATCCTGTCCGGGACGGATGGCAGACTTGTCGAAGTCGAAATGAACCCGACGAGCAACCATCTCCATGACCGCTTCGTTCTCAGCCCGTACCGCGGCCAGCGAGTCCGCACGACGTTGGCGAGCGATACGGTCCGCTTCTTCCTGGGCTCGCCTGATGCTGTCGGCACGTGCCTGTGCGGCCGCGATAGAATCCCGCCGGGCCTGTTCTCGTGCGATGGAATCGGGGTCAGGAGCCGGTGCAACCTCAGGCTGACCACCACCGCATGCCGCAGCGGCGAGCAGAATGACTGTTGCTCCTACAGTGAGAGGGAGGGTGAGGCGCATTGTAACTCCAGTTTCATGGTTGATTGGACTGAGGGATCGGAGGAGACCAGCTAGGCATTCGCGTGTCGCCTAGCCTGGTCAACTGTCGTATGCGTCCAGTTTCAATGTCTATTACCCAGACCTGCACACCCCAGGTACGGCTCGACTTAAAGGCGATATGTCTTCCGTCCGGAGCCCAAGTTGGGTCTTCATTCCTAGCTGCACTAGTCAACTGCCGTACAGTGCGGCTCCGCGCGTCCATGACGAAGATTTGCGGACTGGCAGCCACGGTACGGTGAAAAGCCAAGTTCAACCCATCGGGCGACCACGCCGGACTGTGCGAATCACCTGTTACCCCGTAATTGTAGGGGGCAAACAACTCCTGATCGGTTCCATCCACAGACATGACATAGATCTGTGGAAGGCCGACCCGATTCGACTCGAACGCGATGCGCCGCCCATCGGGGCTAAACGCAGGTGAAAGGTTATCCGATAAACTACCTACCGTCAAGCGCTGTAAGCAGCAGTCCTGTGCCAGGTTATACGTGAACACCTGGGTCCCTTCGTCCCAACCGCGGGAAAAGGCCACGGTGCGACCGTCGGGCGAAAAATCAGGACTCAGGTTGAGATATTCTGTGGTCGGCGTCACCGTCGACCGCTGCCCCACCACCCGGTCCTGCAGCACGATGGATCCTAACCCGTCATCCGTCAGTTCGGTATAGGAGAACTGCCGACCGTCGGGTACCCAAGCCGGTGAGAACGTACTCACTCCGGCGGGGGATACGGCGCGCGTGTTGGCCCCGTCCGAATCGACACTGTACAGGGTACCACGGCTAACGAACAGAATCTGGCTCGCTGCAAACCCAGGTTCCCCTGTTGCGGCCCGCACAATGGCGTCGGACGCCCTATGCACGGCCATTCGGAAATCAGGCGAGCGCACTCCGGCTGTATCGAGACGCACGGCGGTCCGGACCGCCTCGCCTGCCACGTCGTAGAGATTCACCGACAGCGTGGAGTCGAACTCCTCCAGCACGCTCACAGCATAGTCAGCTCCCAACGCCGCGTACAGCGAGTAGTTGACGAATACGTCCGCTGCTCCACTAGCAGTAGAGTCAGCCCCGTTACTTACCCCGAGAATCAGGCTGTCACCCCCGGGCAAATAGATCATCTCAAACCGGTCACTGAAGGCCAGATCGCGTTGGATGATCGTGCGGACCGAATCGAGTCGCTCACGCCGGGGGCCGCCCAGTACCAGCATGCCGGACCGCATTCCTGGAGTGTATGTGATGCCGAGGCGGACACCCTGGTCCACTGGGTCCTGGGCTGCAAGTCGGGTGGGAGCGAGTAGGAATAGGGGCAGCAGGGACAGCAGCGGCAGAAGCCGCGTAGCACCCCTGCGGATTCCCCTGCTCCCTCTGCCCTCTCTAATCTTCTCTCCAGTCATCTCGTCTTCTCCGGATCGAAGAAGAAGCTGACGACCAGGACATCTTCCGGGAATCCCTGTGGCAAGGGACCGAACGCAGCTGCATTGGCGGCCGCTTCTATGGCGCCCTGAGCCTCTAGATCGAACCCGAAGTTCCCCGAGCGCTCAACGAACTGGAAGTGGGTCACCGAACCATCCCTATGTATGAAGAACTGCACCTCGGCCCGGAGCGACACGTTGCCTGTGGGACGCTGCCAGCGGCGGTGTACTTGAGCCACGATGTTCCGCATATACTCGGGGAACGGGAAATCGACCCCGCCCGTGTTCACTGTCGCCGGGTCCGAGCCTGTAGACGGCTCGACATCAGGAGCCAGGCTGTCAGCCTGCGGGCGTGGCGCCGGCTCCCGCTCCGCCTCTGGTTCTCTTGTCGGTGGCGGTGGGGTATCGGCCTGCGATGTCCGCCTCGGTGGTTGCGGCTTGGGTTGGGGCTGTTCTGCCTGCCGCTGGACGACTTCCGGTGCGGGCCGCTGGTTGGACCGCGGAGCAGCTACCAGTTCGACCTTGATCGTGGGCAGCCGCGTGGCCGGGTCGCCCGCCGGCGCTAGAAACAGGAAAGCTGCGGCGATATGGAGCGTCATACTTCCCGTAAATGCCAACCGCGTCCCCTTGCCGGAGCCGGCACCACGACGCCGGTGGCGTCTGAGTCCCCTCACCGCCTGATCTCCTCTTCCTCCAACACCACCGCCACGTTCTCGACACCGGCCGACGATATTACGGAGAGTACCCGTACGACACTGCCGTACGGAGCCCTGCGATCGCCCCTGAGGTAGACGCCACTCGGCTGCCGAGTGTTCACCAGAGGCCCGAACGCTGACCGAAACTGTTCGTACACCAGCGGCGTATCGCTGTCGTCGACGAATATTCTGCCTTGACTGTCCACCGATACTATGAGCCCTTCTCTCGGTTCAATCGCTCGTGGTTCCCCCCGGGGCAACTGAACCTCGACCCCGCCCTGCATGATCGGTGCGGTAATCATGAAGATGATGAGCAATACGAATGCTACGTCCACTAGCGACGTGACATTGATGTCGGCGGCGAGTGGTAGCTCACCATGGCCGTGCAATCCCTGCTGAGGCACCGGGTTATACCCTCCCCTCACGGGCCATCGCACCTATGATCTCCTGGGCAAAGCCCTCTAGCTCACCGGCGAAAACTCCCAAACGGTTGGCAAAGATGTTGTATGCTATAACTGCTGGAATCGCCACCGCCAGCCCCAGTACCGTGGTTATCAGCGCTTCTGCCACTCCAGGTGCAACCGCGGAGATGTTTCCCGAACCCCCTGCAGCGATACCGAGAAATGCGTCCATCACGCCAAGCACCGTTCCCAGCAGGCCCAATAAGGGACTCACCGAGCCAATTGTCGCCAGCCACGGCATGAACCGCGCCATGAGATCGCGCTCTGCCCCTATCTCTTTGGCCAGCTGCATCTTGAGCACCTCGAGCTGCGTACCCGTGAGGGTCGCACTCTTCACAACATCCTTCTCCTGCAGGGCACCTGGTCGCAGTTCTGAGAAGAAGTTGACACCTTCACGGAGCAGTCGACCGAACGGCGATGGTGGCTGCTTCATGACGGCGTGGTAGGCATCCTCCAGCCTCGTGGTCCGCTCAAGCTCCTGGAAAAAGCGATTCCCCAATTTCTTGACACGCCGGAACTGAATCCACTTCAGCAAAATCAGAAACCAACAGACCAGTGAGAACAACAGTAGAACTAGGAGTACCAGCTTTGTCGCAACACTCGACGTGGTAACCAGCTCCCAAGGGCTGGTCGGTAAGGCTCCCCCTACCTGTGCTATCATACGGACGTCTCCGTTATCCAATCGTACGTTTGCTTCAGGCCCTCGCTGAGCGTGGTCTGCGGCTTCCAGCCCAGCTCACTGGCTGCGCGATCTATGGCCACAGCACTACGCGCCAGTTCTCCGGGTCGCTCTGGCACCCGGTCGATCGGCACTTGCCGCGCTGTGGCATCCATCAGAGTGCTAGCCAAGTCATTTACGCTGGTTTCGATCGCCGTTCCAACGTTGAAGGCGACGGCGTCAATGGTATGTATACTCTTCACAGGCCAGTTTGTGGCGGCCATGTTGGCTCTGGCGACATCACCGACGAAGACGTAATCCCGGGTCTGCCCACCGTCACCAAACACGGTGAGCGCTTCGCCCCGCTTGATACGGCTGCAGAATATGGCTACAACGCCGGCCTCGCCGTGGGGATTCTGGCGTGGACCGTACACGTTGGCATAACGCATTGACACGCATTTCATGCCGTAGAGCTGCGCGTAGGCCGCCAGATAGAACTCCGAAGTCAGTTTGCTGACGCCGTAGGGCGACACCGGCAGTTTGCGAGCCTCTTCCCGGTGGGGAAGATCGTCGCTCTCTCCATAAACCACACCGCCGGAGGAAGCGAACACCACCCGCCCAGTACCGCCTGCTCTGGCACCTTCCAGCAAATTGAGGAACCCGAGGATATTGATTCTGGCATCAAACGCCGGATTGGACACCGACGTACGGACGTCCATTTGCGCGGCATGGTGATTCAACACGTCAAAACCCGTCTGCTCCAACAATTGGCGCACCTCGGGTGAGCCAATGTCAGCATGCACGAATTCGGCTGCCTTCGGAACGTTCTCCACCTTTCCTGTGGAGAGGTCATCGACAACCGTGACCTCGCATCCCAACTGCAAATAATGATCAGTCACGTGCGAACCGATGAAACCAGCACCGCCTGTAACCAGCACACGACCCTTCATCTGACTAGTCATTATTCCGAGCTTTCTCGATTGACTGTTAAGAGACGCACCTCGACCGCTTTGCGTCGCAATTTATGCAACTTGGAGCTCCGAAGGGTAGTCGGCACAACGCAGAACGGCGGTAGAGCCGTCAGTCTTGCAGCGACCCTACCGCCGATCCTCTATAGTGAGCCCGCCGATCCTCAGCCTGGCATCTTCCGAACGAGCCTGACCGTTGCCCCAACATCGATCCCCAGATCCATCACATTTACTATGAAACCGGAAGCCGAGTGGTTCCGAACGTGGACTATTGTCATTATCCCGACTGCCTCGCCCCCACCAGAAAGAGGACCTTCACTTTCGGGAGTGTAGACCTCGAACACATCGCCCAACGATACGCCATCTTCTCGACCCAAGTCGATGAAGACCACGTCCTGTTGTGAGCGCAGAATACCGACATCCCGCGGTGCGATGATCGTTCCCTCGGCACCGTTGTCAATTGGTACTGGCAGTATGTCGCCGGGACTGTGGAAATCTTCGAGTGGAAGAGCCACCTGACCGTCGGTCACGCGAGCAAACTGCGCGATCACCTGGCCACGAATTCTCGATCCGGCAACTTCGGTTACTCGTACCATACCGGTGGGATGGACCACATGACCCCAGCCCTCTACCTTGCGCTGCACCTTGGCAACCAGTAGCGAATCTCCGATCTGATAGGTGGCCGATTCCACCCCTTCGAGCTCCACCTCACCAAACATGGTGGCATCCGATGTAGCTTCCAGAGTGCTGAGAGTAGGTTTGCCAGCGGCCCCGAGAACACGCGCCCAGGGAAGATCCTCGTTCTCGGTGAGGAAACCAGCGGAGTAGAATTCACCCCTCCGCACCGGGCGATAGCGGTAGATTGGCGCGGTCATGTCCAGTGACCTGACCGACGGACCCCGCTCTTGGAATATGGTCGGGGCCGTTTCGGTGGGAGGTGGAGCCGGTGCAACTGGTACCGGGGGCTCAGGAACCTCCTCTACCTCCAGTGGTTGTGGTTCCACCGCCTCTACCACCGGTGTCTCCCCGGACGCGGACAACAGGAGACGCAGTTCCTCACCCGGGAAGATCCAATGGGGATCTTCGACGACGTTGGTGTTGATTCTATAGATCTCGGGCCACAGGAACGGATCTCCCAGGTAGCGCTCAGCAAGCCCCCAGAGAGTCTCGCCGGTTTGCACCACATGGACCTCTGGCAACTGCGTTGGTGTTTGTGCCCGAACGTCGCGTGCGCCTGCCACGGCCGCCACCACCACTAGGGTGGCAGCCACCGCTGCCGGGCGACTAGAACGGAAGATCGTCGTCCTCCTCATCGAGAGCCTCCGGGAAGTCGTCGTACGACTCTTTTCCACCTCCGGCGGGCGCTCTGATTGACTCACCCGCATCCCCACCTCCTGCACGCGGCGACAGCATTATCACCTCGCGTGCCCGTATCTCGGTCGTGTACCGCGTGTTGCCCTCACGGTCCTCCCACGTGCGGTACTCTATCTGGCCTTCGACGTACAGCTTGTCGCCCTTCTTCATGTACTTCTCGGCGACATCGGCTAGGCCCGAGCCCTTATTGTTGTTCCACAACACCACGCGGTGCCACTCCGTCTTCTCCTGCCTTTCGCCAGAAGCGCTAGTCCACTGGCGGCCGGTGGCAAGCGAAAGCGTTGCCACCCTGGTCCCACTGCCTGTGCTGCGGACCTCGGGATCGGATCCGAGGTTACCGATCAGCGTCACTTTGTTCAGACTGCGACTCAAGATTGCCTCCGAAAGTTTGCGGGGTGGGACCCGGACGGGCACAAACTATAGAGGCTTTAAGTCCTTTTGTCAACCGAAGATACGCGTTTAGGAGCGAAATTTTGCGGAGCCTAAACCTGGGTCATCCATGGGGTGAAAGGGGAGCCAATCCACCTTCGCCTCCTGCGCTACCCCCTCTCCCTGGCATCCAGCTCCCTCCCGTGGACCTTCTCCCACTTCACCTGTGCCTCTGCCAACCTGCCGTAGCACGGCTCCAGGGACTCGGGATCCTCCACCGGCACCGCCGCCCCTTCGATCGCCAGCATCTCTAGCAGCGCCCCCGCCCTTGGAGCTGAGGCTGGTGGTGCGATGGGCCTTCGTCCTGTCCAAGTCGCCACGAGGTCACCGTTGACGAGTGCCCCGTTTCCAACTGCAAGTGTAGGCACAACGTCCTTCAGTTCCGTGAGCTGAGTCACCGTCGTTAGACAGGGTGCCAGTTCTGTCACAACGCTGTTACTAGAGAATCGGTACACCGCGGCAAAAACTTCACCGCGCAACGCATCGTACAAAGCGGCAATCGGCCCTGATGTGAGCTGGCGGAAGGGCCATGCAGTACCTAGTAGCGACGGTATCGTGTGTAGGGTTAGCTCCTCTCGTTCACAGAGGATTCCCTTGACGGTGGCGAACCCGATACGCAGCCCGGTGAAACTTCCTGGACCGTCTCCAATGATGATCCCTGAGAGATCTGAGTAGGTCAGCCCGGCCAGCCTGATCACTTCCTCAATGGCCGGCACGAGGGCAGTTGCGTGGCGGCGGTCCGCAACCACGATCTCGGAGATCGCCTTGCCTGGCTGACCGACGGCGGCACTGCCGTAGTCGCTTGCCGTGTCGACGGCGAGGTAGTAACTCACCTGATCCGCTCCAGCATGCGGCGGTCGGGCGCTCCCGAATGCTCAAAGACTATGTGTACGTCCGGCGGGGGGGCATGGCAGCCGGCTCGTTCAGGCCACTCGATCAAGGTGATCCTCGCCCGTTGGGTCAGTTCCACCAAGTCCAGATCCAACGCCTCGCCTGGCGACCGCAGCCGGTAGCAATCCACATGAATAAGCACACCATCTCTGGCGCAGTATTCATGGATCAACGCGAACGTCGGGCTTCTCGCCGGTTCGGATCCGGCCACACGGGTCATCGCCTGGACAAACGCGGTCTTTCCGGTTCCCAGGTCACCGGTCAGCCACACTACCGCACCGGGAGGTAGTTGGCACCAGAAAGTCTCCGCTAGCGATTGCAGCTCCTCCAATCGCAGAGAGAGTGTCTCTCCAACGGCAATCTCAGCCACGTTTCTTCCTTGCTCCGAGTCGGCTCGCTCGGGGATGCGAGCGGATCGGGTCCCCATCTGCCTTCAACTCGAATATTTGGTCACGAAGCTGGGCCGCGGCCTCAAAGTCCAGCTCCGCAGCAGCCTCGCGCATCTGCTGCTCCAGCACTTCGATCAGGCTGTCTCGGTCCAAGGGGAAGTCCTGCTCCCCGACCGCTCGATCGGGCGCGGCAGGAACTGCCGCCCGGGCATCCGCGACCCGCGTCACGAGCCGGACCTGATCAACCGACTTGTAGATCGAACGCGGTTTGACCCCGTGCTCGGCATTGTGAGCCGCTTGAATCGAGCGTCTCCGGTCCATCTCGCCCAAGGCCCGCTTCATCGACCCTGTGATTCGGTCGGCGTACAGCACTCCCCTCCCGGAGATGTGTCTTGCAGCCCTTCCCACGGTTTGGATGAGTGACCGGTCAGAGCGGAGAAAACCCTCCTGATCCGCGTCGAGTATAGCGACCAACGCCACCTCAGGAAGATCGAGACCTTCCCGCAGCAGGTTGATGCCAACCAACACATCGAACTCTCCCAATCTCAACCCTCGGACGATCTCCATCCGCTCGATCGTGCCGATGTCGGAGTGCATGTATCTAACCCTCACACCGGCTTGCATCAGATAGTCCGTGAGGTCTTCGGCCATTCTCTTGGTCAAGGTCGTCACCAACACACGTTCTCCCCTGGTCTCACACTGACGAATTTCGTTGAGCAGATCATCCACTTGTCCCTTCACCGGACGGACTTCAACAACCGGGTCCACTAGTCCGGTCGGTCGAATCAACTGTTCGACCACGGTTCCTTGACACAATTCCAACTCCGCGTCACCCGGTGTAGCCGACACGAAGATCATGTTGGGAGTAAGCTGCATGAACTCGCCGCGATTGAGTGGACGATTGTCCAGGGCTGACGGCAATCGGAATCCGTACTCTACCAGAGTGAGTTTGCGGGAGCGATCCCCCTCATACATTCCGCCAAGTTGGGGTAGAGTCACGTGAGATTCGTCGATTATCGTGAGGTAGTCGTCGGGGAAGTAATCGAGAAGACATGCGGGCCGTTCTCCGACGCGCCGCCCCGTAATGTGACGGCTGTAGTTCTCCACCCCCGCGCACGTTCCGATTTCGAGCAACATGTCGATGTCGAAGTGTGTGCGCGACTCGAGGCGTTGCGCCTCCAACAGCTTGCTGTCGGACCGAAGCTCGGTGAGCCGTTGTTTGAGTTCCTGGCGGATGGCTGAGACCGCCCGTTCAATTGCAGGCCGTCGCACCACAAAGTGAGTAGCAGGATAGATCGCACTGCGCTGCAGACGGGCAATCACATTGCCTGTGACAGGGTCGACCTTGGAGATACGCTCGATCGTATCACCCCAGAGTTCTACTCGGACGGCCTGTTCGTCGTAGGCAGGAAAGATCTCGACCGTATCGCCGCGGACCCGGAACGTGCCCCGTTCAAACGCGACGTCGTTGCGGTTGTATTGGATCTTCACCAGATCTTCGAGCAGACGCTCGCGGGATCGGTTTTCACCCTCTGCAAGGGTCAGCATCAACTGGCGGTACTCTGCCGGGTCGCCCAGTCCATAAATCGCACTCACAGTAGCCACGATGACCACGTCTTCCCGCTCCATCAGGCTCGAGGTGGCTCTCAGCCTCAGCATGTCTATATCTTCGTTGATGGAGGCGTCCTTCTCGATGTAGGTGTCAGTGGCAGGAACATAGGCTTCGGGTTGGTAGTAATCGTAGTACGAGACAAAATACTCTACAGCGTTGTGCGGTAGGAACGATTTGAGTTCGCCGTATAGCTGTGCAGCGAGCGTCTTGTTGTGTGACAGAACGAGTGCGGGCCGCCGGTAACGCGCAACAACGTTCGCAATCGTCACCGTCTTGCCCGATCCGGTCACACCGAGTAGGGTCTGATGCTTGTCTCCTCGTTCGAGTCCCCGGATGAGCTCGGCGATCGCCTGAGGTTGATTGCCCGCCGGCTCGAACGGCATGACGAGATCGAAGTCACCCATGCTCAACTCGGAGCGCAAGCACCGTTGCGACGCTCAAGGTGTTTAGCTGGGGGTCATGACGCCGCGACAACGGATCAGCTGGACCCACGTGAGCTGCCTGCAGTGGGCTCGCGACGGTCGACCGAGTTGACCCCTTTGGTGCGCCTCATCGCCCGAATGACCTTGGCCAAGTGCGCCTGGTTCTCCACTTCGACGAGCACCGAGCCAAACATCGCACCGTCCTTACTCCACAACTCGGCACTCCGGATGTTGGTGCCTGTCTGCGACACCACTTCCATCAGTTCTGCGTAGAGGCCTCTGCGATCTTCACCAGTCACCCCGAGACACACGACAAACAACTCCCCTTGGATGCTCTGCCAATCGATCTCGACGCGGCGGTCCGTGTCGGTGGGCATCGTGAGCAGATTGGGGCAATCCGCGCGATGAATTGAGATACCCCTTCCCTTGGTCACGTATCCGACCACGGGATCTCCTGGCACAGGCTGACAACATTGGGCGTAGCGCACGACCAATCCGTCGACGCCGTGAATGCGGACTCCCCTGCCCAGGCGGATTCGATCGAGTACCCGGCCAAAGACATTGGGTTTGGGCGGCTCCAGTTCATCTTCTTCACGATCAGGATACAGGGCGTTTATCACCTGACCCATCGGCACGTCGCCACGGCCGAGTGCTTGATATAGCTGCTCTCCCGACCCCTGCGACAGTCGATCGCCCGCAAGGGTCATGCTCTTCTCGTCCGGCATCGACAGGCGACGACGGCGCAGTTCACGAGCCAGAATCTCTTTGCCAAGCAGAATGCAGGTCTCCCGTTCTTCCTGCTTGATCCACTGGCGGATCTTCTGCCGAGCTCGCGCTGTCTGCACGTGATTGAGCCAGTCCTTGCTGGGTCGTGCGTGCGGCCCCGTCAACACCTCCAATGTGTCCCCATTATTCAGGGCGCGATGCAGCGGAGCGATCCGCCCATTCACCTTCGCTCCTTGACACTTGAGGCCGACCTCCGTGTGGACGGCGAACGCGAAATCGATCGCCGTTGCCCCTTTTGGCAGTCGCTTCACGTCTCCCTGCGGCGTGAACACGAAGATTTCGTGCTGGAACAAGTCGATCTTCAGGAACTCGAGGAACTCCTCCGGACTATGGGCGTCCTGCTGCAGCTCCAACAGCTGGCGGAACCATACGAAGTGATCGTCTAACTCATCTCGTCCGCTCTTCTCCTTGTACACCCAATGTGCAGCGATGCCGTATTCGGCCGTGCGGTGCATCTCGCGTGTACGGATCTGGATCTCGTATAGCTGGCCTCCCGGTCCGAAAATGGTGGTGTGCAGCGACTGATAGGCATTCGACTTGGGAGAGGCGATGTAGTCCTTGATGCGTTCCTGCAGCGGTGTCCAAGTGTGGTGGATCACGCCCAGGACATGGTAGCAGTCGGGCACC